>JBOIGA010000019.1:0-12518 GCA_050741875.1 Burkholderiales bacterium
CGCATTCTTCCTATCCCCGTAACGAACTCGCTCCTGAGACTACACAAGACGCGTTCGATTCGGGGAGTTTTTCAACAGCCTGCTAGGTTCCCTAGATGCGGCTTTGCGGTTTCGACATCGGCCTTCATCGCCCGCTGTTTTTGATCGCCGGTCCGTGCGTGGTCGAGTCGCGCGAGCTGGCTTTCGAAACCGCCGGGCAACTTAAAGAACTTTGCGCTGAAGTCGGCGTCTCCATCATTTACAAATCGTCCTACGACAAAGCCAATCGCAGCTCCAAGAATTCCTTTCGCGGATTGGGGATGGAGAAGGGCCTCGAAATTCTGCAGCAGGTCAAAGACGAGTTACGCATCCCGGTGCTGACCGATGTTCACACGATTGACGAAGTGCCGATCGCGGCGAAAGTCGCGGACGTTTTGCAGACTCCGGCGTTCCTTTGCCGTCAGACCGATTTCATCGAGACCGTGGCGGCGTCGGGCCGGGCGGTGAACATCAAGAAGGGACAGTTTCTCGCCCCTGCCGACATGAAAAATGTCGTGGAGAAAGCCAGAGCTGCGAGCGGCGATGACAACATCATGGTATGCGAGCGCGGCGTGTCTTTCGGCTACAACAATCTGGTCGCCGATATGCGCTCGCTCGCCATTCTGCGCGACACTGGCTGCCCGGTCGTTTTCGACGCGACGCATTCGGTGCAACTGCCCGGGGGCGAGGGAACGAAAAGCGGCGGGCAGAAAGAGTTTGTGCCCGTGCTGGCGAGAGCCGCTGTCGCGGTCGGAATCGCCGGAATCTTCATGGAGACGCATCCCCGTCCCGAAAACGCTTTGTCCGACGGCGCCAACTCATGGCCGCTGGCTAAAATGAAAAATCTGCTCTACGACTTGAAAGCGATTGATGAGGCCGTGAAAAAGCGCGGCTTTGCCGAAATGGAGGCGTTGCAGGAAAAATGAGCGCCATCGTTGAAGTCTACGCGCGCGAAATCCTCGATTCGCGCGGATTTCCAAGCGTTGAAGCCGAAGTTGAGGCCGAGTCGGGAGTGCGCGGTGTTGCTGCGGTGCCTTCGGGCGCCTCGACCGGACAAAAGGAAGCGATCGAGCTTCGCGATGGCGACGTTAAACGCTATCTTGGAAAAGGCGTGACCGACGCGGTCGAGCACGTCAAGAGCGAAATCCGCGAAGCGCTGATCGGCCTCGACGTCCGCAGTCAAACGCTCCTTGACCGAACGATGGTCGATCTCGATGGCAACGAAAATAAATCGCGGCTCGGCGCCAATGCCATCCTCGCGGTTTCGTTGGCCGCCGCCCGCGCGGCCGCCGCCGAATGCGGATTGCCGCTTTACCGCTATCTTGGCGGAGCGGGAACGATGCGGCTGCCGACGCCGATGATGAACGTCATCAATGGCGGCGCGCACGCCGACAACGGCCTCGACATCCAGGAATTCATGCTGGTGCCCTTGGGCGCGCCGACCTTCAGCGAGGCGCTGCGCTACGGCGCCGAAGTGTTTCACACGCTCAAAAAAATTCTGAAAAAAAAAGGACTGGCGACAGGAGTCGGAGACGAAGGCGGGTTCGCGCCGAAACTTGCCGGCAACGAAGACGCCATTACGCTTGTGCTCGAAGCGATCAGCAACGCGGGATACGCCCCCGGCCGCGATATCGCAATCGCACTCGATTGCGCGAGCTCGGAATTTTTCGAGAACGGCGCCTACTACTTCAAATCAGAGGGACGGAAGCTCAAACCTCAGGAGTTTTGTTCGCTGCTCGAGGCGTGGGTGGATCGCTATCCGATCGTCAGCATCGAAGACGGAATGGCGGAGACCGACTGGGACGGGTGGAAGTTGCTCACGAAAACGCTGGGCAAGAAAACGCAGCTCGTCGGCGACGATGTGTTCGTCACCAATCCAAAGATTCTGCGCGATGGAATCAAAGCCGAAGTCGCTAACGCGCTTCTGGTGAAAGTCAATCAGATCGGCACGCTGACTGAAACCTTGCAAGCGGTGGAGATGGCCAAGCGCGCCGGGTACGCGACCGTGATATCACATCGTTCGGGCGAAACTGAAGACACTTTCATCGCCGATCTCGCCGTGGGCAGCAATGCGTTGCAGATCAAGACCGGTTCTTTATCGCGCTCTGAGCGGCTCGCCAAATACAACCGCTTGCTTCGAATCGAAGACGAGCTAGGCGATACCGCGAGCTACGCCGGCGCCGACGCTTTCCAGAATCTCTAAAGTGACTGGCATGTCTCGAGCCGTCGCGCTAGTCCTGTCGCTCCTGATCGCGCTCCTTGCATATGCGTCGTGGTGGGGAAAAGGCGGTTGGAAGCAGGTCTGGGAACTCGATGCGCAGCTCCGATCACATCAGCAACTGAACCGGGAACTCGCCGCGCGCAATGCCGGGCTGGATGCCGAAGTGCGCGATCTCAAGCAAGGCTATCACGCGCTGGAAGAGCGGGCGCGCTCCGAGCTCGGCATGATCAAGAAAGACGAAGTGTTTTTTCAGATAACCGAAAAGCCGACGCAGTAGCGAGGCTTGAACCACTGCCCAAGGAACTGGCTCCCCGAGCAGGGCTCGAACCTGCGACCTGTGGATTAACAGTCCATCGCTCTACCGACTGAGCTATCGGGGAAGGGCGCTTATGATAAATCTGCATCACAATTGCGGTCAACGAGCCGAATGAAAAAGCGAGTCGCGCGCGACGCCGACCCGCATATCGCTCGCGAGGAAGCGAAATACGCGCGCGCCCTGCCGAGCCGCGAGTTTATTCTTCATGCGCTGAAAGAAACCGGCGTTCCGATTTCCCGCGACAAGCTCGCGGAAATGATGGAAATCGGCGGCGATGAGTCGCCCGTGTTCGAGCGCCGCTTACGCGCGATGGAGCGCGACGGTCAGATCATGCGTAATCGCAAAGGCGCGATCTGCATCGTTGACAAGCTCGATCTCATCCGTGGACGAATCGAAGGCCATGCCGAAGGCTTCGGCTTCGTCATTCCGGACGCCGGCGGACCCGATCTTTTTTTGAACGCGCGAGAGATGAACAAAGTGTTGCACGGCGACCATGTCGTCGCTCGTGCTCTTGGAGAAGACAGAAGAGGGCGGCGCGAAGGGCGCATCGTTGAAGTGCTGGAACACGCGAACGTCAGCATCGTCGGCCGCTTTCGCCAGGAACATGGCGTGTCGTTTGTCTCCCCTGAAGACAAGCGGATCAGCCAGGACGTGGTCATCGCCAAAGACGCGATAGGCGCGGCCAAACCGGGACAGATCGTCGTCGCGGAGATTCTCGAACAGCCCGGCCTGCGCTCGCAAACGATCGGACGCGTGAGCGAAGTCCTCGGCAACTATGCCGATCCGGGAATGGAAATCGAGATCGCGCTCAGAAAACATCGTCTTCCCCATGTCTTTCCGGCCGACGTCGGCAAAACCTCGCTCAAGTTTTCGCGTGAGCTCAAGGACGCCGATTTGAAGGGCCGCGAAGACCTGCGCGCGCTGCCTTTCGTGACAATTGACGGCGAAAGCGCGAAAGACTTTGACGATGCCGTGGTTTGTCAACGCCACGGCGAAGCCTATCGTCTTTACGTGGCGATCGCCGACGTAGGTCACTACGTCCACAGCGGTGACGCGCTCGATCGCGAAGCGGCGCTGCGTGGCAACTCGGTATATTTTCCTCGCCGAGTCATTCCGATGCTTCCGGAGATTCTGTCGAATGAGTTGTGCTCACTCAAGCCCAACGTCGACCGGCTGGCGATGGCTTGCGAAATGAACATTGACGGCAAAGGCAACATTGAGCGTTACCGTTTTTATCCGGCAATCATCCGCTCGCGCTGCCGCCTGACTTATTCGGAGGTGGCCCGCATACTCGCCGAACCTGAAAGCTTTGGTGAAGGTGAGATCAAAGCGCTGCTGCCCGAAATTCAACTCCTGCACGCGCTGTACAAGTTGCTCATTCGATCGCGCGCGCTGCGCGGTGCGATCGATTTCGAAACCATCGAAACGGAAATGATCTTCGACTCGCGCGGAAAAATTGAGCGCATCGTTCCGCGACCGCGCAGCGACGCCCACCGTATAATCGAGGAATGCATGTTGGCGGCGAACGTCTGCGCTTCCGGTTTCTTAAGGGAACGCGACCACCCGACTCTCTACCGCGTGCACGAAGTACCGACTCCCGAGAAGCTCGAGAGACTGCGCGATTTTCTGAAAGGATTTGGTCTGTCGCTCTCCGGCAGACAAGACCCGCACGCGAGGGATTACGCCAAGCTCCTTGAAGCGGTCAAGGACCGTCCCGACGCGCAGCTTCTGCAAACGGTGATGCTGCGCTCGTTGCAGCAGGCGGTTTACAGTCCCGACAACGCCGGTCATTTCGGCCTCGCTTACGAATCGTACACACACTTTACGTCTCCAATTCGCCGCTATCCCGATCTGCTCATCCATCGCGCGATCAAGGCCGCGCTACGCAACAAAAAATATTCCCCCGGGAATTGGCATGAACTCGGCGTGCATTGCTCAATGACGGAACGCCGCGCCGATGAAGCGACTCGCGACGTTGAAACTTGGCTCAAGTGTTACTACATGCAGGACAAGATCGGCGACTCCTTCGACGGGACGATCAGCGGAGTTGCCGGATTCGGAGTGTTCGTCGCGCTCGATTCGGTCTACGTCGAGGGTCTGGTGCATATCTCGGAATTGGGCAACGACTACTTCCACTACGATGAGGTGAAGCATCAGTTGCTGGGCGAGCGGGGAGGCGGGCGTTATAGGCTCGGCGATCGCATTCGCGTGACGCTTGTCCGGGTCGACATGGAAAGCGCACGAATCGATTTTGTTCTCGCCGGCCGCGGCAAATGAGCGAGGGCTTTTTTGTCTGCGGCTTTCACGCCGTGATGTCGGCCATCCGGGGCTCGAGTACCAGCGTCAAACAGATATACCTCGAACGTAGTCGCGATGATCCCCGCGCGCGCGATCTCGACGCACTCGCGCAGGCCCGCGCAATCCGCGTTGTACGTGTGGACCGCGCGCGTCTCGATGGCATGACCGCCGGCGCCCGGCATCAAGGGGTCGCGGCCCGCGTTGAAAGCGGCACCGCAGGGTTGGAACTTGACGATGTTCTGGACTCGCCGGGCGAGCACGTCGTGCTCGCCCTCGACCAAGTCCAGGACCCGCGCAATCTCGGCGCCTGTATTCGCGTTGCCGATGGATTTGGAGTGAAAGCCGTGATCGCGCCAAAGGACCGCGCGGTGGGACTGACGCCTTCGGCTTCGAAGGCCTCGGCGGGAGCAATTGTTCCATTTTTCGCCGTCACCAATCTCGCGCGCGAGTTGACGAAGCTGTCCGAGCGCGATTTCAAAATCGTCGGCGCCGCGCATGATGCCGAGGACGACATTCGCAGCGCCGATCTTGCCGGCTCCGTCGCGTGGGTACTGGGCGCGGAGGCGAAAGGACTGCGGCGGCTAACGCGCGAGCGCTGCGATACCCTCGTGCGCATCCCGATGGCGGGGAGTGTAGCCAGCCTGAACCTCGCTGTTGCCTGCGGAATTTGCCTTTACGAAACGTGGCGGCAAAGAACTGGTTTCAAGGCGTGATTCTCTTGTACAATACGCGGCTTTCAAAGTCTTGACTTCATACCCGATGCGGCATTACGAGATTGTGCTGATCGTTCACCCAGATCAGAGTGAGCAGGTTCCCGCGATGGTCGAGCGCTACAAGAGCGTCATCAGCGCCAAAGGCGGCAAGGTCCATCGGCTCGAAGACTGGGGCCGCAGACAGCTCGCCTATCCGATTCAAAAAGTACATAAGGCGCATTACGTCCTGATAAACATGGAATGCGACAAAGAGACGCTCGATGAACTGGAGCACGGATTCAAGTTCAACGACGCCGTATTGCGCCATCTCACGATTGCGACGAAAACCGCGGCGGCGGAGCCCTCGCCGATGATGAAGGAAGAGAAAGCTCGCTCGCTTAATCAAATCGGCGAAACCAAACCTGCCGAGGCGAGCGCCGCGTAGGAGGAATCATGCCCCGACCATTCGGCAAGAAAGACCGCAAGGACCGCAAAGACCGCAAAGACGCCAACGCCGCGCGTCCTTTGTTCAAACGCAAAAAGTTTTGCCGTTTCACCGCGCAGAAGGTCAAGGAAATTGATTTCAAGGATGTCGAGCTGTTGAAGGACTTCATCAACGACAACGGCAAGATCATTCCCGCTCGCATCACCGGCACTCGGGCGAATTATCAACGCCAGCTTTCAACCGCGATCAAGCGCGCGCGCTATCTCGCTCTGTTGCCTTACACCGACGTTCACTAGCAAGCTTAGCCTCATGGAAGTTATTCTTCTCGAAAGAGTCGTGAATTTGGGCCAGCTTGGCGACGTCGTCAAAGTCAAGAACGGCTATGCGCGAAACTTTCTGATCCCGCAAGGCAAGGCGAAACGTGCGACCGAGCAGAACATCCAGGAGTTTGAGACGCGGCGCGCCGAACTGGAAAAAACGCAGTCGGAACTTCTCGCGCAGGCGCAAGAGCGCGCGTCCAAACTCGATGGTCTCATGCTGCAAGTCACGCAGAAAGCCGGAGTGGACGGCAAACTTTTCGGCTCAGTGACAAACATTGATATTGCTGACGCGCTGAAGAATCAGGGAATGGAAGTCGAGCGCTCGGCGATCCGCATGCCGCAAGGCCCCTTGAAGCATATCGGCGACCATCCGATCAGCATCGTCTTGAACCCCGACGCTGTCGCGCACATCACCGTTTCCGTCCTCGGCGAAACATAACCTTCTCGCAAGTCCGATTTGCGGTGATAGAATCGTCGAAATTTCCCACGCCGCAAAATGGTTCAGCCCGTAGCCCAATCCGCTGATCCGGAACTCGACAAAATCAAACTACCACCGCATTCGCTCGAAGCCGAGCAATCGGTGCTGGGCGGACTTCTTCTCGACAACGACGCTTTCGACAAGATCGCCGATCTCGTTTCGGCCGACGATTTTTATCGCCACGATCATCGGGTGATTTACCGGCAGATCGCCGCGCTCATCGAGCAACGCAAACCCGCCGACGTGATTACGCTTTCGGAAGCGCTCGAGAGCACGGACCAGCTGCAAAACGTCGGCGGCATCGCGTATCTGGGTGCGCTCGACAAGTTCATTCCCGGCTCCGCTAACATTCGCCGCTATGCCGAAATCGTCCGCGAGCGTTCGATCATACGCAAGCTCGCCGAAGTCGGCGCCGGCATTGCCGAATCTTCCTACAACCCGATGGGCCGTTCTCCGGCCCAACTTCTCGACGAAGCCGAAGCGAAGGTGTTTGAAATCGCCGAGGCCGGCGCGCGCGGCAAACAGACGTTCGCGACCACGCAGCAACTTCTCGAACAGGCCGTGCAGCGGATCGACATGCTCTACAACCGCGACAATCCGAGCGACATCACCGGCCTTGCGACCGGCTTTGCCGACCTCGACCAGAAAACGTCGGGGTTGCAGGCCGGCGATTTGATCATCGTCGCCGCGCGTCCTTCGATGGGTAAGACCGCGCTCGCTCTAAACATCGCCGAGCACGTTGCCCTCGAAGTCGAAAAGCCGGTCGCGGTTTTCAGCATGGAGATGACCGGCAACCAGCTGATGATGCGCATGCTGGGCTCGGTTGGCCGGCTCGATCAGCACAAGGTGCGCACCGGGCGGTTGGATGATGAAGACTGGCAGCGATTGACCCACGCGCTCGGCAAACTCGACAAGGCGCAGATCTTCGTCGACGAAAGCGGCGCGCTGAATCCGCTCGAACTGCGCGCTCGCGCCCGGCGGCTGCATCGGCAATGCAATGGGCTCGGCCTGATCGTCGTTGATTATCTGCAGCTCATGTCGGCGGCGAGCCAAGTTGAAAATCGCGCGACCGAAATCTCTGAAATTTCACGCTCGCTGAAAGCGCTGGCGAAGGAGTTAAGCGTCCCGGTGATGGCTTTGTCGCAATTGAATCGAAATCTCGACGCCCGGCCCAACAAGCGTCCGGTGATGTCCGATCTGCGCGAATCGGGAGCGATCGAGCAAGACGCCGACCTGATCCTCTTTATCTATCGTGACGAAGCCTACAATCCCGATTCGCCTGAAAAAGGCATCGCCGAAATCATCATCGGTAAACAGAGGAACGGTCCGATCGGCACTGTCAGATTGACTTTCCTCGGCGAACACACGCGCTTTGAGAACCACGCGCATGAAGCACCGCGCTTCAGGTAAAAAGCGTCGTCCTGGTTTTTCGTTTTTTCGCTCGCCGCAGGAATTCTTCGAAGCTGATTTCTTCCACACCGGCGACCCCGCTCGACAGAAAGGACGAATATGCAATCGCGTCTTCGAGCGTCGTCTTGATTTGCGCGGCGGCCGTTTGACGCTCGCGGCCTACTACGATTCCACGTATCCAACGCATGATCTTCCCTTTTCCCATTTGCGGTTTGATTCTCCCCGCTCGGAGAGGAGCAAACTGCATGCCATTGCACCGTCAGACGACTGAGCCTGAGAGGGAAAGCGCGCGGCAAAAAAGAAGGCGCGCCCCGTTTCGGTGATGGACGGGGCGAACGAACGTCCGCGTATTACGTGGAGGATATCTTGGAGTTGGCGAAAATAGGAAAGGCAGCCTTGTCGTCTTCTGTTTCGCGCGCGGGTTTTCCGCTAAGGGCGCCTTCCAACTCCTGCGCGAATTTCAGATGGCCTTCGGCTTTCGCGTACAGGAGGATCTTTCTGCGCGAATCCTTGCGATCGATCGCGCGCGCGGTAGCGCTGTCCATGGGAATGGACTTGCGAAAATCTTCGATGAGTGCATTGATCTTTAGTGACAGTAATACCATGTTCAAATCTCCAGCCAGGTTCGGTCTAGTGCTGGCGGTCGCTTTGCGAGATCGGATATACGTTCTTCGGCAACTGCACGAGATCCATGAAGTCGATGTCCTCTTCGTACAACTCGTCATCGAAGAATTCGGTTTCCTCGTACGCGATGTCTTTCATTTCCCGCTCCCTATAGTGAAAGGTGGCGGGGACAGTGCTGCAAGTAAGATGCCAGCGCGTCCGTTGCGTAAAAACGCTTGAATAACAGGACACTTGAATTTGCGCTCCGCCACCAGCCCGCGTCTTGTCCGGCGAAGAGCGCGATGAAAGCTGAAACAGCCCGGTGAAATTTCAACGCGCGATCGAAGTGTCAAAAGAAAGAATCGAAGGCGACTTGCTCGCTGCTTCGAGGCGCGAGTTATCGGACTGGGCATGTTTGGCGAGATTTCGAACACTTTGTGAGAGGCGTAACATCTGAAGACGATGAGAGCACTGGTCGCGATCAAGAGAGTCGTTGATTTCAATGTCAAGGTGCGGGTCAAAGCCGACGGCAGCGGCGTCGATCTCGCCAACGTCAAGATGTCGATGAATCCCTTCGACGAGATCGCTCTGGAAGAAGCGGTGCGGCTCAAGGAGAAAGGCTCGATCACGGAGGTAGTCGCCGTCTCGATTGGCGGCAACGCTTGTCAGGAAACCTTGCGCACTGCGTTGGCTCTCGGCGCGGACCGCGGCATTGCCATCGAAGTCGAACGCGAGCTTGAGCCACTGCACATCGCCAAGCTCCTCAAGGTCGCGGTCGAGAAGGAAGTTCCGCAACTGGTTTTTCTCGGTAAGCAGGCGATCGACGACGACGCCAATCAGACGGGGCAGATCCTTGCGGCCTTGTTGGGTTGGCCGCAAGCGACTTTCGCATCAAAGGTCGTTGTTTCTGGCGACCACGCCGAAGTCACCCGCGAAGTTGACGGCGGGCTCGAGACCCTGGTCATCAACCTTCCGGCGATCATCACCTCGGATCTTAGGCTTAACACTCCTCGCTATGCGACGCTGCCCAATATCATGAAGGCGAAAAAAAAGCCGCTCGAGGTGCTGAAGGCAGCCGATCTCGGCGTCGACCTCACGCCGCGCGTCAAGCTAATCAAAGTCGCCGAGCCAGCTAAACGAAAACCCGGAGTGATCATAGCGGATGTCGCCGCGCTTTTAGATAAGCTGCGTAACGAAGCGCGGGTCCTATGACCGTCCTTGTCATCGCCGAGCACGACAACGCCTCCCTCAAAGGGGCGACTCTCAATACCATCAGCGCGGCGCTGAGAATGGGTGGCGACGTTCACGTCCTCATCGCCGGTAAGAATTGCTCGGCCGCCGCTGCCAATGCAGCAAAGGTGAGCGGTGTGGCCAAGGTTTTGGTGGCGGATGACGATGCCTATGCCCATCCGCTTGCCGAAAACCTCGCGGCCCTCGTGATCAACGTTGCGAAGGACTATAGCCATATCGTCGCGCCGGCCACCACCAACGGGAAGAATTTCCTCCCTCGCGTCGCGGCTCTTCTTGATGTAGCGCAGATTTCGGACATTGTCGCAGTCGAATCGCCCGATACCTTCGTGCGGCCGATCTACGCCGGCAACGCGATGGCGACCGTACAGTCACTCGACCCGATCAAGGTGGTCAGCGTGCGCGCGACCGCGTTCAATGCTGCGAGCATAGGCGGCAACGCTCCGACCGAGACGCTCGCAGCAGCCGCGGATACCGGCTTGGCGAAACTTGTCGGTCAGGAATTGACGAAATCCGCGCGGCCCGAACTCACCGCCGCCAGGGTCATTGTCTCCGGCGGGCGCGGTCTGGGCAGTGGTGAAAACTTCAAACTGATCGAGCAGCTTGCCGACAAGCTCGGAGCGGCTCTCGGTGCGAGCCGCGCCGCAGTCGATGCTGGTTTCGTTCCCAACGACTGTCAAGTCGGGCAGACGGGAAAAATCGTCGCTCCCGAGCTTTACATCGCGGTGGGCATCTCGGGAGCGATCCAGCATTTGGCAGGAATGAAGGAATCGAAAGTGATCGTAGCGATCAACAAGGACGCGGACGCGCCGATCTTCCAAATCGCCGACTACGGACTGGTGGGAGATCTGTTTCAGATCGTTCCAGAGCTGACGGCGCAGCTCGGCTGAACCAGGCGCCGCGGGGCCATGCAACGCGAATCAATGGATTTCGACGTGGTCATCGTCGGCGGCGGTCCCGCCGGCCTGGCTACCGCGATTCGCTTGAAGCAGCTTGTACCCGCCGCTTCAGTTTGCCTGATCGAGAAAGGCGCCGAGATCGGCGCGCACATCCTCTCCGGCGCTGTGGTGGATCCCAAAGCACTGACCGAACTCATCCCCAACTGGAAGGAGAAAGGCGCACCGCTCGAAACTTCAGTGACCGAAGACCGCTTCGTCTTTCTGGGTGAGACAAGAGATTGGGCGGTACCCGGGCGGCTGTTACCGCAATGTTTCCGAAACCACGGAAACTATATCGGCAGCCTCGGCCAAGTCACGCGGTGGCTCGGCGCGCAGGCCGAATCCCTCGGAGTCGAAATCTATGCCGGTTTCGCCGGCGCCGAAGTGCTTTACAGTGAGGGCGGTTTAGTGAAGGGTGTGGCCACCGGCGACATGGGTGTGGGGCGCGACGGCCAACCAACCGACGCTTATCACCCCGGAATGGAGTTGCATGCCAAGTACACAGTGTTTGCCGAAGGCTGCCGCGGTCATCTGGGAAAGCAGCTCGAAGCGAAGTTCGATCTGCGCAAGAACTCTGATCCGCAAGTCTACGGGATTGGCATAAAGGAACTATGGGAAGTGAGGCCCGAAAAACATAGAAAGGGCCTGGTCATACACACGGCCGGCTGGCCGCTGCCGAGAGACACTTACGGCGGATCGTTTCTTTATCACTACGGCGAGAATCTGCTCTCCGTCGGCTACGTGGTCGGCCTCGGCTACACCAATCCCTATCTTTCGCCCTACGAGGAATTCCAGCGCTATAAGACCCACCCCGCGGTCCGCGGCGTGTTCGAGGGCGGCCGCCGAATCGCCTATGGTTCGCGAGCGATCACCGCAGGTGGATTGCAAGCGCTGCCCAAACTTGTTTTTCCCGGTGGCTGTTTGGTTGGAGATAACGCTGGATTTCTGAACGTAAGCCGAATCAAAGGTTCACATGCGGCGATCAAAAGTGGGCTGCTTGCAGCCGAGAGTATCGCCGCGGCGCTTGCGGAGAATCGCGCGCGCGACGAGCTCGCCGACTATCCCGAAAAGTTTCGCGCCTCGTGGCTTTATGAAGAGCTGTATCGGGCGCGGAACTTCAAACCGTGGATGAGCAAGGGCCTATTGCTGGGCACGTTGATGGCCGGCATTGACCAGACACTATTTAGAGGCAAAGCGCCATGGACGTTGCGTCATACGTCCGACCACACCAAACTCAAGAAGGCCGTCGAGTGCCGACCGATCGCGTATCCGAAGCCCGACGGCGTGCTGACCTTTGACCGGCTCTCTTCGGTGTTTCTGTCGAACACCAACCACGGCGAGAATCAGCCGTGTCATCTCAAGCTGAAAGACGATAGCGTGCCGGTGAAAGTGAATCTTCCGCTTTATGCCGGTCCAGAAGCGCGCTATTGTCCGGCGGGCGTTTACGAGTACGTTGACGATGGAGCCTGCGGCAAGAGATTACAGATAAACGCTCCCAATTGCGTGCACTGTAAGAGCTGCGATATCAAGG
>JBOIGA010000019.1:12528-24296 GCA_050741875.1 Burkholderiales bacterium
GGGAGGGGCCCGTGTACGGGGCGATGTGAATTTGTCTTGCATGCGACGAGCTGGTTGCACGCTGACTTCAACGGCTGACTAGCTTGGCGTCCCCAAGGGGAACCCCTGTTACCGCCGTGAATCGCCGCGAGGAGGCGCACTATGGACTGCAAATCGTTCGATACTCAAGGCGTATATGCGGCTGGCCGATCAACTCGTCGAGCATGCTACCAAAGAACAGCTTGGTGAGTGTGCGGCCAAAACGTGCCAGCTCATCGCCAAAGTAAAGGTTGCCACTACATGTTCCCAAGAACATCAGAAGCCATTTTTGGCGTCTTGAGCGGCGGCCTGCTCTTTTTCCACAAGGCGCACCTTGTGTTCGACTGACCAGAGAATTCCGGTGCAACCATCAGCGAGTTTGTCACAATCAAGGGCAATTTCTGTTTTGTTTCCGCGCCAGTGGTAGATATGCTGAGAGCGGTTCATCTTGCCCCGCTCACCAAACCGCTTTTTAAATGTTTTGATCAACGCGGTCTTGTTGACGGTTCCGGTGCTTGTGAACATAACCGACGCGAACTTGCCGTCATAAAAAACATAAGCAAGGTATTGAAGCGTGGCGTCGCCTATAGACAGTTTGTCATTCAGCCTTGTATACGCGTCGATGCTGCCAATACCACGATGACCCGTCATCTCGCTTTTGTAGTGCGAAAAGTCGGCGCCCCATTCGATATTTCTAAAACCTGATGGCTCGTTTTGAAACGCGACCGCTGACGCGCATACGCCGCAAGCGAAGCAGAAAAACATATACCTGGTCATTTGTCTTCTCCCCAAGCCATATCTTCCATCGATGCTTGGAGTGGAAATTTCTAACCTAACCTAAAAAACGAAGATGTGCGAGATAAGTAAATGTTTTCTGTCATTAATGCGAAACAGGATTGCCCGGAAATAGGTCAGCCCTACGCTCAAATTTCAAAGGCACACCTGGAGTTTCCAGCCTTAGGGAAAACGGGCGCCGTCGAGTACTGGAAACGGGATCGATTTGGAAGATTTACGCGAGGAGCAAGCGAAACTCGTGGAGCAAGGGTTAGAGACTTTGTTGGTGTGCTCGGGAATATGCTCCAACTCGAAGAGCCGAAGCATTGACGCGTTTCGATGCCCTAATGAATTGCCGGATTCTGAGCGAATTCCGACGGCGAATACGAGAAAGTTACGAGAATTTCCGCGGCAGACTGCAGCGCAAACAGCAAGCTATTGATTCTGTTGGCGTCCCCAAGGGGATTCGAACCCCTGTTACCGCCGTGAAAGGGCGATGTCCTAGGCCTCTAGACGATGGGGACTTCAGGTCGGGTAAAGTCGACTGGTGGAGGTAAGCGGGATCGAACCGCTGACCTCTTGCATGCCATGCAAGCGCTCTCCCAGCTGAGCTATACCCCCACGAAGGTGTGCAATTCTACGTGAGCGTTTAGGACGAAGCAAAGCGATCAATCCGGGAATTTCTCAAGCTCGCCATCCATTCTGGCCAAGACTTCGCCACGCCCGATCAGTTCGAGCGTGACATCGATCGAAGGCGTTTCAGTCACTCCAGTCACCATGACTCGAAGCGGCATCGCGAGTTGCCCGAGCTTCAAGGCGTGCTCCTTGGCCGTTCCTTTTATTGAATCGTGGATTGCTTTGCGTTCCCAGGGAATCGCAGCGAAACTGTCGCGCAATCGATTCAGTGCGGGCTTAATCTGGGCTGAATAGAACCTGGTCCGAAGTTCTAAAGTGGGAGGATCGAAGCGGAAAAAATAGGAGGCCGAATCGGCGAATTGCGCGATCGTGCCGATCCTTTCTTTCATCACGCCAACGATCGCTTCAAGCCTCGAATCCGGCTCGATTCGCAGCATGGGTGCGGCAAGCCGCGCAAGACGAGCGTCATCGCCGGCTTTCAAATACTGCTGGTTGAGCCACACCAGCTTCTCGGGATCGAACTTCGCCGGTGACTTGCTAACCGCGCTCAAATCGAACCATTCGACGAACTGCTCACGGTTGAAAATTTCGTCATCGCCGTGCGCCCAGCCGAGCCGCGCAAGGTAGTTCAGCAATGCTTCCGGAAGGTAGCCTTCGTCGCGGTACTGGGTGACGCTGACCGCACCATGCCTTTTGGACAACCGCTCTCCATCCTCGCCGAGAATCATCGGCACGTGCCCGTATTGCGGTAAGGCCGCATCCAAGGCTTGGAGAATGTTGATCTGCCGGGGCGTATTGTTGATGTGATCATCGCCGCGGATAACGTGGGTGATGTTCATGTCGAGGTCGTCGACGACGACTCCGAAGTTGTAGGTTGGAGTTCCGTCCGCGCGAACAATCACGAGATCGTCGAGTTCGCTGTTAGCAACGATGATCTCGCCTTTGACGAGATCGTTGAACACGACTTCGCCCTCGAGTGGATTCTTGAAACGGATGACCGGCGGAATTCCCTCGGGCGGCTTCTCACTTGAGTCCCGCCAGCGGCCGTCGTAACGCGGCTTCAAACCCTGGACGCGTTGCTCTTCGCGCATCGCTTCGAGTTCTTCTTTCGTGCAATAGCAATGGTATGCCTTGCCGGCAGCAAGTAACGCATGCGCGACTTCGCGATAGCGAGCGAAGCGTTGGCTTTGAAAGTAGGGACCTTCGTCGTAATCCAACTTGAGCCATTGCATGCTCTCGAGAATCGCGTCCACCGATTCTCCCGTCGAACGCTCTGTGTCGGTGTCTTCGACGCGCAGAATAAATGTGCCGCCGTGGTTGCGCGCAAAAGCCCAAGAGAAGAGCGCGGTGCGCGCCCCGCCGATGTGCAGATAGCCGGTGGGACTGGGGGCGAAACGAGTGCGAATCATATGAACACGATACGTTTAAGCGGCATTTTAGCGGGAGCCGGGGATAGGGGCTGGTAGTGATTGATCTTTAGCGCTTTTCCTACGTTGACCGGATTTCGCCGCGTGTGGTTTAATTCTTTCGCTCTCGGGTGGTTAGCTCAGCGGTAGAGCACTGCCTTCACACGGCAGGGGTCACTGGTTCGATCCCAGTATCACCCACCAAGCAAGATGACGAATACACTGCCCTTGATTCTGACGCTCGATATGCACGGCGTGCCGCACCGCTGGGTCACGTGGCAGCACGCATGTTTCTACTACGCGAAAGATCGCGTCGCGTGGGCGCTCGGCGGCCACGCCTTCACCGTCTATGGCGGCACTTGCCGCCTTACCGGGCGCCGCTCCTCGATCAGCTCGAACAGTATCATCGCGATCAAGGGCAAGGCGATGGCCATGAAAGCGTTCGGACAAACTCCGCCGCTCAATAACCGCGAACTCTTCCACCGCGACCGCCACATCTGCGCTTACTGCGGAGGCGGCTTCACCCACCTGAAGTTGACGCGCGATCACATCACGCCGGTCTACCGCGGCGGCAGAGATTCGTGGATGAACGTTGTCACCTCGTGCCGCGCGTGCAACGAGAAGAAAGGCGATTGCAGGCCCGAGCAGGCGGGAATGGAGCTCCTGTATGCGCCTTACGTACCCAACCGCGCCGAATATCTCATTCTGACCAACCGTCGCATCCTCGGCGATCAAATGGAATTTCTCGCTCAGCACGTGCCTGCGCAAAGCCGTTGGCATCGAATGAGTTGAGCGCTTGCCCGATTCGTTCGAAGAAATTCTCGATTTCTGGTTCGGCGACTTTTCCGTTCCTGATTATCCGCCGCGGGAGCGAAGCCAGCTCTGGTTCGGCAAGAGCGAAAGCGACGATCGTCTTATTCGCGAGCGATTTTCCGCAACACTCGAAAGAGCCGCGCGAGGCGAATACGACGGCTGGAAAAGCGATCCGCGCGGGCGGCTCGCGCTCATCCTTGTCTTTGATCAGTTTCCGCGCAATATCTATCGCGATACGCCGCGGGCTTTCGCGTTCGATCCAAAGGCGCAGGCCTTGGCCACCGAGGGAATAGAGCAGGGCAGCGATACCGCGCTCAATCCCTTTGACCGGGTGTTTTTCTATCTTCCGCTCGAACACGCCGAAGACCCGCAGCTGCAACGAAAATCGGTCGAACGCTACCGAAGATTGATCGAGGAGGCTCCGCCTGAGCTTTTGGCAAAGCTCTCCGGCTATCTCGATTACGCGGTCCGCCACGCGCAAGTGATCGAGCGCTTTGGCCGCTTTCCTCATCGTAATCGGATTCTTGGCCGCGTTTCGACGCCGCAAGAGACCGAGTACCTCAAAGAGCCGGGCTCTTCGTTTTAAGAAAATGGACGAACACTCGCTCGTCTTGAAACTGCTTGCAGCAAGACACATGCCCATGAAACTCTGGCGATGGTCGCTATGAGTTTCTGAGCGGCGGCGATTTGTTTTGCGCCCCTTTTGCCTACGTTGCGCCTGTCCCGTTTCGAGACACGATCCCTTTCTGACACAATCGCGACGGCAGAGGATCACGCCTTCTCCTCGGTCCGGACAAAAAAAATTTGCGCCATGCAATTTGCGGGCGGTATCATTCCTGCAACGCTGTTCATATTTCCAATCGAGGAGGCTGTATCGTGAAATCTCTTTTAATTACCCCGGAAAAATGCACTGGCTGTCTGCAATGCGAGATGGCCTGTTCAATGGAAAACGAGGGGATCTTCAACACGGCGAAATCGAGAATCAAAGTTTTCGATTTTGAGCACGATGGACGCAAGGTCCCTTACACCTGTACGCAATGCGCCGAAGCTTGGTGCCTGCACGCGTGTCCGGTGGAGGCGATCAAGATGGACGCGGCGACCGGCGCGAAAATCGTGTTGGAGGACGTGTGCGTCGGCTGCAAGGTGTGCACCATTGCCTGTCCGTTCGGCACGGTCAACTACAACCACGATTCCGGCAAGGTCGTTAAATGCGATCTCTGCGGCGGCGATCCCTGGTGCGCTCAAGCTTGTCCCACCGGTGCGATTACTTATGTCGATTCCGACTGGACGGGCCTTGACAGAATGCGCGCGTGGGCGGCGAAGACCGACAACCAAACGCGTGCGCAAGGATAGGAGGTCACTATGTCATGGCATAAAAAAGTCCTGCGGGTGAACTTGACCAAGGGCACCTGTACCGAAGAGCCGTTGAATATGAAGTGGGCCGACGAGTACCTCGGCCAGCGCGGTCTCGCTTCGAAATATCTAATCTCCGAAATTGATCCCAAGGTTGATCCGCTCTCTCCGGAAAACAAAATCATTTTCGCGGGGGGTCCTTTGACTGGAACCATGGCCTCGACCGGCGGACGCTATTCGGTGATCACCAAAGGCCCGTTGACCGGCGCGATCGCCTGTTCCAATTCCGGCGGCTATTTCGGCGCCGAACTGCGCTTCGCCGGCTGGGACATGATCATTTTCGAGGGCAAGTCCCCTAAGCCGGTCTACCTCCACATCCATGATGACAAAGCCGAGCTTTTGCCCGCGGACGAAATCTGGGGCAAGTCGGTGTGGGACACCGAAGGGATCCTGAAGAAAAAACACCAGGAGCCGCAGATGCGCGTTTCCTCGATCGGCCGAGCCGGAGAAAACAAGGTGCTGTTTGCGGCAATCGTGAATGATCTGCATCGCGCCGCCGGCCGTTCGGGTGTGGGCGCGGTGATGGGCTCGAAAAATTTGAAGGCGATTGCGGTGCGTGGCACCAAAGGGGTCACCAACATCGCCGATCCTAAAGGATTCATGAAGGCGACTTACGCCGCGAAGAAAGTGCTTGCCGACAACGCGGTGACGGGCCAGGGTTTGCCGAAGTACGGCACGCAAGTGCTGATGAACGTGATCAACGAAATCGGTGCGTCTCCCACCCGCAATCACCGCGATGTGCAGTTCGAAGGCGCATCGAAGATTTCCGCTGAAGCGATGCACGAAAAAAGGCCGGCCGACGGTAAAGCGAATCTGGTGACCAACCAGGCGTGCTTTGGCTGCACGATTGCCTGCGGACGCATTTCGAAAATTGACGAGACGCACTGGACGGTGAAAAACAGCCCGCAATACTGGGGCGCCTCCGGCGGACTCGAATACGAAGCGGCGTGGGCGCTCGGCAACGCCAATGGTGTGGACGATCTGGAAGCGTTGACGTACGCCAACTTCATCTGCAACGAAGACGGAATGGATCCGATTTCGTTCGGCGCGACTGTTGGTGCGGCGATGGAGTTGTACGAAATGGGAGTGCTGACCGAGAAGGAAACTGGCATCAAAGCGCCGTTTGGGTCGGCTGAGGCGTTGTGCAAGTTCACCGAATGGACCGCGAAGGGCGAGGGCTTCGGAAAAATTTTGGGAATGGGCTCGAAACGCATGTGCGAAAAATACGGCCATCCCGAGTTGTCCATGACGGTCAAAGGGCAGGAATTTCCAGCGTACGACTCTCGCGGAATCCAGGGAATGGGTTTGGGTTACGCCACAGCCAACCGCGGAGCGTGCCATTTGCGCGGCTACACAGTCGCTTCAGAAGTACTTGGCATCCCGATCAAGACTGACCCGCATTCCACCGACGGCAAAGCTGAACTCGTAAAAGCATTTCAGGACGCGACCGCCGTGGTGGATTCTTCGGGGTTGTGTGTGTTTACGACTTTCGCGTGGACGTTGAACGACATTCAACCGCAGCTCCAGGCCGCGTTGGGCGGAGACTGGTCTTTGGACAAATTAAATCTCGTCGGAGAGCGCATCTGGAATATGGAGCGTGAGTTCAACAATGCAGCGGGATTTACCGCCAAAGACGATACCCTGCCGAAGCGCTTGCTGACCGAACCGGCGAAGACCGGTCCGGCCAAAGGCAAAGTCAATGAGCTTGGTAAAATGTTACCGGAATACTACAAGGCGCGCGGCTGGACTCCAGAGGGCATTCCGACTGCGGAAACTCGCCAGCGTTTGAGTTTGTAGGCATTACGTAGGAAATTCAAGGGAGGGCGACGCCCTCCCTTTTTACTTGGAGAAACATCAATGCGCCACGTAATCATCGGCAACGGTCCGGCAGGCGTCATCGCCGCCGAAACGCTGCGCAAACTGGACCCCTATGGTGAGGTTGTGTTGATCGGCGATGAACCTGAGCCGCCGTATTCGCGAATGGCGATTCCCTATCTGCTCCAGGGCAACATCGAGGAGGAGGGAACGTATCTGCGCAAGGGGAAGGACCATTTCAAAAATTTGAACATCAGACTTCTAACCGGCAAAGCGAAGCGAGTTGACACAAAAAACCGCAAGGTCGTTCTCGATAACGACGCGGTCGAAAGCTACGATCAGCTGCTGATCGCGACCGGCTCGACTCCGGTTTCGCCGCCCATTCCCGGAATCAATCTGCCTGGCGTTTATCCTTGTTGGACGCTGGAGGATTCCCGTCATATTGCCGAAAGAGCCAAACCTGGCGCGCGCGTTTTGCAAATGGGCGCCGGATTCATCGGCTGCATCATCATGGAGGCACTCGCCGCGCGAAAAGTGAACTTGACTGTCGTTGAAATGGGCAACCGAATGGTGCCTCGCATGATGACCGAAGGCGCGGGTCAGCTCATCAAGAAATGGTGCGAGAAAAAAGAAGTCACGGTCTACACCTCGACCAAAGTCACCGCGATCGAAGTCGGTTCGGCTTCGATTGCAAGGCGCGTCGTGAAAAAACTTCTTGGCGAATCGTCGAAACCACCGTTGCTCGTCAAACTCGACAACGGCAAAACGATCGGCGCGGACCTCGTTATCAGCGCGACCGGAGTCAAGCCGACGATCGGGTTTCTCAAAGGTAGCGGAATCAAAACCGATGTTGGCATAGTCGTGAATGAAAAGATGGAGACCAACGTTCCGGGAGTTTACGCCGCGGGCGACGTCGCCCAGGCGGAAGAGTTTTACACGCAATCGTGGATCGTCAACGCGATTCAGCCGAACGCAGCGGATCAGGCGCGAGCCGCAGCATCGAACATGGCCGGAAAAGTTTCGCGCTCGCAAGGAACAATGGCGATCAATGTCCTCGACACCTTAGGATTGATCTCGGCGTCGTTCGGGCAGTGGATGGGAGTCAAAGGCGGCGATCGCGCCGAGCTGATAGACGAGGAAAACTTTCGCTATCTGAGTCTCGAATTCCAAGACGACATCCTGGTTGGCGCGACCAGTCTCGGACTTACTCAGCATGTCGGCGTCATTCGGGGATTGATTCAGACCAAAGTGAAACTGGGAGAGTGGAAGGAGCGTCTCAAGAATGATCCAACACGAATCATGGAAGCGTATCTCGGACGCACGCAGGAACCAAACGTCAAAGTTGCTGCATGAGAGTGAAATTCAAGCTTTTCGCGACGCTTGCCGACTATCTGCCCCAGCCCAACATGACGAACGAAGTCGAGCTTAACGTCGCGCCGGGGACGACCATCGACTCGATGGTCGAGCAGTACAATTTACCGCGCGGCCTTGTGCACCTCGTGCTCGTCAACGGTTTTTACATCGAACCCGCAGCGCGCTCGACCACTTCGCTGAAAGAAGGCGACGTTCTCGCCATTTGGCCGCCCATCGCAGGAGGTTGAAAATGACAAAAGAAACTGAGCGTCAATATCAGATGACGATGACCCACGAAGATTTCACCCGCCAGTTACCCGATTTATTCGAGGGCGTCCCGTACGAAGTTTCGGGGAACGATATCACCGCGTGCTGGCCCGATCGCTCACTCACAATTCATCTCTCTCCCGAGGGTGAGCGCGAGATGGGATCACTCGGCCTGCCGAGCCTGACCGCGACTTTCGATTTCGACGGATTCTCGGAGAAAGAGCGGCTTAAGTTTCTCGAGCGTGTGCAGCAACACTACCAGGGAGCAGGCGGTCCCTGAACCGCCTGTGGCTGATCCGACCCGAGTTGTATATGAAATGGCGATCAGCCATGCCGAGTTTTTCCGAACGTTGCCGGCGGCAATGGGGAAAACGCCGCACAGCATTGAAGGTAATACTGTCACCGCAACATGGTCTGGCGGTACAGTCAAGATCATTCTGTCGCCTGAAGGGACGCGCAGCTTCGGCCCGATACCGCTCCCGGTCACCGGCGTCGAAATAATGTTTCGAGGATTAAGCGAAGAAAAAGCGCGCGATTTTATCGCGCGCTTCGACAACTACTATCGGCGGGGCGGCGGCTAATTGGTAGATTCTTTTTTCGCTTCGATCTCCGACCTGAATCGGCACTTGAGCGCGGGCACGTATCCAGTTGCAATCGTGGTGAGTTTTTCGGGTCAAGTCCTCTCTTTGCTGGATAAATGACGTTGGGATGCACTGGTTTTCACTGCCTCGGTGCGTTTCCTGAACTCGGCTTCGAGTTCTTCGCGTAGCTCCTCAATCTGTTTTAGTTCGAATTCGCTGATCACAATGTGCTTCCAGGTTTGACTGCCGCGGATCAACGCCGCGTACATGAGTTTCAACACGGCGCGTTCGCCGAAGGCGTGCGGAATGACCTTGGTCCGCCGCCGCTCCTCTCCGAACAAACGCTCCAAGAGGTTGGTGGTGCGAATCGCCCGCCGATGCGCGATCGGCAGCCGCAAGTGGGCGATGCAAGCTTCGAAGTCGTCGAGGAAGCAGGCAGTGGCGCTTGGCAGCTCGCGTTCATAGCGTTTGACGAATTCGTCTTTGATGAGCCGGGCAATCATGGACTTGCGGCCTGATAAGCCGCCGAGGCTCGCGCTTTGACTTCGCGCCAGCGTTCCTCGGGCACTTTGGCTTCGAGATTCCTAAGCTTATGCGCAAGACACCGCTGGCGTAAGGAGCGGGGGAAGACTTCCTCAATGGCGCGCTTGATTCCCGGGGCGCCGTCACTGATCACCAGCACCGGATCGATCATGCCGCGCGCTTTCAACTCGCGCAGGAACTCGCGCGCGCAGGCAGTATCTTCCTTCGTGCCGGGAGCGAGCGCGAGCAGCACCTTGGCGCCGGATTCGGCAATCCCCCCGGCGGCCAACACCGCCTCCCGTGGCTGGCTTAAATGCAAACGCTCATGCAGGCCATCGCCAAAGAGGTAGAGCAGCGCGTGCTCCGACAGATCGCGGGCGGCGAAAGCTTGATAGTCGTCCCACAGCCGGGAAGCGACTTCGCTTGCCGCGCTTTTGGAAAGTGCGCAGCGCCCGTCTTGGCCGGTGAACGTGGCCTCGATGTCGCGCATCGATAAGCCTCGGGCGTACATCTCGACGGCGAGACGTTCCAACTCTTCGGTGCGGCCACAGAGCGCTTGCTTGACTTCGCTCGTCCAGGGATGAGCGGTATCAGAGACCTGCGGCGCGGCGTATTCAACGATGCCTTCGGCGCTTTTGAGCTTGCCCAACCGGTAGCCGTTGCGGTAGCCGGAAGCTTCGCCATGCTTGTAATAGCCACGACCCAGGGCTTGCGCGACTTCGGCCTCCAGCGCCTCTTCGATGATCAAGCGGATGGCCTCGCGCATGAGATTGCTCTTGTTGAATTCGCCGTCGAACAACGCGCTCAAGCGTTTGCGCGTCGCTTCACTCGCAGGTACTCTTGCCATCGGGATGCTCCTTTCTCGTTAAGTGATCTGAACGCTCTCACACGTCCACATCAAAGGATGCATCCCACCTAAATTTCCAGCAAGTTTAGGACTTCACCGTTTTTCGTCCTCCATCTTCGCGGTGTATTCGCCGGTCCACGCGTGCCCCCAACGATTCGTGCCTTTCAGCTTTCCCGCTGCCTCGTTGCCGGTTACATTCCCTTCAAAGGCGAACTCTCCGTCGTCATTTCTGCCCTTGCCTTTGTACGATGTGTCCTGAAGATCTCCGGCTTTCAGCGACCAGAAGCTCGTCTTTGTCGCGTTGTAGACGGGATTCGAACATTCGCTGATCGTGACGTTTTCAGTTCCGCTGAAGTTGCCGATGAAGTCTTCCGGCGCGGCGTGCACGCCGGAGCTAAAAAGCGCTCCCAAAAGGAACGTTGCCACTCCGCGAATTGCTCTCTTGTCCAGTCGCAGCGATCCCAATACTTTGATTTCGTTTTTGCTCATTCGCTTTTCCTCCGCAGTGAGTAAAGCACGATTCTAGCCTTTGCTCTCCAAAGCGTGTCGGTCGTTATCGGTGATGCCCGCCGTTGCCACGCTCAGTGC
Organism: Burkholderiales bacterium; assembly: GCA_050741875.1. Lineage (GTDB taxonomy): Bacteria > Pseudomonadota > Gammaproteobacteria > Burkholderiales > JBOIGA01 > JBOIGA01. The sequence goes on from JBOIGA010000019.1 coordinate 23,562, forward strand.
AAGAACAACGCGCAAGCGATAATTCGACTTTCGATTCTCTCACCCACCGCTGACATCTTCATTCGATTTTTCGTGCGTCACGCTAACTGCGATCCTGACTACGAACAAGCTGACTCTTTCGATCTACGATCGAGGAATCATCTCACGACTCGCGCGCTTCGGCTGAGCGCCACAACGACGACGACAAGCAGCGCGACAATCCATGTGACCATATCGCCCGGCTCGCCGAGAAGCAGGCCGGACGCCAGGATCGTGAGGAACGGTTGCAGAAGTTGTACCTGACTGACTTTGGCAATTCCGCCGAGCGTGAGCGCTCGATACCACGGAACAAAGCCGAGAAACTGGCTCACGACAATCAGGTATAGAAAACCGAGCCACGCTTGAAGTGGTATTGAAGCAGCCGCGGGAGCAGTGAGGATTACCGGCGCAAGAAGAAACGGCGCGGGCGAAAAGTAGCGCCCACGAGATGACTTGTAATCCGCCCAGCGACCGTGAAAGACGCGTCCCTTCGGCGTAGCCGATCGCGGCACTCGCGATTGCACCAAACAAAGCGAGATCCGCCCATCCGAGCACTCCGCTCGCCCTCGTCAAGGAATACCCGACCACAATCGCCGCGCCGACAACTGCGAAGACCCAGAAAGCGCGCGAAGGCCTTTCACCTAGCATGAACGCGGCAGCGATCACTGTCGCCAGTGGAAGGATGCCGAGCACGACCCCGCCGTGCGATGCGTCCAC
>JBOIGA010000020.1:0-8794 GCA_050741875.1 Burkholderiales bacterium
TGTGATCGAAGATTTTCCCGTGCGCGTCATTGTTCTTGACACGCACGTTGCGGGAAGGGAAGGCGGATTGCTGGATTCGTCGCGGCTGAGTTGGCTCGAAGCAAGACTATCGGAAGCGCCGCGAAGACCGACGATTGTCTTCATGCATCATCCGCCGTTTCAAACGGGAATCGAAGGCATGGATGAAATCAACTGCGGGGGCGCCGGCGAGCTTGAAAAAATCATCAGGAAAAATCCGCAGGTTGAGCGTATCGCCTGCGGGCATGTACACCGTCCGATCCAGACGCGTTGGGCGGGCACCGCCGCCTGTATCGCGCCTTCCACGGCACACCAGATCGCGCTCGATCTGCGCGAACACGAAGAGCTACGTTACGTGATCGAGCCGTCGGGATTTTTGTTGCACGTATGGCGGCCGGAGATGGGTCTGGTCACACACACGGTTTGGGTGGACGATTTTCCAGGGCCGTACTCTTTCAGTTAAGGATGAAGGCGGAAAGATGAAGGAAAACGCGGAAGGGTTTTTTCATCCTTCATCCCTCATCCTTCCTATTCCGCCCGCATCGCCGCGATAATCCGTCCGTCGTGAAAAAAAGCGTGCGGCATCGCTTCGGTGCGATGTCCGGCGCCAATTCCGCCGCGCGAATCGACGATGATGATTCCGACATTGTTTCCCGCTTCGCCCACCATCTCCGAGAGCACCCGCGCCGCGGCTTGCTTGGCGGTCGCGCCGCTTACGATCATGTCGCATGCCGTTTTCGTCGTGAGATGGCGCATGACAAATTCGCCGTTCCCTGTCGCCGAAGCCGCTGCTTGAGCCGTCGCGTAAGTGCCGGCGCCGGGAATCGGACTGTCGCCGACGCGGCCGCGTAGTTTCAGCGAAACCCCGCCAGTTGACGTCGCCGCCGCGCAATTTCCCTGCTCGTCGAGCGCGACAGCACCCACGGTGCCGCCGCCGAGCTCGGGATGCGCGTGCAGCAGATCGCCGTGCGCGAACGGCGTTTTCGCGCTGCTCAACAGCTTTCGCTTCTTCTTGTAATCATTGCGCCGCTCGCTGGTCACCGGATCGTAATCGCCGAAACCCATGGCGCGGGCGAAACGCTTTGCCCCGTCCCCGGAAAGCATGACGTGCTCGGTCTGCTCCATGACTTTGCGCGCGACCAGAATCGGATTTTTGACTCTTGTCACGCACGCGACAGCGCCGGCGCGCAGTGTGGTTCCGTCCATCACGCACGCATCCATCTCGGCTTCGCCTTCAACGTTGAGCGTCGAGCCCGTGCCGGCGTTGAAGTTTCGATCGTCTTCGAGCACGACCACGGCCGCAATCGCGGCATCGAGCGCGCTGCCGCCGGCGCGAAGAGTTCCAATCCCCGCGTGGACCGCGCGTTTGACGCCCTCCAACACCATCGTCTCGCGCTCAACGTCCCAATTTCCTGCGCCGCCGTGCACGATCAATGCGATCATTCTTTTCTGCTCCTCTTTTTCTATCTTACCCAGTAGACTTGCCGCGATGAAGTGTTTTTCCCCGCGCGATGCTTGAGCAGTTGTTGCGCGCCGTTGAAGGCAACGCGACTCTCGTCACTTCGAATCGCCGTCTTGCCCGCAGCTTGCGACATGCCTACGACACAAGGCAACGCGCTCGCGGCCGCGAAGCATGGCCTGCGGCGGATATTCTTCCGTGGAACGCGTGGCTTTCGCGACTATGGGACAGTTGCGAAGGCGAGCCAGTTCTCTCTCCGCTGCAGGAGCAAGCACTGTGGGAACAAATCGTGCTCGAATCGCACGATAGGCTCATTCAGCCCGGCGCCGCGGCGAAACTCGCGCGCGAAGCCTGGCACCTCGCCCACGCCTGGCGAATTCCGTTCGATGGCGGAAGCTGGATTGGCGATGCGGCGGTCTTTCGCGAGTGGTCGCGTACCTATTGCGCTCGCGCTTCGCTCGATAGTGCAAGGCTTGCCGATCGTTTGATCGCGCGTGGGCGCGAAAACGCGTCGGAACGGCAAATGTTCTTGGTCGGCTTCGATGAGCTTTCTCCCCAGCAGCGCGAGCTCGCGGCGATGCTCGATTGCCGTGAAGCTTCGATCCTGGCCGATCGGCGCGCCCCATCGGTCGTTCGGTTCGGTTGTGATGATGAGCGGGCCGAAATAACAACTGCGGCACGCTGGACGCGCGACCTCATCACTCGCAATGCCGAGCAGCGGATCGGCGTCATCGTCGCGGGATTGGAGAAGAAACGCTCCGCGATCGAAGTGATTTTTGAGGACGTGTTGCATCCTGCTTCGGCGTTGCCAGGCCAAAGCGCGCGCATGCGGGCTTTCAATATTTCGCTAGCTCCACCGCTCGCCGCCGCGCCCGTTATCGCCGCCGCCCTCTCCGTGCTCGAAGTTATGCAACGCGATCCGGACCTGGCAGCGACCGGCCGCGTGCTGTGCTCGCCATTTATCGCCGGCGCGCAAAGCGAAATGACAGCGCGCGCCCTGCTCGATGCAGGACTGCGCGAGCGCCGCGACCTCGCTGTCCCGAGCGAAACTCTGCTCCGATACGCGCAAGGCTCCGCGCCGATTTTCGCCGAGCGGCTCGCGCTTTTGCAAAGAGTCCATCTTGACGGACTGCGCGGCGCGGGGGATTGGCCAGTAATCTTTCGAGCGCTCTTGCTCGCAGCCGGTTGGCCCGGCGACCGTGCTTTGGAGAGCGGCGAGTTCCAGGCGCTCAAAAGCTGGGACAAGCTGCTCGCCGAGTTCCGCTCGCTCGACCGGTTCTTGCCGCTGGTCGATTACCAAGAAGCGGTCGCAACACTCCGGCGTCTGACGAACGAAAAATTGTTTCAGCCTGAGTCGGCCGAAGTTCCCGTGCAAATCCTCGGCATGCGCGAAGCGCTCGGCCAGAAGTTCGATCATCTGTGGATGATGGGTCTGGACGAAGAGGCGTGGCCCATGCCGTGCAAACCGAATCCGTTCATTCCGCTCACGCTGCAGCGAAAGCTCGGCCTGCCGCACGCAACGCCCGAGCGTGAACTTGCCTATGCCAAAGCCGTGCTGCACGCGATCTCGTCGAGCGCAGAAAACGTCGTATTGAGTTGGCCGAAAGGCGATGGCGACGTCGGGCTCGCTTGCAGCCGTTTGATCGCCAAGACACCGCTAGTACATGAGGTCGCGCTGCAAAAGGATTTCACGGCTTATCGCGATGTCGTTCATCGCGCTCGCGATCTTGAACGATTCGATGACGATCACGGCCCTGTGCTCGCTGAGTGCGTCGTACCGCGCGCGGGAAATCGGCTGTTCGAGTATCAGGCGGCCTGCCCATTCAGAGCCTTCGCGGCATTCAGACTTAAGGCGCGCGGCTTGGAAGAGCCGGCGGCCGGAAGCGACGCTCTCGAGCGCGGCATCATTGCGCACAAGGCGATCGCGGCGGTCTGGAGCGAGCTCAAGACGTACGACGCGCTCCTCGCCGCGAAAAACCTGCCGGAGATCGTCTTTCGCGCGGTCGAACGGGTTGTCGCCGAAGAAGCTCGTCGCCGCCCGCACACTTTCACGCCTGTTTTCACCGCGCTGGAAAAGCGCAGGCTGCGAGCGCTCATGCTCGAATGGCTTGAACTCGATCTTGCTCGAGCGCCGTTCAAAAGCGTCGAATGCGAAGTGAAGCAGAGCAAGACGGTCGAGGGTGTGACGGTCAATCTGCGGATCGATCGCATAGACCGCTTGCGAAACGGCAGCATCGCGCTGACTGACTACAAGACGGGAAACTGCAACAAAAAGGACTGGCTAAGTGAGCGCCCGAACGCGCCGCAGCTGCCGCTTTATGCGTACGGCGTTGAGGCTGTCGCTGCGATTTCGTACGGCGTTCTTAGCCGTGGAGAAGTCAGTTATTCGGGTTACTCGCGCGACGACGGAATCGCGGCGGGAATAGAGCGCGCGGAAAACTGGGACGCGATGTCGAACGACTGGAAACGAGTGCTGGAAGAACTCGCACGCCAGTTCTTGAGCGGCGATGCCCGAGTCGATCCGAAGCTATTTCCGAAAACCTGCGAAAACTGCGAGATGACCGCGTTTTGCCGGGTTGCCGAGCGCGGCCCGCTGCGAACGAGTGACATGAACGATGACCGCTGACGCGAAAGAGCGGGCGGGAGCGCTCGATCCGGCGCGCTCGTTCATCGTGCAGGCGCCCGCGGGTTCGGGCAAAACCGCGCTTCTGATACAGCGCTTTCTCGTTCTTCTCGCACGAGTCGAACGGCCCGAGCAGGTGGTCGCGCTCACTTTCACGCGCAAAGCGGCGTCGGAAATGAAAAGCCGCATCGTCACCGCGCTGAGTGCATCTGAGCCCGCGGGCGATGCAAAAGTCAACGAGAAAACAACCTGGCAGCTCGCGCAACGTGTGCGCGACCGCGATGTAAAGTGCGGCTGGCATGTCGCCGAAAATCCGTCTCAGCTCTCGATCCAGACGATAGATGCATTCTGCTCGCGGCTTGCACGCTCCATGCCTTTGTCGTCTGAACTCGGCGGCGTGCCCGAAACGGTCGAGGACGCGGAAACACTGTACGTCGAAGCCGCGCGCGAAACGATCTCGCATTTGAATACCGCGACGAGCTGGTCGCCGGCGATCGAAATCCTGCTCGAACATCTCGACAACGATTGGCCGAGACTCGAATCGCTGCTCGTCCCCATGCTCGAGCGCCGCGATCAATGGCTGCGCGGCGTTTCGGACAGGGTCGATCGCGAGCGCTGCGAAACCGCGCTGAAAAACGTCATCGAAGACGCGCTCATGGCGGCGGTCGCCGCGCGTCCGAAGGACGTCACCGAAGAGCTGCTTGCACTCGCGCGTTACGCTGGGGAAAGACTTGAAGAGGGCGGCCGCGAAAGCCCGATCCGCAACTGCCGCTCGCTTGTCGCGCTTGCCGATTGCGATCTGGCGGGGTGGCTGGGATTGGCCGAGCTCCTGCTCACGAAGAATGGAGAATGGCGAAAAGGCGTCTCGGTCACCACGGGTTTTCCGGCGGGGGCGCGAGGAAGTCAAATGAAAGCGCGAATGCGCGCGCTGCTCGACAAAGTCGCCCAGTGCGAGGACTTCCGCGAATGCCTGCGCGCGCTTCGCGGAGTGCCGAGCGCGTCGTACACCGACGAGCAATGGCGCGTTCTGCGCGCGCTCCTCGAAGTGCTCAAGCTGGCCGCGGCGGAGCTCTCACTCGTTTTTAGAAGGCGCGGCCAGATAGATTTCATCGGCATTACGCACGCGGCGCTCTCGGCGTTAGGGGGCGACACGGAGCCCACGGATCTCGCGCTTGCCCTCGACGCCCGGATCGAACATCTGCTGGTCGATGAATTCCAGGACACTTCAGTCAGCCAGTATGAGCTCATCGCGCGCCTTACCGCCGGCTGGCAACCGCACGACGGCCGCACTGTTTTTCTGGTCGGCGATCCAATGCAATCCATTTACGGTTTCCGCCAGGCCGAAGTCGGGCTTTTTCTTGAGGCAAGAAACAACGGAATCGGCAATCTGAAGCCGGACCCGCTCACACTCGGCGTTAATTTCCGCTCGCATTCAGGCCTGGTCGAGTGGGTCAATCGAACATTCGCGAAGGTTTTGCCCGCGCGGGAGGACATCGGTGAAGGCGCGGTTCCATTCTCTCCTGCCACCGCGAATGTTTCCGTGCCTGAGGGCTTCAAGATCGGGATCCACCCCTTTTTCGACGACGTCGGCTTCTCCGAAGCAAAACAAGTGACGGCGATTGCGGCGGCGGCGCGAGCCAACAATCAAACTGTCGTTGTGCTCGTGCGCAGCCGCGCTCACCTCGCGCTGATCGCGCCACAACTTGCGGCCGCCGGGCTGCGTTTTAGAGCGGTGGAGATCGAAAGGCTTGAAGAAACGCAAGTCGTGCGGGATCTCACTTCACTCACGCGCGCGTATCTGCATCCGGCCGATCGCATCGCTTGGCTCTCGATACTGCGTGCGCCGTGGTGCGGACTCACGCTCGCCGACCTCGAACGATTGGCTGTCGAAGAGCGCGCGCTCTGGGACTCGATTCAGGACGAAGCAACTGGCGGGCAATTGTCGGCCGACGGCCAAGCGCGACTGACGAAGGTGAAGCGTACGTTCGCAGCCGCATTCGAGGAGCGAGGCAGGCGTACGCTGCGCCGCGCAGTCGAAGGAATCTGGCTCGCGCTCGGCGGTCCTGCGTGCGCGCCAGACCAAACCGCTCTGGCTAACGCCGAACTTTACTTAAGCCAACTGCCCGATCTCGAAAACGATGCGCCGCGCGCGGATAAGCTTTTCGCCGCGCCGGACGCATCCGCGGGCAACGAGCTGCAGCTGATGACCATCCACAAGGCGAAAGGGCTCGAGTTCGATGTGGTCATCGTACCGGGCCTGGGGCGAAAGCCCGGCAAAAACGATTCGGCGCTGCTCATGTGGGCGGAGCGAGCGGGAAAACGCGGCGTGGATCTTTTGCTGGCGCCGATTCCCGCGATTACCGGCAAAGGCGAGGCGATCTACGACTATTTGCGCGAGCGCGAGAAGCGGCGGGAGAAGCTCGAAGAAGGCCGGCTGCTCTATGTCGCGGCGACCCGCGCGAAACAAAGCCTGCATCTTCTCGGGCACGTCGCGCTCCCCGCCGATCCGCGCAAAGAAATCGCCCCTGTTTCATCCTCTTCACTGGCCATCCTGTGGCGCGCGCTTGCACACGAGTTCACGCTCCATGCCGCGCTCAGACCTCAGAAAAAATCCGACGAGCTGAAGCAGCGGCCACTCTGCCGCTTGCCGATCGAGTGGAACCTTCCCGTTGTACCCGCCTCGGTTGAGATCGCGGCCGTCGCGCCGGTGTCCGGGGAAACGGCGATCGATTATTTTTGGGTGACGGACGTAACGCGGCATATCGGCAGCGTCGTCCATCAAACGCTGGCGCGGATCGGTCGCGAAGGGATCGAGCGGTGGCCGGCTTCGCGCATCTCCGCCTTGAAGGCGCGTCATGCGGCAGCGCTCGCGCATCTCGGCGTTCCTCCTTCCGAACTGGAACATGCCGCGGCGGAAGTGGAACGCGCCCTCCTGCACACCTTGCATGATGCGCGCGGCCGCTGGATTTTCGATCCGAGGCATCAGCAGGATCAAAGCGAATACGCTTTGACCGGAGTTGACGCCGGCGAGCTTGTGAGCGTCGTGCTCGATCGCACTTTCGTCGATGAGAACGGCGAGCGCTGGATCGTTGATTTCAAGACCGGGATCCATCGGGGCGCCGACGCCAAGCATTTTCTCGACAACGAGAAAATGCGCTACGCGCCGCAGCTGGAACGTTACGCGCGGATCATGAAGAAACTCGACCCGCGCCCGATTCGTCTGGGATTGTACTTTCCGCTGCTCAAAGGCTGGCGCGAATGGCAAGCATCGTGAAGAAAAAGGTCGAGCGCGTGATGACGCTGCATCCTGCGGGAAAAAACGGCGTCAACATCGAAAAGCAAAAATACGACTGGTTTCGCGCCGCGGTGATTTCGCGCTTGCAGCGGCAAGAGTTGACCTACACGAGCCTCAGCGAATCTATCCGCGCCGAACTGGGCAGCGGTTTCAAAGGTTCGGTGGGCTGGTATGTCGAAGCATTGAAACAGGATCTTGAAGCGCGCGGAATCATTGAACGCGTCGCGCAATCGCGGCCACAGAGATACCGGCTGCGCCCATAACGGGGTCATTGCGAGCGGCAGCGAAGCAATCTCGATTTTGGGAACGCATCCCGTGGCATGAAATGCCACCTTTCGTCATTGCGAGCGGCAGCGAAGCAATCTCAAATTTAGTTTGACAAAGACATTCTACGTTTACATCCTAACCAACAAGGGCAACAACGTCCTATATACAGGCGTTACCAGCGACTTGAAGCGCCGAGTTTTTGAGCACAGACATGACTTTGTAAAAGGATTCACCAAGAAGTATCGCGTTCATAAACTCGTCTACTACGAAATCGCGAACGATGCTTACAACGCGATATCGCGGGAAAAGCAGATCAAGGGCGGATCTCGCGCTGACAAGCTCAAGCTAGTGAACGGATTTAACCCAGAGTGGCGTGATCTGTACGAGCAGCTTTGAGATTGCTTCGTCACTGCGTTTCTCGCAATGACCGTATCAAGGCGAATCGCGAGTGAGCAGGATGTTCAGCAAGTTGTCCTGGAAATTGATGTTGCCGGTCAAATGCTGGTGCGATTCGCAGATCAGCACTGAATAGTGCAGCGGAAAATAGCTGTACTTGTGTCGCGCCACGGACGGATCGAGTGCGTGACGCGCAAGCAAGCTTGGTTTAGTGACGCGCCCATCACCGGGCTCAAGCATCAGCTTTTCGTAATCCACTCCCCGTACTCTCTGCGTCAGTTCGTCGGGAAAAAGCCGCACCAGGGAGTCGCCTTTCGCTTCCTCGACCAGAATTCGCGCGGGAGTCAGATTGCAGTCACCGCCGAACACGACGTATTGCGCTTCGCTCTCCTTGTTCTCGATTGACAGCGACCACACGAAGCGCCGCCCGCGCTCGATGTGTTTTTCAAAATAGCGCCGCAAGAGATCGAGATAGGCTTGTCCCTCCGCGCGATTGGGAAAACGGCCGATCACGCGCTCCGAGATTTTCTTGTCGAACACCGACCACTCGAACCGCCGCCAGATCTCCGCGTCGAAAAGATCGCGTTCCAGTTCCTTGCCCGCCGAGGTCACCAACCAGGTGCCGATGGGATGAGGAAACAACTGGTAAGCGCTCGGCATCGTCGCCAGCACTTCGGGCGCGATATTGCGAAAGCCGATTTCCGATCCGGTTAAAAATTCCTGCAGCGCGTTGACC
>JBOIGA010000020.1:8804-24082 GCA_050741875.1 Burkholderiales bacterium
GCGTTGACCGACCCCAAATTGGGCGTGCCGACCAAAACGATTTTGCGCACTCGTGAGACGCCGTGATTGTTGATCGGAAATTCGTTGGAATCGAGCACGTCGGTCGTGCCATAGCGCAAGTAGTAGCGCGCAATCAACCCCCCCATACTGTGCGCGACGAGATCCACCTTGAGCTTGCGGTCACCGTAGTCGACGCGAATCTGTTCGATCAATTGATCGAGTTTCTTGGCGCTTTGCACGTTGTCCTGCCGCCAGTCATAGGCAAAAACGTAGTAGCGCCGCTCGGTCTTTTTCGCCGGCTGTCCCGCTCTGGCCCGTGCGTAGCCGCCCGCCTGTTCCAGCGTGCGCATGATCTGACCGTAGTAGTCGCGTCCGGCGGCAGCGTCAAAAATATCGTAGGCTTCGAGCGCGGTCTGCGCAGGATGCATCGTCTTTGCATCAATCGGCAGCGCGATCTGCTCGTAATCATTGAACAGAATGTTGAACAGGCTTCCCGGCCAGACTTCTTCCTTGGTCTTTGCGTCGCGCAGCCTTGAGCCGAATACGCCGGGAATCAGAACCACGGGATTTTGAAACTCATTTTTGTCGCCGACTTCGTAGAGTCTTTTTAAATCGGGTGCGAGCACCGTACAACTGGCGACAAGCAAAAGAACGGCGAGGAGAAGCTTCATTTCTCGTAGCGCCCGGTGACGATCACATCGAGACCGAGCGAAGTTCGAATGGCTCTTTGCGCAGCGGGATTGGCGGCGATGAACTCCCTTTCCTTTTTCAATTCGTCCTGCAGCGCTTGCAGCGCCTCGGGATCCTTGATGAGAAAGCGCCGATTCGCCGCGAGCCGATTCGAAAGCGAAGTGGCGATCGCATTGGCGACACCCTGGAATTCCCTGATTCCAATCGCAACCGCCTTCGGTTCCAGCACGAAGTTGTCGTTAATCTCCTCGCCCCATGTAACGCGCACGACTTTCGCCTGGTATCCGGGGCGCTCGATTTCGAGGTGAAAATTTTTGCTCCACTCGGCGAGAAAGGCGGAATCGAGCGGGATGCGCGACTTCTGTCCGCCTTGGACGGCGGAAATGTACGCGTTGAAAGACCCGGGCGGAGTCATTTCGATCTGCACGTGATCGCGACTCAAGTCCTTCGGCACGTGAACGCGCCCTTTCACATTCGGAAGCCCAAGCTCGTGCCTGCGGCCGATTTCTTTGCTCACCCATTCGGCGATCTCTTCGAGCTTTCCGCGCGGAGCGCCGGCAAACTGTCTCGAAGCGAAGACGGCGCCCTGCCTGTCTTGCGCGACGTCCCAAAGTTGTACGGTGATTTGCGGCTCGCCGAAATTCGTTATCCGCGGCGCTACCAGATACGTGACTGCGCCCGCGACCAAAACGACTGCGGCTGCGATCAAGGCGCGCCGACGAAACACAGATCCGCCGCCTATTGCTTTGGCGATGCGCCGGACGAGCAAATCGAGATCACCTTCCCACGTATCGCCGTCGCGCAGATCGCGCCTCTGCCATTCCGCGAGCGGCTTCAAGTCGCCGGGCAGGTCCGCGGCGGCAGGCAGCGCGGCGCCGGCCACGGTGGCCGGAATCACGCAGAGATTGCGCTTGAGCGCGGTGGCGAGCTCGACCCGCACCCAGTCATTTGGATCATCGAGGCGCCGCTTCCCATTTACGTCCGGCGCGTTGATCCAGCCGGGACCGATGATGACAACGAAAACTTTGCAGCCTTCGAGTTGCTTCTGGATCGCGTCGGGGAAACGAGTGCCACCGTCAATATCGTCAACGTCGCGGAATACGGCGTCGTCGCCGAATTCGCGCCGCAGCCGATCAAAGATCGCTTTGGCGTAACCGCCGCTGTCGGCGCGGCGATAGCTGATGAAGATGTCGGCCATGCTATCGCGCTCAAATATGACTTAAGCCGCTTAGGACGGCAACTGGTCGCCGGTCAATAGTCCCCGGGCACTCCCGCCCGTTTCGCGTCCTCGCGAATCAATTCAAAGGTACCCGGACGCAGAGCGAAATCCACATCGGGCGCACGAGCGACGCGAATGCGATACGCCTTCCGAAGAAATCGAGTGCATTGTTCAATCACGCGGATTTCGGACCAGGGAATGAAAATCGGGACGTGGCAGAACGAAAGAATGATCGGCATGGCGCGCAGACACAGTCCCCGCGAGTCGCTGCCAACGATGATTCCGCCGTTGTAGCCAATCCAGCCGCGGAAAACTGCATAACCCAGCCATATCTTGGGCTTCGGAAACGCTGCGCGCAGCGGATATTTCTGCGCGAGCGTGCTCCAGCCACTGGCGCGAGAGATGAGAAAAACAATCGCGGCGAGAAACGCAATCAGCAGCGATGCCAGAATCAGGAACGCTGTGTTTTCGCTCATTCATCGCACCTTTCTCTTACGCCACGAGAGCGAATACCGCGGGAAGGAGAGTGACTGACGAGAATCAGCCGCGTATTAGCTCTGCTGGAGAAATCAGGACGCCGAACTGCTCGCACCAGATAACTACGCTGCCATACTTTGCAAGATCGGTTCCCGCGGGAAGCGGATAGTTCTGGCTGCCTTTGAACGCTTTCAACCGTCCTAGATCGACGAACGTCGTCTTCGCCACCTCGGTATCGGGAGTGACCTTCTGCTCAGGCACGAGATACACGTGATACTTCGGCCCCGGCCCGACTTCGAAATCGCTTTCGAGATGAACGAGGTCGGTGTAGACCGTCACATTCCCCTTGCCGTAATGGATCGGATCGGAGGGATTGGCGTGGACGAACACTCCCTTCGCCGCGATCGTCTTCTGTGCGGTGCCTTCCACTTTTTCGCTGGCAACGATGTCGGCGAGAAAAATGTAAGGATAGAAAAAAATCCCCGCGGCAAACCCCGCGGCCGCGCCGACTAGACCGCCGATCACAAAAATGAGAAAAGCTTTCATCACGGGCCTCGTGTCGTCGCGTTGGAAACTTGACCGCCGGTGCACGGCGGCTCACTTTCATCATGCCATCATTCGCTGTGTGAGAGCACGCAGCCGCCGGTTCATCCTCTCGGCGGGCAGATGAACGCTCGCGCCATGTCCAGGCAGTACCCATTCGAAGCGGTATTCGAGCAGGCGTGTAAGCGATGCCGCCAACGCGTTCCACGAATACCAGCAGGTGTCGCGAAATGCCAACAAATCCTCGCGCTCGTCGCTCCATGCAAGTGAATCGCCGGTGAACAAATAGCTGTCCTCGAGCAGGTAGATGACGCTGCCGCGGGTGTGGCCCGGCACTGGAATGGCAAGTAACGAATCGCGGATTTGCACCACCGCTTCGCCTTCGATCAGATGCCTCGCATACGGCGCGGCGTGAGAATCGTCTTTGTGAATCCACACGCGTGAGCCGAACGCCTTGGCATACTTCTTCGCATCGGCGACATCGTCCTGGTGTGACAGCAGAATCTCGGCGATGCCTCCCGCGCGCTCGAAGAACTTCTTGAGCTCACTTGAGCTGCGCGGCGAATCGATCAAGAGATTGCCCTCACGCCGCGCGACGAAATATGAATGCGCACCCCATGACGAGCGCGCATTGAACCCGCAGCGATAAACGCCGGGCGCAAGCTCTTGAGGAAATAGCCCGGGCGGGCGTTCTTTGTGCGTTTCGCTGCGCACCGAGGCGGTGGGGCACACAAGTTTCGCTCGCCACGCGGCTTGCTCTTCGGCGATGTTGACAGGCTGACGCGCGAACACGGACTTGTCGTGGCGCTCAACGATCAATCCCGGTGCGACACCGCGCGAAGCTCCACAGTTGATACACTCGGTATCAATGTACCAATCGCCTGGTGCGGAATCTGGATTACGACGAGGCATCCATTAAGAATTCGGTAAACCACTCAACGCTACGTTCGTGCTACCCGGCGGGCGTCGCTTTTGCGCGTGTCCGAGGTGAGCGCGGGGCTAGACCGGGTACTCCAAATATTGCCCAATTATCTTTGTGCTTGGCAACCTTTGGGAGATGGATCGAGTACCAGGTTGTTTTTCGTGTTTTTGTCGGCAGCGACACCTTCACGTGACGCGCAACAACGTTGCTAGGGACCAAATAGTACTCGGTGCTACCGTTTCTCAGATTCACTAGTGCATAGACCAAGGATTGTGATTTCAGCTCTTTGGCACCGACGTTCAGCAACCAAAAGCCGAACGTCCGCGCGTTCGTCTTGACCTCAACCGCAAAAGTCTTATTGCCACGAGGTCCGGCGACGAGAAGATCAGCACCATGAGCACTGCGGGAGGTTGGGGAAGCAATAAACCCACGGCGCGATAGCTCGGCCGCGACTAGATAGACGCCTACCATCCCAGTGAATTGAGCTCTCGATGCCATCACGGTCCGGTCTAACGCCTTGGCGTTCAGCTGCGGGGCGCAGCCCCGTCAGCTGCAACGCCATGTTGGGCAGCCACGCTTATCGCGTACGCTTCGATGACCCGACGTGCCCGGCGAAGACATTCCTGTACCCCCCAGTCGGGGACGACAACAACTGGCTCGTCCGGCGGGTGCGCGTGCCGGGACCTGCCGTCAGCGAGGGCATTTGCACGCAGCATGACAAAGTCCACGTCGGCCTTACTCAGTCCGATCCGTGAGAACTCTGCCCGGCCTTCCAGCCGTTTCTGAACATGCTCGATCGCTGGATACGTGTTCGCCAAAACTGTGCTCGGCGCCACGACCGCTCTTAGAAGCGCCTCAACAGCACGAAGCAGCGTTAAATCGTCACCAAGCGCTTGGGCGCTCGACGAAACGATAGCGCCAAGTATTCGCTCGATCCAGAAATCCCGCGCCTCCGCCAAGTCCAACGATGGCACACGCGACAGGCCACGCCAATCCCGAGGGTCGACGAGGTTGAGGTCAAACGCGCCAATCCGCACATGTTCTCCAGTGGTGCGTGCTAGGGATGTGAGGCAGTATGCTTGCGCGACGAGCCCGTGAAACGCGACCCAGTACGAAAGAGGGCTGAGCTGGTCCTTCACTCGACGAGTTAAAGCGTCTCGGTCGGTCTCGCCGCTCGTACTTGTGACTGCGACGCCGTCAGCCGTGAGGTCGAATCGGAGGTTTTCCGTTGCGAAGGATGGCCAGTTTTCCAGCGCAGGGGGTCCCTGGATTTCGATTCGCCCGCTTATGAACATGTCTGCCCAAATACAATTAAACACCCGAAATTCTGCCAGAAGGCGGACGAAGAGTGGCGGTAAACACTGGGCTTGCAAAACAACGATCACTCCTCGCGCGCAAGCAGCGATAAAATTCCTTCATTCCCAAGGGCCTTGTCCGATCCATGGCGCTGCTTATTCACGCGAACATCAGAATCACCGGAACGCCGGAAGAACTTTCGACGTTTCGCGAGCAGGTCAATGGCTTGCTGCTCGATGATTATTCAGACGCGGACGTCGAAGAACGCCACCGCGAAGGCGAGCTCGTTTACGACTTCAAAGTGAGCGGCGGCATTCCGTTTCCCCCTTTTGTTGCCGCGTCGGGCAGTCATCCAGATGTCGCCATTCAAGTCGAGTGGGTGAACGCGGAAGCGGGCGTGAAAGGGTATGCGGCGATCGAAAACGGCGCGCTCAAAGAGACCCGCACCGAGAAACTTGAGGGTGAAGCGGAGCTTCCCGAACTCACGGCGATTTCGCTCGCAGCGGACGGAAAACTGCTGCTTGCTTTGAGTTTGCTGACTCGCGGCCCGAAGGAATTTTTGGGCTATGCCGTGACGTACGAGCGCGACGCGTTGATCAGAGCTGTAAAGCCGCGAGAGCAAAGCGCGGAGCTGTATGCGTCCAGCGGCGACGCCCCGCAATGGGAAGAAAAATGGCTGATTGATTTCGCTGAGCGATCCTCAGAGTACGCGGAGATCACGGAGCCGATGGAGGAAACAGTTTATCAAGCGTTGAGAGCGCACGCAGAGGCATTCGCCGCGGAGTGGGTCTGGTTCGATTCAGGATCCGCGGAGGAGACTGCAATCGAGCGCGAGCGTTTTCGTCTCGCCCAGTATCCGATTCACCCTGCGAATTTGAAATACGAGAAGCTAAGGAGGCTGATGACGCATCAGCCCGCTTTGGAGTTCTCCTCCTTAAGCGAAGACCTACGCTGGGTGAAGGAAGCTGTGCAACAGTGCTGGGCAGAAGACAACCATTGAGCGTTGCAGAACTGACTAAACTGTTTCGTCGGCGCGGCGGGGGCCGGGACCCAATGGTTTCTCAATGCTGGCGCTGGATTCCGGCCCCGGCTTATTTCCTGCCGGGGCAGGCCCGCGCCGGAATGACGTGCCCCGCTGGCGAGCCGTTAGCCATTAACGCACGTGTGAATATTGTGGATTCCCGCTCCCCGAGTAAAGCACTCGAGCACAAGCTTCGCGGGAATGGCGGAGTATAGGCGGCTAACCTTTACCGGCAGCACGGGTCAGACGATCGCGAATCGCCGCCCATTCTTCGGTTGCCGGAACTTCTTCGACCAGAATCAACTCGCATCGCATCCGATCCAGCGCACGCAAGTTCTCGTACAGATCGTGAGCGTAGGCCGCCGCATCGCCGGGCGCCCTTAACCAGTTCTTTCGTTCTGACTGCCGCCTCGACAGCACCGCGACTTGCGCTTCAGGCTGGGCTGCTACCGCCGCATCAAGCTCTGCTTCGCTCACGATTTTGAGCGGAGTCGCGGGGGCGTAATGCGACGGCAGCGTTCCCGGTGCGCGTGTAGCTCCACGCGTCGCGAGTGTTTGTCCGATCGCATCTTCGATTTCCCGCTTCGAAACTATCCCGGGACGAAGCAGTACGGGCGGCTCGCTCGACAAATCCATGATCGTGGATTCGATACCGACCTCGCACGGTCCCCCGTCGAGAATCAAGTCAACGGAATCTCCAAGTTCTTCGCGAACATGCGCAGCGGTCGTCGGACTCAAGCGTCCGAAACGATTGGCCGAGGGCGCGGCAATGCCAGAGTCAAAAGCTCTTAGAAGCTCAAGCGCCAATGGATGGCCGGGTATGCGTAGGCCCACGGTGTGCTGACCGCCAGTGATCAAATCCGAAACCTGCGGCGCGCGCTCAAGCACGAGTGTGAGCGGTCCGGGCCAGAACACTTTTGCGAGCGCACGCGCGGAGTCTGGAATGTTGCGCACCCATCGCGAAAGGTGAGACTCATCCGGCAAATGAACAATGATGGGATGATTCTGTGGGCGACCCTTCGCGAGAAAGATTTTCTCCAACGCTGCGGGATTGCTCGCATCGGCTCCAAGGCCGTAAACCGTCTCGGTGGGAAAAGCCACGAGACCACCCGAGCGCAGCAGTGCGACTGCGCGTTCGATGTCCGATTTAGCGGCTACGTGCATGGATGTCTTTGCGAGGAGCGGTTTATGCGACGAAGCAAACTCGTTGTCAACGATTTTTCAGAGAGAGATCGCCGCGCTTCGCTCGCGATGACGACTGGACTACTGAGGCTATGACGTAAGCAGCCGCAGCGCTTCTTGGTATTTCTCCGCGGTCTTCTTGAGTACGTCGGGAGGCAACGCGGGAGCGGGCGGTTTTTTGTTCCACTTTTGCGCTTCAAGCCAGTCGCGTACGAACTGCTTGTCGAAGCTCGGTGGACTCATCCCCGTTCTATATTCGGACTTCGGCCAGAAGCGGGAAGAATCCGGCGTCAGCGCTTCGTCGATCAGATATAGCTCGCCTTTTTCGTCCTGACCGAATTCGAACTTGGTGTCAGCGATGATAATGCCGCGCCCTAAAGCATAGTCGGCGGCTGTCGAGTACAACTTGATCGCGGTTTCGGATACCCGGCGCGCGAGTTTTTGTCCGACGATTTCTTCAGCTTTGGCGAGCGAAATATTTTCGTCGTGCTCGCCCTGTGGGGCTTTGGTGGAAGGGGTGAAAATCGGTTGCGGCAATTCTTGCGCTTCCTTGAGATCTTTCGGCAACGCAATCCCACAGATCGCGCCGGTTCTCTGATATTCCTTCCAACCCGAGCCAATGACGTACCCGCGCACAATCGCCTCGATCGCCAACGGCTGCAAGCGGCGGACGACGACCGCGCGATCAGCGACCTGGTCACGCTCGCCCGGCGCGACCACCGTTTCGGCAGCGATTCCGCTCATCTGACTGGGAATGATGTGCTTGAGCTTTTCGAACCAGAAATTGGATAGCGAAGTCAGCACTTTTCCCTTGCGCGGTATCGGAGTCGGCAGCACGACGTCGAAAGCGGACAGCCGGTCGGTTTGCACCAGCAGCAGCTTATCGTCACCCACGGCGTAGATGTCGCGGACCTTCCCGCGATGAATGAGCGGAAGACTTTTCAGATTCGTTTCAAAAATATCAGCCATGTGAAAACCTAAAAGAACGGATGAACGACGAGACCGCTTCGTAGTTTGGGTTCAAACCACGTTGACTTGGGCGGCATGATTCCGCCGCGGTCCGCCACTGAAAACAATTGCTCGACGCTGGTGGGAAAAAGCGAAAACGCCACAGCGTGCTTTCCGGAGTCCACCAGCTTTTCGAGTTCTTGTGTTCCGCGAATTCCGCCGACAAACTGAATTCGAGAGTCGGTGCGCGGATCGCCGATGCCGAGAATCGGGGAAAGCACCCGTTCCTGCAGGATCGCCACATCGAGATCGTGGCTCGACGCATCGCTTCTTACCTCATACCAGCTTTTCTGGAGATACATGAAAAAAGTGCCGGCGGTTCCGGGCTCCTTCCTGGTCGTTGGGTTCACGCGAAAAGCGCCGGAAAGCTTGTCCAGAAACGCATCGCGCGAAAGGCCGTTCAACTCCGTGACTACCCGGTTGTAAGCGAGGATCTGCACCTGATCGTGAGGAAAGGCGACTGCGAGAAATTTTCCTGACTCGCCTTCGCCCTGCACGAGTTTGCGGACCCGCGATGCGGCGGCGATGCGGTGGTGACCGTCGGCAATGTAAAGCGTGGGGACTTTCTCGAATGCCGCTTCGATCTCATGAGATTTTCCCGACGGCACGATCCAGAACGTGTGCGCGACCTTGTCCTCGGAGACAAAATCGTACTCAGGCGGCGTTTGCGTCAGTTCAGCAATCAAGACGTCAATCTCGGCATCAGCGCGATAAGTCAGAAATACCGGCTCGTCGTTGGCCTGCAAGGCATGAATGTGACGCGCGCGATCGTCTTCCTTGTCGGGCCGCGTCAACTCGTGCTTCTTGATCAGTCCTGAGTCGTATTCAGCAACGCTCGCCGCGGCAACGATTCCCGTCTGCATGTGCGCGCTTATCTGCTGCCGATAAACGTAAAACGTCCGCTCTTCATCCCGTTGCATCCATCGCTCTTCGTGAAAACGCTGAAGGTTGCGAGCCGCTGTCTCGTACTCATCACCCGTGAGCGGACCGATTTCGGGACGCGAAACCTGGAAAAAACAAGACGGGTTGCCTGCCGCGAAAGCGCGCGCTTCGTCAGTGCTGACCACATCGTAAGGCGGGGAGGCGATTTGCTGCGCGAGCTCTTTCGGAGGGCGCAATCCACGAAACGGTTTGAGCGCAGCCATCAGGTCTTGAGCAACGATTCCGGAGCGAGTTTCGCGCCAACGACCTCGACAACTTTTCTACGCGAATGCGCGCCATGGGCAACCGTCACCTGGCCGCGAGGGACAGCAAATGCACGCGCGAGAAAAGAGCACAGCTCGGAATTGGCCCGATCTTCGATCGCGGGCGCGGCAACCCGAACCTTCAGCGCATCGCCGTGCAGTCCGGCAACTTCGGTACGCGGCGCGCCGGGTTGCGCGTGCAATGTGAGAGTGAGCGTGCCAGCGCGGAGCCGATACCACACGCGCGTGCCCCGTTACGTGAGCGACGGAAGTGTGGCCGCCTTGATTCGTTCCTGCTGTTTCTCGCGGAAGGCGGTCAGGCGCTTGGCGAGTTGCGAATCGTTCATCGCGAGCAGCGCTACAGCGAACAATCCTGCGTTCGCAGCACCCGCTTCGCCGATGGCGAAGGTCGCGACCGGAACGCCTTTGGGCATCTGCACTGTCGACAGCAGCGAATCCATTCCCTGCAGGTGTTTTGAAGGCATCGGCACGCCCAGCACCGGCAGCGTTGTTTTCGCGGCGATGACGCCAGCAAGGTGCGCGGCGCCGCCTGCTCCTGCGATGAAGCATCGGATGCCGCGCGCAATCGCGTCATCCAGATATTGTGCGAGCAAGTCGGGAGTGCGGTGCGCCGACAAAACCTTCGCTTCGCATGCGACTTCGAACTCCTTGAGCTGTAGCGCGGCGTGCTGCATGACGTCCCAGTCGCTTTTGCTGCCCATGAGAAAGCTGACCAGTGGATTCGACATTTTGGATTCTAGTGAAAGGAGCGCTATTTTAGCAGCGTGACGAGGCGGGCGGCTTCGACCAGATCGGCGACGATGGCGTCGGGTTTCAGCTCGGCGACATTGCGCCCATAACCGTAGGAGACGCAGAAAACAGGACAGCCCGCCGCGCGCGCGGTTTCGGTATCGTTCGCCGAATCGCCGATCATGAGTAGCTCCTTGGGCGCGATCTCCAGCCGTTCGCACGCATGAAGAAGCGGCAAGGGATGCGGTTTTTTCTCATTCAGCGTATCTCCCGCAATCGTCAAAGCGAAGAACGGCGCGAGACCGGTCTCAGCGAGCAAGGGTAATGTAAAGCGGCTTGCCTTGTTGGTGACGCAGCCCAAACGAAATCCGGCTTCGCGCATCGCCGTCAGTCCTTCGATGACCTTGGGGTAGGGCTCGCTGTCGTACGATAATCCGTTTTCGTAGTGCCGGCTGAATATTTCGAGAGCCCGCGTAAAAAATTCCTCGTCCGCTTCTTTTCCCAGGGCCGCGGCCAAGGTACGTTTGACCAGATTGACGATTCCCTTGCCGATGAAGCTGGTGATAACGTCCAGATCCAGCGCCGGCAGATTCAAGTCGGCGAGCATCGAGTTGGCGGCGCGCGATAGATCGGGAGCGGTGTCGAGAAGCGTTCCGTCGAGATCGAAAAAGACGGCGCGCACCGCCAGCGGAAACTTCACCGCGTGTAAAAGCTGTCGTTCTTGTCGTGGAGCGGCGCGCCTTGCTTGATCATATGCACTGCGTGCAGCAGCATGAGCTCTTCCATGACTTCCATCGGGAAACCACGGCGGCCTCCGCGTTCGTCAACGGAGATTTTTTCGATGTATTTGAGAAATTCGGGGAAACCCCAAACCAAGGTGATGCTTTGCGCGATACGCGGGAAGTATTTTTCGAGCGCCGAGATCGTGTCCGCCATGTCGCGACTTTAACTGAATCGCGTCAGCGTGAGAAGCATCCGAAATCGCGCAGATTCGTATAAGCGGCTTTGGCGTCTTAGGAGAAACATATGATCAGGCTTCTTATCGCCGTCTGCGTCGTCATGTTCGCGCCGTCAGGATTCGCGGCCGAGAGCAAGATCGAGTGGCAGCCGTGGTCGGACAAGATCTTTGAACAGGCCAAACGCGAAAACAAGTTCGTGCTGCTCGATCTCGAAGCGGTGTGGTGCCACTGGTGCCACGTGATGGATGACAAGACTTATCGCGATCCAGAAGTCGTAAAGCTCATCGAATCGCGCTACATCGCCGTGAAAGTGGATCAGGACGCCAACCCCGATCTTTCCAATCGTTACGAGGACTATGGCTGGCCCGCGACTGTCGTTTTCGCGGCCGATGGCAGTGAACTCGTCAAACGCCGCGGCTATTTGCCCCCGCAAGTCATGGCCTCGATGCTGGACGAGATTATCAAGGATCCGTCTCCCGGACCTTCGGTGCGCCCCGCGGTAGCGGTGCAAGCGGCAACGAGCGCGCACCTCGCCGACAAGCAGCGGGAAAAGCTGCTCAACAATTATTTCGAAGCCTATGACAAGGACAACGCCGGCTGGGGCACGGTGCATAAATTCATCCAGGCGCAGAACATGGAATACGCGCTCGTCAAAGCGAAGGAGGGAGATAGAAAGCACGAAGCTATGGCCCGGGCAACGCTCGACGCTGCGCTCAATCTCATGGATCCCGTGTGGGGCGGAATGTATCAATACTCCGACGAAGTCAACTGGAAATCCCCGCATTTCGAAAAAATCATGTCCATCCAGGCCGACAACCTGCGGCTCTATTCGCAGGCCTACGCGCTGTTCGATGAATCGCGCTATTTACAAGCAGCGCGCGACATCGAGCGCTATCTCGCGAATTTTCTGATGAGCCCAGAAGGCGTTTTCTACACAAGCCAGAACGCCGACGTGAACATGGAGATCGACGGCAAGAAGTATTACCCGCTTGCCGACGCCGAGCGGCGCAAACTCGGGATGCCGCGAATTGATAAGAATATTTATTCACGCGAGAACGGCTGGGCGATTCGCGGCCTGACCGCGCTTTACGATGTGACCGGAGACCCGAAGGTGCTCGCGCGCGCGAAAAAGGCGGCGGATTGGGTCGTCGCCAATCGCGGTCTTGAGGGCGGCGGTTTCAGCCACGGCGAAAAAGACCGCGCCGGCCCCTTCCTCGGGGATACGCTCGCCATGGCTGAAGCTTTTCTCGCGCTGCACGCGTCAACCGGAGAGCGCGACTGGCTGAAAAAAGCGGAAGGGGCGGCGCGCTTCATTGCCGCGAATTTCAAGCACGATTCCGGTTTCAAAACGACCCGCACTCCCCCCGCCGGCGCCGGAGTTTTTCAAGAGCCGGTCAGACAGATTGACGAAAACCTGAATCTTGCGCGCTTCGCCAATCTGCTTTCGCACTACACGGGCAAGAGCGCGTACCGCGACATCGCCGAGCATGCCTTGAAATATCTGGGCTCGCCGGCGATTGCCGGCAGCAACCGTTTTCTCGCGGCGCTCCTCCTCGCCGACCGCGAATTCGTTGAAGACCCGGCGCACATTACTGTCGTCGGCGCCAAGACTGATGCGGAAGCGCGCGCGCTGCACGGTAAGGCTTTGCAATACCCCGCGATCTATCGCCGGATCGAATGGTGGGACAGGAGCGAAGGCGCGCTGGCGAACCCGGACGTCGAATATCCGGAGATGGAGCAAGCGGCGGCGTACATCTGCGTCAACAAAGCGTGCTCGCTGCCGATTTTCAATCCCGGTGAGGTGATCGCGACCGCGGATCGATTGCTTGAAATTCGGTAACGGTCTTGCGTGGAGCGGTTCCCGCGAAGCTTGTCCGCGAATGCTTCAATCGGGAGCGGGAAGCAATCTGCTGTAGCCAGCCCCAAAAAACGAGATTGCCGCCCCCGCATCAAGTGCGGGGCTAAAGGCTGCTCGCAATGACTCTCTTAAGGCGCGCATGCCGATGAGGCAACACAGACAGCTATTAGAGGGCGAGCGCAGCGGAAATCGACCACGAATTACGACAAGACTTGACGAAATCGAATGTTTCCGCGCGCCCGATAAGCGTCGAAATCGGCGCGGTCAATGGTCATGATATCGAACACACCCGTTTTTTCGGCGAGCAGCACGAGCGAGGCATCGGCGAGGTCCATGGGACGATCTTTGTACTTCTCCAGCAACCGCAGCAGATCATCCGTCGCGCGCTCACCGAGATCGCAGATTTCGAGGCCCGCTGCCGCCCATTGCATGAGGGCGAGCCGGCTGGGAAGCGCGACGAGGTGCCAGGCTTCGGTCATTACCGGCCATGTCGTAAGCAACCGGCAGCGAATGGTTTTTAGGAAGCCGGTAACACGGCGGTGGTCCTCATCACGCTTTTTGAACAGCGCGACGAGCGGACCGGTATCAACGAGAATGCTTTGCACGGATCGCCTCGGCGAGGTAGCGCTTGGCGTTTCGAGCCATATCCGTCGGGCCCGGGCTTTTGTCGCAACCTATGATTCCCAACTCTTCCGCGATCTCGTAAGCCGACTTGGTTTGTTTTTGCCGATCGAGATGATCGCGCAGGAGTTTCGTGATGACGCGGCTCTTCGTCGCCCCGGTTTTTTCGCAGTGCCGCTGCAACGCTTTTTCAAGCTCTGGGTCAAGCCGGACGGTGAGGGTCATGGTTTGTCTCTTGTATTACAAGAACGGCTGATTGTAACGCTTGTAATACGTTGCAACAATGGGCGCCTAATGTCGCTGCGTTTCGCGTGTTACAGTCCATTTAGCATGGCCTCCAGTCCCAGCCTTTGGCAAGAGATCTCTTCCCGGATATCGCGCGCAATCCATCGCCCATTCGCGTCGGTACAGGTCAAACCTGTCGGCGGTGGCTGTATCAATTCGGCGTCTCGTATCGAAGGCAACGGCCTCGCCTTTTTCGTCAAGCTCAACAATGCCGCCAAGCTTTCGATGTTCGAAGCGGAAGCGGCGGGACTGGAAGAAATCGCTCGCACGCACACAGTTCGAGTTCCCCAGCCAATTTGCTGCGGAGTCGAAGCCTCACAGGCATTTCTGGTCCTTGAATATATCGAGCTAGGTTCCCGTGGCGACTCGTCGTTGCTGGGCACGCAGCTCGCGCAGCTTCACAAGCCTACGAGCGATAAGTTCGGCTGGAGTCGCGACAACACGATCGGCTCGACCCCGCAGATCAATATGCAATCCGACGACTGGATAGAATTCTGGCGCGAGCGGCGGCTCGGCTTTCAACTCAGTCTGGCCGCGAAAAACGGTTACAGCGGCGCGCTCCAAAAAAAAGGTGAGCGGCTTGCGGGGTCGCTCGATATTTTTTTCCGCGACTACCAGCCGCAGCCGTCGTTACTGCATGGCGACTTGTGGGGCGGCAATGCGGCGTTCGATAGCCGAGGCAATCCGGTCATCTTCGATCCCGCCGTCTACTACGGCGACCGCGAAGCCGATCTCGCGATGACGGAATTGTTCGGAGGATTTGGCCGCGGATTCTATTCGGCCTACCGGGAAGCATTCCCGCTCGACCGTGGATACGAAGTCCGAAAAACGCTCTACAACCTCTATCACGTCTTGAATCACTTGAATCTCTTCGGCGGAAGCTACTTGCGGCAGGCAGAGGGCATGATTGATGGTCTGCTTGCTCAGGTATGACGCGTTTTACACCAGCACAATTGACCGCTACACTGCCAGCGCTGGCATCCAGCAGATAAGGTTTCGCTTGACGCGAAGTAACAGGGAATCGTGTGTAAATCACGAGCTGTCGCGCAACTGTAAGTAGCAAGGGAACCTCTGATCCAGTTGCGCACGGTCGCGACGACGGCATTCCGGGTGACAGCGCTAGGCGCGAGGAGTCGCCATTTGGTTGACCCAAATAAGCGACGAGCAACAACGCGGTGGCCCCGGAAAAGCCCGTCCTGAAGGGTTTCGACGAGAATGGGCCGTCTACGTCGCCGAGCGTCTGAGTCCGTAGTCCTGCTACTG
>JBOIGA010000021.1:0-24007 GCA_050741875.1 Burkholderiales bacterium
GACCTAGCTCCATGCCATAGTGCTTAACCATCTCTGCCCATATGGCCGCCTGAGTGTCATCAGACTCGGCATCACCCAACCCCATGCTTGGACGCTTCGCGATGACACGACCGTCCCTGGACATGTGCGTTGCGGAGATGAGCGCGTGCAGCGGATGTTCTCGGAGCATCCTCTCCGAAACCTCTCGCATCTTGCCCGCCCGTGCACCAGGATAGATATTGGCGAAAGCGGCTAGAGCATCAATGGAAGACTTCCCCCTCACCGCATTCCGCGCATTCTCGACGAGCTGCGTGATGTCGATGGAAGGCGAGCTAATTACGCCCATCTCGTCCAGCGATCGCTCGCCCGCCTCGTTCAGACTCTTGTGCAGTTCGGAGATCCGCTCGTCGACGCGATGGGCGGCGCGCTCACTTCGAGGAATGGAGCGGTACGTTTGGATCGCGTTCTCATAGAAGCTGGCTGCGACCATATGACTCGGTTGGTCTGACGAAATGCGGGCGACAGCCTCCTTGACCCAGCCTTCCGCTACGAACACGATCATTTCTGCGGTCTTAGCGGCATCTCCTACCTGTTGGAACCACTTTGCGGAAGCGGCAAAGAACTCTCTCGCACGGTGTAGGTCGCCTTCGACATCGAAGTGCCGCGCCAACGACTCTAGTCTATTAGCGATATCGATTCCTTTCCCGCGAGCGAGATGGTTTGCTGCCAACAGGTCAGCTAACCAGAGTGCGAGGAAGCCGTCTTCGCTCTTTGCAACTTCGAACGCGGACGTGATCGCCGCCTCGATCTCCTTCATTCGTTCCCCCGCGCCAGCCCTCAGCATCTGAGTCAGGCTAATGGCACGCTCCCAGCATTCCCGGCCACCGCGCACCCACGTTTCAGTATCCAGGGGGATTCTGCGGTAAGCGTCGATCGCCAAGAGTGCGCGCTTAGGACTTCGCGGGCTTGCTAGCAACCAAACCAGATCAGCCAGGCGTGCTTGTAGCCATACGTCATCGACCTCCTCCGCAATCGAAGAAAACAACTCGACATCCGACTGCTGGAAGTCCTCCGGCAATGACGACCGCTTGCCGTTCATTACCATAAACGGCTTGAAAGGCTCGTTGGCGCTGCCTGGATTGAGCATCATCGAGCAGGCGTCTGCCAGTAGCCACAGAACTTTTCCTTCGGAGGTCCTACCTCCTTCTATGGCAGATCGGGCAGCGGCGGAGAGCGATTGCCACATACCGGAGTAGCCTTCCCGCTCGCTAGAGGCAATTGCTGACTTCCAGTCCGAACGCCGAAAGTCGTCAATTCCTACCGAGAGGTCTTGCGGGTATCGTTCCATAGATACGCCAGCCCGTCCGGCTAAGAGGCGCAACTCAAAGTAGAGAACCTAAAGGGCGCAATTTTTTGTACCCATCCAGGTGCACGACACCAAACGTTTTCAGCACGCCGGTCAGAACTTCCTCGCGACATGAAATACCGCGAACAAAATCTCACCCAGGAAACACCCCAGTCGAAAGATAGCGATCGCCTCGGTCGCAGACGATCGAAACGATGACCGCATTTTCGACTTCGGCCGAAACTTGCAGCGTCGCCCACATCGCGCCGCCGGAGGAAATTCCCGCGAAGAGTCCTTCTTCCTGCGAAAGACGCCGGGTCATTTCTTCCGCGTCCGCCTGGCTCACTTCGATCACACGGTCCACTCTTTTGCGATCGAAGATTTTTGGCAGATAGGCTTCAGGCCATTTGCGGATTCCGGGAATCTGCGAGCCTTCGGTCGGCTGGCAGCCGATGATTTGAATCTTTGGATTCTTTTCCTTGAAAAATTTCGAGCACCCTATGATCGTGCCCGTTGTTCCCATGCTGGAGACGAAGTGCGTGATCTTGCCTTCGGTATCGCGCCAGATTTCGGGGCCCGTTCCCTCGTAGTGCGACAGTGGATTGTCGGGATTGGCGAACTGGTCGAGGATGCGGCCCTGGCCTTCTGCTTCCATGCGCTCTGCGACGTCTCTCGCCTCTTCCATGCCACCTTCTTTCGAGACGAGAACGATCTCCGAGCCGAAAGCGCGCATCGCCTGGCGCCGCTCCACGCTCAAATGTTCGGGCATCACAAGTACCATGCGATAACCCATCATCGCCGCGGCCATCGCGAGCGCGATTCCGGTGTTGCCTGAAGTCGCTTCGATCAAGGTGTCGCCCGGTTTGATGTCGCCGCGCTTTTCCGCGCGCACGATCATCGAAAGCGCGGGACGATCCTTGACCGATCCCGCGGGATTATTGCCTTCGAGCTTGGCGAGAATGATATTGCTGGTTTTCCCCGGCAGGCGCTTCAAGCGCACAAGTGGGGTGTTGCCGACAAAATCTTCGAGGATTTTGTACATGAAAGCCGGAGTGAATCCTGGGCGTTTCAGGATAACAGACCTCCCTTTGCCGACCAAACCGAACGAGGAATGAGTTGTGGATGAATTTGCTCTGTCATCGCGAGCGTGGGCGAAGCGATCTCCGTCTAGTGACTCTGGGATTGCTTCCCCGCCTTCGGGGACCGCTAAACGCTCCTCGCAAATGACAACGCGATTCGCACTGATCCCGGAACGGGTCCTAGAACGCAGAGACTCAAGAAATGCAGCCTGGATTCCCGCGCCTGCCCGTGCTGGATACGAGCGCGCGGGAATGACGAGAGCGGTCGAATAAGACTCGTTCTCCGAGAGTCGAGGGCTTAGCGCCGGCGTTGCTCTTTACTCAGGAATGCGCAGTACCTCCCCGCCGAACGTGATGAGCGCATCTTCGTCGGGCGCTTGTTCGATTGGCGGAACTGCTGAAATGGCGATTGGATCGAAAATGCGGGGCGGTTTTTTTACCCGCCCCGCGGGATTATTGCTTTCGAGCTTGGCGAGAATGACCTCGCTCGTTTTCCTGGGAGCCGTTTCAGCCGTATGAGTGGCACGGCCGACAAAAATCCCCAGGGATTGTAGATCTATTTCTTCGACGCGTTTGCTGAACTATCTTTCGCACTCGCTCGAGTTGCCGCTTTAGCGGCACTCTTTTCCGACTGTATTTCTTTCATGCCCAGCTGCTTTTCCGCTTTTTTCTCGGTCATGCCGACGCTTAAGTCGCCTTTGAATTTCTCGATGCTGTTGGCGCCGAATCCCTTCACGTTTGCGAGATCATCGATGCTTTTGAAAGGGCCATTTACTTGTCGATGTTCGACAATCGCTTTAGCTTTGCCGGGACCGATTCCCTTGATACTTTGTAGTTCCTCCGACGTAGCTGTGTTGATATCGATCGCCAATGCCGGCGAACAGATTAAAGCGAGCAATAGCAAAAGCTTTTTCATTTCATTTCTCTCCCAAAGAATTACGACACGTTAAGGCGTTTCACATATTCGTGCACGCCCTGTTTCACATCTACGAAAGCCGTTTCATACCCGGCTTCGCGCAGACATTGTATGTCGGCTTTTGTGTAGCTCTGATATTTCTCCTTAAGTCCGGCGGGCAACGGGATGTATTCGATTTTCCCGTTCTGCACGAGGCTGCCAGCGCCCTCGTCGTTGCCGTCGCACGCGTTGATTACAGCAGCAGCCACCTCATTAAAAGACGCCGCCGTCCCCGTGCCAACATTGAAAATCCCCGACTTGCCCGCGTTATCGAGAAAAAACAAATTGACCTTGCATACGTCTTCGATAGAGATGAAATCGCGTTTCTGCTCGCCCGCGTCGAAACCGCCACTGCCTTCAAATAGACGCACTTTTCTATTCGTTCGATACTGCTCGAAAAATTGGCGCGCGACCGAGGCCATACGGCCCTTGTGCGCCTCTCCGGTTCCATAGACATTGAAATAGCGCAAGCCGACGATTTGCGAAGTGCGCTCGTGCAACCGCCGGCGCACTTTTTGATCGAAGAGAAATTTTGAGTAGCCGTACACGTTGATCGGTGCTTCGTGCTCGCGTGCCTCGCGAAAAACGTTTCCCGCACCGTAAACCGCCGCCGATGACGCATAGATGAAAGGCACTTCGTCGCCCTGACAATGATCGAGAAGCGCGAGCGAATAGCGGTAATTGTTTTGCATCATGTAGCGGCCATCGCTTTCCATCGTGTCGGAGCACGCGCCCTGATGGAAAACGGCTTCGAGCTGGCCGTCAAAGGCGCCGGCCATAAGCTCGCTCAAGAAGGTTTCCTTGTCGAAGTAGTCCGCGATCTCGCAGTTCACGAGATTTTTGAACTTGTCGCCGCGGGTCAGATCGTCCACCGCGATGATGTTGTGCTCGCCTCGCCCGTTGAGAGCTTTGACCAGATTCGATCCAATAAACCCGGCTGCTCCAGTCACAACGATCGTCATTGCAATTCCTGCCGACTGACGACGGCAGTGCCGAGTTTGCCGACGACGATTCCTGCCGCGCGATTGGCGCAGGTGACGGCAATGGCGAGCCCTGCGCCCGCGGCGAGCATCGCGCCCAATGTCGCGATCACTGTGTCGCCCGCGCCGCTCACGTCGAACACCTCGCGTGCCTCTGCCGGAACATGCATCGCACCCGATTCGCGATACAGAGTCATCCCTTCGTCGCTGCGCGTGAGCAGCACAGCCTGGAGTCCTAATTGCCGGCGCATGCGCTCGGCTTTGGCCGTGAGCTCTTCCTCGCTTTTCCAATTTCCCGCGACTTCGCGAAACTCGCCTCGATTGGGCGTGATCATGGTCGCTCCGCGATACCGATCGTAGTCATCGCCCTTCGGATCGACGAGCACGGGCTTGTTCTCGGCTCTGGCGGCGGCGATCATCCGCGAAATGTGCGCGAGTCCGCCTTTACCATAGTCGGATAGGACGACGAGATCGTTGTCGGGAAGAGCCTTCTCATAGTCGAAGAGGCTTTCCGCCAGCACTTCGTGCGACGGCGCGGCTTCAAAATCGGCGCGCAAGAGCTGCTGCTGGCGGCCGATGATTCGAAGCTTGATCGTCGTCGAGATTTCCCTGTCGCGTCGAAGCGTGCCGCCGATCCCTTCCCTGTCAAGCAGGCGGCTGAGCGACGCCCCCGCTTCATCGTCGCCGATGACCGAAAGCAGTTTCACTTTCGCCCCCAGCGCGGCGACGTTGCGAGCGACGTTGGCGGCGCCTCCGAGGCGCTCTTCGCTGCGGCTGATCTTGACCACGGGCACCGGCGCTTCGGGCGAAATGCGCGACACTTCGCCGAACCAATAGCGGTCGAGCATGACATCGCCGACGACGAGGATTCGCGCTTTGTCCAGCCGCGAAAAATCGAAGTCATGAGAACGATTGATGACGGTTCGCGGCCGCGGTTCCGTCGAGGGGCCTACCGCCCCTTCCGCCACTTGCAAATTTTTTTTCACCCGACTCCTTTCCGCACGCCTGACTTCCTATGCAGGCAGCATCCTCTCTTCGGTACGCCGCGGCGGATAGGTTTCCCAGCCGCCGCAAGCCAGGCAGCGCCAGTAGAACTGCCTCGCTTTGAACCCGCAACTATCGCAGCGGTAAAGCGCCAGGCTGCGAGTGTGCTGATGCACGAGGTTCTTGATCAGCTCGAGGTCGCGCCTTCGTTCAGGCGGCGACTCGAGTATCTGCGCTTCCAGCAGTTTATCGAGCCCGAGCAGCGTCGGATTCCGTCTCAATTCGTCGCGCACGAGCCGATTAGCCTGTTCGGCTCCGCGCTGTTCGAGCGTGATCTGGTAAACCACGTTGAGCAGGTCGAGTGACGGATAGTTCATCAGATATCCGCGCAGCAGCGCAAGTCCTTCCTCGGCGCGATCGAGTGTAGCGTAACTTTGCGCGATCTTCTCGGCGATCAGCGGCAGATAGTTGGCGTTCTGAGTTTCGATTTGCTTCCAGACCGCGATTGCCTCGGCGTGATCGTCGCGCGAAGCGTGTAGTTCTCCCAAAAGAATGTTGGCGCGCACGTTTTTTTTGTCGGTGGCGAGCGCGTCCTGCAAATGCGCAGCGGCGGCATCGAACTGCGAATGCACAATCTCCTGCCCCGCGCGCTCGCAGTAGTAGTGCGCGATCTGCTTGTCGCGCGGCTGGCCGCTCACCCGCGCGAGCTCGCGCGCGACGTCGATGGCTTTCACCCACTCCTTTTCCTGTTCGTAGATGTCGATGAGCGCTTTTAACGCGTCTTCGGCGTGAGGCGTGCCGGTCAATCGTTTGAAGAACTCCTCGGCGCGATCGAGCAACCCAGCTTTCAAATAATCCTGCGCGAGCTCGGCAATGACTTTGTACTTTTGCTCCTGCGAAAGATCGGCGCGATCGAGAAGGTTCTGATGCATGCGAATCGCGCGGTCGGTTTCGCCACGGCGGCGAAAAAGACTACCCAAGGCGAAGTGCAGCTCGACTGTCTGCGGATCTACCTTGACGACTTCGATAAAAGCTTCGATCGCCTTGTCGGGCTGCTCGTCGAGAAGCGCGTTGAGCCCCTTGAAATACGATCTCGGCAGCGCGCGCGACTCGGTCAGAAGCTGCTTGATGTCGATGCGCGCGGCGAGCCAGCCGAGACCGAAGAAAAGCGGAAACGCGAGCAGCCACCAGAACTCGAATTCCAATCGTCTGACCTCAAACCTGTTTGACCACCGCCGTGCTCTGCTCGGTCTTGTCGGAAGTCCGCAACTGCCGCCGAAGCTCGGCGATTCGCCGCTGCTGCCGAAAAAACGCGGCGGCGCCGGCCGCGAGTCCAATCCCGATTCCCAGCGCGAAGAAGATAAGCAGGATCAGAATAAGCGGCGCCTGCCATTCGTAGCCGAGATAGCCGTGCACCGCGACCATGCCGGTGTTCTTGAGCGCAAAGCCGAATAGCAGCAGAAAAAGCGCTATTTTCAAGATCCACGAGACGGCGCGCATAGTGAAATCGAAGTAACGGAACTAACGACAAAAAAAGGCGGCAGGAGCCGCCTCTAGGGAACCTAGCTCGCTCACTTGTCGTTATCCACGCGCTCGCGCAGTTCTTTCCCGGCTTTGAAATGCGGCACGTACTTCGCCGGCACGTAAACCTTGTCGCCCGACTTGGGATTACGCCCTGTGCGCGGCGGACGAAAGTTCAAACCAAAGCTGCCGAAACCGCGAATCTCGATGCGGTTGCCTTTGGCCAGGCTGCCCGCCATCGCATCCAGGATCATCTTTACCGCCAGCTCGGCGTCTTTGGCGACGAGCTGTGGATAACGCCCCGCGAGCTTGGTGATGAGATCGGACTTGGTCATTTGGATTCGCCTTGTTCCTTGACGTCGAGCTTGGCTTTGAGCAAGGCTCCGAGACTGGTCGTTCCGGCTTGCGGCGCCGCCTCGGCGGAGACCTTTTGCATCGCCGCCGACTCTTCGGCGCTGTCCTTGGCCTTGATCGACAGCGTGATACTGCGGTTCTTGCGGTCTACCGCGATGATCATCGTACTGACCTCGTCGCCCTCCTTGAGCCGTGTGCGAATGTCTTCGACCCGATCGCGCGATATTTCGGAAGCACGCAGATAGCCTTCGACGTCGCGATCGAGCGTGATGACCGCGCCTTTCGCGTCCACTGATTTCACCGTCCCCGTGACGGTGCTGTTCTTCTCGTGCGCGGCGATGTAATTGGTGAAGGGATCGCCGTCGAGCTGTTTGATGCCGAGCGAAATGCGCTCGCGCTCGACGTCAATCGACAAAACCACGGCTTCGACTTCGTCGCCCTTTTTGAAATTGCGGACGGCTTCTTCGCCGGGCTGGCTCCACGACAAGTCGGAAAGATGCACGAGCCCGTCAATGCCGCCGGGAAGACCGATGAAGATTCCAAAGTCGGTGAGCGACTTGATTTGTCCCTTGATGCGATCGCCTTTCTTATTGTTCATCGAAAATTCTTCCCACGGATTGGGCTGGCACTGCTTCATTCCGAGAGAAATGCGCCGCCGCTCTTCGTCGATCTCGAGCACCATCACTTCGACTTCGTCGCCGAGCGCGACCACCCGAGAGGGATGCACATTCTTGGTCGTCCAATCCATTTCGGAGACATGGACGAGCCCTTCGATCCCCGGCTCGATTTCGACGAAAGCGCCGTAGTCGGTCAGATTGCTCACTTTGCCGAAGAGGCGCGTTCCCGTCGGATAGCGCCGGCCCAAACCCACCCACGGGTCTTCGCCCAACTGCTTCATGCCCAGCGACACGCGGTTTTTTTCCTGATCGAATTTCAAAACTTTCGCTTCGACTTCATCGCCGACGGACAAAACCTCGGAAGGATGTTTGACCCGCCGCCACGCAAGATCGGTGATGTGCAAAAGGCCGTCTATTCCGCCCAGGTCAACGAAGGCGCCGTAATCGGTGATGTTCTTGACCACGCCTTTGACGACGGTGCCTTCCTGCAAACTGTCGAGCAGCGCCTGGCGCTCGGCGCCCTGGCTTTGCTCCAACACGGCGCGGCGCGAGACGACGACGTTGTTGCGTTTCTTATCGAGCTTGATGACTTTGAATTCGACCTGCTTGCCTTCGAGGCCCGAAACGTCCTTGATCGGCCGAATATCGACGAGCGAACCGGGGAGAAAACCGCGGATGCCGTTGATCATGACGGTCAGGCCGCCCTTGACCTTGCCCGAGACGAAACCGGTCACCAGCGTGCCCTTTTCCATGGCCGCTTCGAGATCGTGCCAGGCTTTTAGACGCTTCGCCTTGTCACGCGACAGCCGAGTCTCGCCATGGCCGTCCTCCAGAGCGTCGATGGCGACGCTGACAAAATCACCGGGCTTGGCCTCGATTTCGCCGCGATCGTTCTTGAATTCCTCGAGCGGAATGAAACTTTCCGATTTCAGTCCGGCATTTACGATGACGAAGTTGGCGTCAACACGCACGATTTCGGCGGTGATGACTTCGCCCACTCGCATTTCCTTGCGAGTGAGACTTTCTTCGAACAGTTGAGCAAAATTTTCGTGGTTCTGTTGTGCGGCGGATGCGACCATTGAGAAAGTTAAAAGAGAAACAGCGTGGGGTTAATCGAGGCGAACGAGGATCGCGGACACACTTTCACCGCGCAGCATAAAGCTCCATGATTCTGGCGACGACTTCGGCGATTGAGGTTCCCGTAGTATCTATCACTATTGCATCTGGGGATTGCACAAGCGGTGCGACGTTTCGACTGGAATCGCGCTGATCGCGCTCGGCAATGTCCTGCAAAAGGTGAGCAAGATTAGCACGCATCCCTTTTTCGCTCAACTGCTTATGTCGTCTTTTCGCGCGTTCTTCGGCGCTCGCGGTGAGAAAAATTTTGAGCACCGCATCGGGAAAAACGACCGAGCCCATATCGCGTCCTTCAGCAACCAATCCGGGAGACTGGCGAAAAGCGCGCTGCCGCTGCAACAGCGCGCGGCGTACGCGGGGAAGAACCGCGACTTTGGAAGCGGCGGCGCTGATCTCCTCGTCACGAATTGCGCGCCCGACATCTTCGCCGTCGAGCACAACGCGTTCGCCTTCGAACCGAAGATCGAGAGCCGCCGCCAGTTCGACAAGCGTGTCCTCGTCGTCTAACGAGATTCGCCGCCTTTGCGCGCCCAGCGCAAGGACGCGATAAAGGGCGCCGCTGTCAAGATACTGAAAACCGAGCTCTCCGGCGACCTTCTTCGCGACGGTGCCTTTTCCCGAGCCGGAAGGGCCGTCAATCGCAACGACCGGAGGGTTCTGCTCAATCCGCAATCCTCAATCCCCAATCATAATTTTCAATCCCGCGTTTCGCGCGGTGTCGACAAAGCCGGGAAACGAGGTCGCCACGTTCGCACAGTCACGCACTACGATTCTTTCTTTCGCGCGTAATCCCGCCATGGCGAACGCCATCGCCACCCGATGATCGCCACGGCTATCGATCTCGCCGCCACGATAATCCCCTCCGATGATCCGTATTCCGTCCTCGGTCGGGTCCGCACGCACACCCAAAGTACTAAGCCCCTCCGCCATCGTAACGATGCGATCGCTTTCCTTGACGCGAAGTTCATACGCGCCGGAAAAACGCGTCTCGCCCGTGGCGTTTGCGGCAGCAACGAATAAGATGGGAAACTCGTCTATCGCGTTGGCGACAAGCCGCTGCGGAATTTCAATCCCCTTGAGCTTCGCCGTGCGCACACGGATGTCAGCGACCGGTTCGCTGCCCAACATCTTCTGATTCGACAACTGAATATTCGCTCCCATTAAACGCAGGATTTCGATTACTCCGGCGCGAGTCGGATTGACTCCGGCTTCTTTCAATGTGACGTCGGAGCCAGGGGCGATGCTCGCGCCGACCATGAAAAACGCCGCGGAAGAAAGATCGCCCGGAACATGGATCTCGCTTGCCTTGAGCTCGCTCCCGCCTTCGATCACCATTTGATCGGCCTGTCCTGAGCGAAGTCGAAGGGCTTCGCGCGAGACGGCGCAGCCAAAGGTCGACAGCATGCGTTCGGTGTGATCGCGCGTCGCGACGGGCTCGATGATTTTGGTTTGTCCCGTTGCATACAGTCCGGCCAGGAGCAGCGCCGATTTGACTTGCGCGCTCGCTACCGGCATTTCGAAAGTGATGCCGCTGAGTTTCGACCCGCCAGAAACGCGAAGCGGCGGTAATCCGCCGGCCGCGGTGTCGATGCGCGCGCCCATTTGATTCAAGGGTCCGGCCACTCGCGACATCGGCCTGCGGCGAAGGCTTTCATCGCCCGTGAGCACGGAATCGAAATTCTGCGCCGCGAGAATTCCGCACAGAAGCCGCATCGAGGTCCCTGAATTGCCGCAATCGAGTGAGCGCTTCGGCGCGGTCAATCCGCGCATGCCGGCTCCCGCAATCACGACCTCCCCATGACTTGGACCTTCAATGTTCACTCCGAGATCGCGAAAAACATTGAGCGTCGCAAGAGCATCCTCGCCTTCGAGAAAGTTGCTGATGCGAGTTTTACCGTTGGCGATTGCGCCCAGCATGGCGGCGCGATGCGAGATGGATTTGTCACCCGGAATTCTGATTTCACCGGTCAGAGCACCGCCGGGTTCAATCAAATACGAAACAATAGACACGAGTTAACAGTGAACAGAAAACAGTAAACGGGAAGGCTCTTTCTGTTCACCGTTCACCGTTTACTGTTCTCCTTTTCCGGCTAGCCATTCATTGCGCGCATTGCGCGCACGCACGAACAATTGTCCGAGCGCTTCGACGTTCGCCTCGGAGATCAAGCGCTGTACTTCCGCAAGCTCGCGCTGATAGTCGTTCAGTTCAGCGTTGAGCGCTTCGCGATTGGCGAGGCAGATATCGCGCCACATTTCGGGCGAACTGCTCGCGATTCGCGTGAAGTCGCGAAAGCCTCCGGCGGCGAAACCGAACAGTTCGCCGGCGTTCGCTCTCGCAGCGAGGCAATCCACCAGGGCATAAGCGAGAAGGTGTGGCAAATGAGAGACGGCGGCGAAGATACGATCATGGTCCTCAGGCAACATCTGCCGTACTTTCGCGCCGACCGCAAGCCATGCTTCCGTCACGAAATCTAAAGCCTCGCGATCTGTTTCCGCGAGTGGAGTGAGCACGACGTTCTTGTCGCGAAACAAATCACCCTGCGCGGCTTGCGCGCCACTCCGTTCTCCGCCCGCAATCGGATGCGCCGGAACGAAGCGCGGAAAATGGGCGCCCATCGTTTGGCGTGCGGCGGCCACGACATCCTGTTTAGTGCTTCCCGCGTCGGTAACAATCGTGGAAGTCGTAAGATAGGGTGTGATCTCCGCGAGCACCCGCGCCGTTTGGGCAACCGGCACCGCGATCATCACCAGCTCGGCGCCTTTGAGCGCCCGGCTCGCCTCCGCGATCTCATCAACAATTCCAAGGTCAAGCGCGCGGACGAGATTTTCCTGACTCCGGCCTACTCCCACGACGCGCTCGACGGCTTTGGCCGATTTTAGTGCCAGCGCGAAAGAACCGCCGATCAGTCCGGTTCCAATGACGGTGAGCTTGTTGATTTTCAGAGCGAAGCCTTGAGTGCGCGCAGAAACTGTTTGTTCTCATCTGGCAGCCCGATTGTCACGCGCAAATGATTCGGCATGCCGTAGTTCGCGATTGGACGAACGATCATCCCGCGCTTGAGCAAACTCTGGTAAACACTTTGCGCCTCGCTGAGCTCGAAGCTGACGAAGTTGGCGTAGGAACGAATGAACGATAGTCCGAGCTCATTTAGCCTACTCGTGATCTGCTGCATACCTTCATGGTTCAAACGCACGCTTTTCGCAATGAACTCGGTATCGCCGAGCGCGGCATCCGCCGCGGCGAGAGCGATCGAATTGACATTAAAGGGCTGTCGCACACGATTCATCATATCGGCAACGGGAGCGGAACAAAGCGCGAAGCCCACTCTCAACCCGGCGAGGCCGTAGGCTTTGGAGAAAGTGCGAGTGATGACGAGATTCGGGAATTCAGTGAGCCACTCAACACTTTTGCTTTTGAGCTCGTTCGGCACATATTCGTCATACGCCTCGTCGAGCGCCACCAAAACACTTGCGGGCAGCGCGCGCAGGAATTCAAGAAGGTCGTCTCGCGCGAGCATGGTCCCCGTCGGATTGTTGGGATTGGCAATAAAAACGATTCGCGTGTCGCCCGAAACAGAGCCCAACATCGCGGTGAGATCGTGACCGTAGTCGTGCGCCGGGACCTCGATTCCTCTCGCGCCAGTCGCTTTTGTCACGAGCGGATAAACCGCGAAAGCGTGTTGTGAGTAGATCGCGTTCGCACCGGGAAAGAGATATGCGCGCGCAAGCAACTCCAGAACATCGTTCGATCCATTGCCGAGAACGATGTTGTCCATCGTGACCGCATAGCGCGCGGCAAGCGCGGCTTTCAGCTCGAAGCCATTGCCGTCGGGATAGCGAGAGGCATCGTTCAAAGTTTCGCGGGCTGCAGCAAGCGCAAGCGGGCTCGGCCCCAGAGGATTCTCATTGCTGGCGAGCTTGACGGCGTTCTTGATCCCGAGCTCGCGTTCAAGCTCGGAGATCGGTTTTCCGGGTTGATACGGTGCGATGCCGCGGATGTACGAGGGAGCGAGTTCGCAGAGATCAACGAAATCGCGAGTTTTGAGTTTTGAGTTTTGAGTCTCGAGTTGTTGAGGGTCCCTCATCCTTCATCCTTACACTACTGCTACCGGATACGAGCCCAGAATCTTCAGGAACATCGCGAGCTCTTGCAGTTCGGCAAGCGCGAGGGCGACGTTTCTTTCCTGTTGGTGACCTTCGAGGTCAACGAAAAAAACGTACTCCCACAATCCAGTGCGCGAAGGCCGCGATTCGAGCTTGGTCATGCTCACAGCGTGTTTCGCCAACGGCGTCAGCAGTTCGTGCACCGCGCCCGGCCGATTCTTCGCCGTCATGACGAGTGAGGTTTTGTCTTTTCCCGATGGCGCGGAATCGCACGCGCCGATTACCCAAAAGCGAGTCGTGTTATTGGCATCGTCCTCGATGTTTTTGGCGAGGGCCGCAAGCTGATAGAACTGCGCCGCCATTTCGCCGGCAATCGCCGCTGCGCTGTCATCTTTCGCCGCTAACTTAGCGGCTTCGGCATTGCTTCCGACCGCGATTCGCTCGGCGCGCGGAAGGTTCGCGTTAAGCCACGCCTCGCACTGTGCAAGCGATTGCGAATGGGCATAGACGCGGAGGATCGACTCGAAACTCGCTGCCCGGCTCAACAACTGTTGATGTACTCTCAAAACGACTTCGCCGCACACTTTGAGCGGCGTCTGCAGCATGAGATCGAGCGTGATTCCAACACCGCCTTCGCTCGAATTCTCCACGGGAACGATTCCGTAATTCACGGCTTCGGCTTCGACTTTGCGCACGACTTCAGCGATGGAGCCGCAGGCGATTGCGCCTGCCGATTGACCGAAGTGTTTGAGCGCTGCCGCCTGGCTGAACGTTCCCGGCGGCCCGAGGTAGCTCACGCTCAAAGATTTCTCGAGTGCGAGACACGCCGACATGATTTCGCGAAACAACGCGGCCACCGAATCAGCCGAGAGCGGACCGGGATTGTTTTCGCGCACCCGGCGGAGGATCTGCGCTTCACGCTCGGCGCGATAGACTTCGCCGCTCTTGACCTCACCGATCGAACGTGCGTGCGAAGCGCGCTCGTTGATGAGCTTCAAAATTTCCTCGTCGAGAGCGTCAATGCGAGCGCGGTGCTTGGACAGACGATCGCTCATGGCGAAGCCGCTAATCGGCGTCGAGCGAAAGATCGCGGATGGATAAAACGCCCTTGATCGCCCCGATGTTCTCGCATACCGGCGCCGGAATTTCGCTGTCCACGTCCACGAGCGTATAAGCCATTTCGCCGCGTGATTTGTTGATCATGTTGTGGATGTTGAGTCCGGCCGCGGCCATCGCCGTCGAAATCTGCCCCACCATGTTAGGGACGTTGGCGTTGGCGATGGCGAGGCGGTAGGGAGACTCCCGCATCATGTTTACATCGGGATAGTTGACCGAGTTCAAAATGTTACCGTTTTCGAGAAAATCGCGCACCTCGTCCACAACCATGAGGGCGCAATTCTCCTCGGCCTGCCGCGTGGACGCACCGAGGTGCGGAAGCGCCAGCACCTGCGGGTGCCCCAACAATGCGGGTGAAGGAAAATCGCACACATAATATTTTATCCGCTGGTCGCTCAAGCCTTTCAGCACGGCCTGCTCGGCGACGATCGCATCGCGGGCGAAATTGAGTAGCACCGAGCCGGAGCGCATCGCGCGAACGCGCTCAGCATTGATGAGGTCGCGGGTCTTTGCCGTGAGCGGCACGTGCAGGCTGACGAATTCAGCGCCGCGCAGCGCTTCATCGATGCCGTGCGCTTTCCTGACTTGCGACGGAAGCTTCCACGCGGCATCAACGGTGAGCTCGGGATCGAAACCGATCACCTGCATTCCAAGCTTGATTGCGGCATCAGCGACGAGACTGCCGATTTGTCCCAGCCCGATCACGCTGAGTATGTGGCCCGGCAACTCGATTCCGGCGTACTGCTTTTTTCCTTCTTCGATCACTTTGTCGAGCGCCGGACGGTCGGGTTTCAGACCCTCGACGAAACGCAGCGCCGGAATGAGATTACGCGCGGCAATGAGGATGCCCGCGATGACCAGCTCCTTCACCGCGTTGGCATTCGCGCCTGGGGCGTTGAAGACAGGGATACCGCGTTCCCCCAACTCCTTGACCGGAATGTTGTTGGTTCCCGCCCCCGCACGCCCGACCGCTCTCAGGCTCGCCGGTATCGCCATCGAATGCATGTCGTGCGAACGCACGAGGATGGCATCGGGATCGGGAACATCGGCTCCGATCGTGTACTGCGATTCGGGCAAGCGCTTCAATCCGGCGGTCGAGATCGAATTGAGCGTCCGGATTTTGTAGTGCCTACCCACTTTCTCTCTCGAACTCGCGCATGAAGTTCACCAACGCGCGCACCCCGGCGAGTGGCATCGGGTTGTAAATCGAGGCGCGCATCCCTCCGAGCGCACGGTGTCCTTTAAGCTGCAGGAGACTGCGTTCTTTCGCTTGCCGCAAAAAAGCCTCGTCGAGAGCGCCGTCTTGCAAAAAGAAGGGCACGTTCATTCTGGAGCGGTCGGCTTGGGCGACGGGAGAACGATAAAATTCGGTCGAGTCGAGATAGTCGTAAAGCAATTTTGCTTTCGCGATGTTTTGTTTTTCGATTTCTTTCACGCCGCCTTGCTGCTTCATGCGTTTGAAAGTAAGGCCTGCCATGTAAATCGCGAAAGTCGGCGGCGTATTGAACATCCAACCGTTCTTCGCTTGCAGCGCGTAATCGAGAATCGCCGGGGTGCCGTTCATCGCCTGCTCAGTCAAGTCTTCGCGAACGATGACGACGGTCACGCCGGCGGGCCCGATGTTTTTCTGCGCTCCGGCATAAATCAAACCAAAACGCGACACATCGATTTCGCGCGAAAGAATGTTCGATGACATGTCGGCGACGAGCGGAACGTTTCCAGCCTCTGGAATCGAGTGAAATTCGACGCCGTGGATCGTCTCGTTACTGACGTAGTGAACATAGGCCGCATCCTTGCTCAGTCGCCACTCCGACTGCTTGGGCGCGTAGGTAAAATTTTTATCTTCCGATGAGGCAACGATTTTCACGTCGCAATACTTTTTCGCTTCGGCGATGGAGCGCTCGGACCAGTGGCCGGTGTTGACGTAGTCCGCGCTCGTTTTTCCGCGCAGCAGGTTCATCGGCACGGCGGCGCACTGGCCGGTCGCACCGCCCTGCAGGAAGAGAACCTCGTAGTGCGCTGGAACCTGCATGAGATCACGCAAATCGCGCTCGGCGGTCTCGGCGATTGCCATGAATTCAGCTCCGCGATGGCTCATTTCCATGATCGACATGCCGCGGTCGCCGAAATCGAGCAACTCCTCGTGTGCCTCGCGCAACACTTCCGGATAGAGCATCGCGGGCCCCGGACCGAAGTTGTAAATCACCTCAGCTTTCATCGTGCACAATGGCAAGAACTTTGCGATTCGCTGACTGTTCACCGTTCATGCTTCGCCGTCCACTTTCAATTCACTATCTTCTTTCTCCATCACCCGGTTGAGGCTCGCGAGCTTCTCCTCGCGGTCGAGATTGATCAATCTCACTCCCTGCGTAGCGCGGCCCATTTCGCGCACTTCGGCGACTCGCGTCCGAATCAGCACGCCGCCCGTCGTAATCAACATGATTTCGTCATCAGGTTTGGTTAAGGTCGCGCCGATGACTTTGCCGTTGCGCTTGCTGGTCTTGATCGCCGTCATGCCTTGCGTGCCGCGTCCATGGCGAGTGTATTCGGCGATCGAAGTGCGCTTGCCGAAACCGTTTTCGGTCGCGGTCAGCACCGACTGTGTTTCGTCCTCGGCGACCAAGAGGGCGATGACTCGCTGATCTTTGGCGAGGCGCATTCCCCGCACGCCGCGCGCGCCGCGTCCCACCGAGCGCACATCCTGTTCAGCGAAGCGCACGGCGCGGCCGACGTCGGAAAACAGCATGACGTCGTGCTTGCCGTCGGTAAGCGCCACGCCGACGAGATGATCGTCATCGTCGAGACCGATCGCGATGATGCCGGAAGGCCGCGGACGCGAGAACTCCGAAAGCGGAGTTTTCTTCACCGTGCCGTTGGCGGTCGCCATGAAGACGTACCGGTCCTCGGCGAAAGTCTTGACCGGAAGAATCGCGTTGACTTTTTCGCTTTCGCCAAGCGGCACCAGATTGACAATTGGCTTGCCCCGCGACGCCCTCGCGCCTGTCGGCACACCGTAGACTTTCAACCAGAAAACCCGGCCCGCGCTGGTGAAGCACAGGATGTAATCATGGGTGTTGGCGATGAAGCAGTCGTCAATGAAGTCATCTTCGCGCGTGGCCGCCGCCTGTTTGCCGCGTCCGCCTCGCCTTTGTGCGCGATAGTCGCTCACCGGCTGGGATTTGATGTAACCGGTATGCGAGATCGTGACGACGACATCCTCGGGCGCGATCAAGTCCTCCATGCTCAAGTCCTGCGTCGCGACGACGATCTCGCTTTTGCGCGAATCGCCGAACTGCTTGCGAACGTCCTTCAGTTCCTGCGTGATGATCGCGCTGATTCGCTCACGCTTCGCCAGCACATCGAGAAGGTCGGTTATCGTCTCCATCACTTCGTTGTACTCGGCGAGAATCTTTTCCTGCTCGAGCCCGGTCAGCCTTTGCAAGCGCAAATCGAGGATCGCCTGCGCCTGGGCGTCGGAAAGATGGTAGCCATCGGCCTTCAAACCGAATTCGGGCAAGAGCCCATCGGGCCGTGCGGTATCGGCAACGCGCTTGACCATTTCGGCGACGAGCTTCGATTTCCACGCCCGCCCCATCAAACCCTGCTTCGCCTCCGCCGGCGTTTGCGCGGCTTTGATGAGCGCGATGATCGCATCCACGTTGGAAAGCGCGACCGCGAGCCCTTCCAGGACGTGCCCGCGCTCACGCGCTTTGCGTAATTCATAGATCGTGCGGCGGGTTACGACCTCACGGCGGTGGCTCAGGAAGACTTCGAGGAATCGTTTGAGATTGAGCAGGCGCGGCTGATTGTCGACGAGCGCGACCATATTCATGCCGAACGTGTCCTGCATCTGCGTTTCCTTGTACAGGTTGTTCAGCACGACTTCGGGCAGCTCCCCGCGCTTCAATTCGATCACCACCCGCATTCCGGATTTGTCGGATTCGTCGCGCAGGTCGGAGATGCCCTCCAGCTTTTTCTCCCGCACCAGCTCGCCGATTCGCACTTGCAGAGTGGCCTTGTTCACCTGGTACGGCAGCTCGTCGATGATGATCGCCGAGCGCGAGCCTTTGTCGAGCTGCTCGAAGTGCGTGCGCGCGCGAATGACCACCCGGCCACGGCCGGTGCGGTACCCTTCGTGGATTCCGGAGACGCCGTAGATAATTCCCTTGGTCGGAAAATCCGGCGCGGGAATGATCGCGATCAACTCGTCGATCGTGAGTTCGGGATTCTTGATGAGCGCTAGGCACGCATCGATAACCTCGTTCAAACTATGCGGCGGAATATTCGTCGCCATTCCGACCGCGATCCCCGACGAACCATTGATGAGCAGGTTCGGAATCCGCGCCGGCAGCACCACCGGTTCCTGATCCGTGCCGTCGTAGTTCGGCGCGAAGTCAACGGTCTCCTTATCGATGTCGGTCAGCAATTCGTGACCGATTTTCGCCATGCGAATTTCGGTGTAGCGCATGGCGGCGGGGTTATCGCCGTCAACGCTGCCGAAATTTCCCTGACCGTCAATCAACGGATAGCGCAGGGAAAAATGCTGCGCCATGCGAACGATCGAGTCGTACACCGCTTCGGGGCTATGCGGGTGAAATTTTCCCAGCGTGTCGCCGACGATACGCGCCGATTTTTTATGGGGCTTGTTCCAGTCGTTGGAAAGCTCGCGCATGACGTAAAGCACGCGTCGGTGCACCGGCTTCAAGCCATCGCGCGCGTCGGGCAGCGCGCGGCCCACGATCACGCTCATCGCATAATCGAGATACGAGCGCCGCATCTCCTCTTCGAGACTGATCGGCAGCGTTTCCTTGGCGAATTGTTCCATCGAGACTAATTTGAAACGGGGGCGAAACGAACGAAGCGCGCGATTTTATCATGCACGCAACACTCGCGGTTGCGCGGCAAAAAAAGCCGTGCTTATAATAGGCCCGCCTTCAGGCTCAAGGGTGGAATCCTCATCTAAACAAAGGAAAACTAAGATGAAAATCGGCGCCATCGGCATCATCCTCTCCTTCGGTTCTCTCGTGGCTGGTTGCGCCGCGACCCCGTCTTCCGATTCAGGCGGGATCGATGCGTACTGGAGGGCCGCTTCCACCAAACAAGTTTGGAAGAACAGCACCGGGTTGTGCTGGCGCGCGGGTTACTGGACTCCGGCGCAGGCGATCGAAGAATGCGATCCCGATCTTGTCAAGAAGCCTGAACCACCCGCCGCCGCTCCTGCTCCGGCGCCAGAACCAAAAGTTGAACCTGCCCCGCTGGCCCCCCCGACTGAAGCGCCACCGGCTGTTCTGTTGCCGCAGAAGATCAGTTTCTCGGCGGACGCGTTGTTCGACTTCGACAAGGCCATTTTGAAACCCGACGCGAAATCGATGCTCGACGAATTGGCGTCGACA
Organism: Burkholderiales bacterium; assembly: GCA_050741875.1. Lineage (GTDB taxonomy): Bacteria > Pseudomonadota > Gammaproteobacteria > Burkholderiales > JBOIGA01 > JBOIGA01. The sequence goes on from JBOIGA010000021.1 coordinate 19,565, forward strand.
CTCCGCGGCGCCGAGTACGATGTGATTCTGGCGGTCGGCCACGCTGATCGAATCGGCAGCGAGTCGTACAACAAGAAGTTGAGCTTACGGCGCGCGAACGCGGTCAAGGAATACCTCGTCAGCAAAGGTATCGCCGAAAATCGGATCTACGTCGAAGGCAAAGGCGAAGCCGAACCGGTGACGACGCCCGCCGACTGCAAGGGTCTGCGCGGCAACAAACTGATTCAATGCTTGCAGCCCGACCGGCGCGTGGATGTCGAAGTGACCGGAGAGAAGCCCGCCGAATAAGTTAGGGAACCTATACACTGAAAGCCCTGCTTGTTCCAAGCAGGGCTTTTTTATGCACGTCGACACTCAAATAGACGCTGCTTATGTAATTCCGGTCGAGCCCGCGGGAACGATCCTGCGCGATCATTCAGTCACGATCGTGGGCGGCAAGATTCATCAGCTTCTCCCAACAGCCGAAGCCAGATTTCAAGCTGCCGAACACTTCGTCCTCGACCACCACGCGCTCATTCCCGGACTCATCAATCTGCATACTCATGCGGCGATGACGCTGATGCGCGGCCTTGCCGATGATCTGCCCTTGATGGAGTGGCTCACCAAGCACATTTGGCCGGCGGAGACGAAACACATCTCGCATGAGTTCGTCCGCGACGGAACGCTGCTGGCCTGCGCGGAGATGCTGCGCGGCGGAGTCACCTGCTTCAACGACATGTATTTCTTTCCCGAAGCCGCGGCCGAGGCCGCCGTGCGATCAGGAATGCGAATCGCGTGCGGAATCATCGTTTTCGATTTTCCTTCCAACTATGCCGCCGACCCGCCGAGCTATCTGAGCCAGGGGTTCGCGACTCGCGACGAATTCGCCGGCGAAACCCTTGTCTCCTTCTGCCTGGCACCGCACGCGCCCTACACCGTGAGCGACAAAACGTTCGAGCTGGTCGCGATGTATTCGCAGGAACTCGATCTCCCGGTACATATTCACATCCACGAGACGGAGGACGAAATTCGGCAGAGCGTCGAGCGCCATGGCGTGCGACCGCTCGAACGATTGGCTAGCTTGGGACTGCTTGGCCCTTCGCTGATTGGCGTGCACGCCGTACATCTGAATGAGCATGAGATCGAGCTGATGGCGAAAAACGGCTGTCACGTCGCGCACTGCCCTTCTTCCAATTTAAAATTGGCGAGCGGGATCGCGCCGATTGCCGCGATGTGCGATGCCGGAATCAACGTCGGCGCCGGCACCGACAGCGCCGCCTCAAACAACCGCCTGGACATGTTCACCGAAATGCGCACCGCTGCGCTGCTTGCCAAAGCGTCGTCGGGAAAGGCCGATGCGCTTCCCGCGCCTCACGCACTGGCGATGGCGACGATCAATTCGGCGAAAGCTTTGGGACTCGATACGGATATCGGCTCGCTCGCGCCGGGAAAATTCGCCGACATCGCAGCGGTGGATTTGTCAGGGCCCGCGCTCAATCCCTGTTACGATCCGATTTCGCACATTGTCTATGCGTGCGGCCGCGAGGATGTGAGCCATGTCTGGGTCGCCGGCAAAGCGCAGCTTCAAGAACGGCGATTCAGCGCGCTCGACGTGAAAGAGCTGCGGCATGTTGCGAACCTTTGGCAGAATAAGTTGATTCCGTTGTCCGATGACTAATTGCGCTGTCCAATGACTAACGTTGATCAGGTCGAACTCGACAAATTCGATGCCGCCGCGCACAACTGGTGGGATAGGAACGGTGAATTCAAACCGCTGCACGATATCAATCCACTGCGGCTTGACTACATCGACGGCTTGGCGAAGCTTGCGGGCAAGAAGGTACTGGACGTCGGCTGCGGCGGCGGAATCTTAAGCGAGAGCATGGCCGCGCGGGGCGCAACCGTCACGGGAATTGATCTATCGGAGAAAGCGGTCGCCATCGCGAAACTTCATCTGCACGAGTCGGGATTGAACGTCGAATACCGCGCGACTTCCGCCGAAGCTCTCGCCAGCGAACAAGCAGGCAACTTTGACATCGTAACTTGCATGGAGCTGCTCGAACATGTTCCGGATCCCGCGAGCACGGCCGCTGCGTGCGCAAATCTAGCGAAACCCGGGGCACATGTTTTTTTTTCCACGATCAATCGTAACGCCAAGGCGTACTTTCTCGCGGTTATCGGAGCAGAATATCTATTGCGGCTGCTTCCCCGCGGCACGCACCGCTTCGAAAAATTTTTGAAGCCCTCCGAGCTTTCCGCGATGTGTCGAAAAGCCGGTTTGCAAGTCGCCGGCATCATCGGCATGACTTACAATCCGTTGACAAAGATCTATTCGCTAGGATCGGATAGCGATGTCAATTACATCGTGCATTGCGTAAAGTAAACGTATGACCGACCCCTCACTCCTCACTCCTCACTCCTCACGGCCTAAAGGCATCCTCTTCGATCTCGACGGCACCCTCGCCGATACCGCGCCGGACCTTGCGCACACCCTGAACAGACAGCGTGAATTGCACGGTCTGCCTGCTCTTCCGCTCGAGACCATCCGGCCATATGCGTCGAAGGGCGCGCGCGGAATGCTGCAAGTCGGTTTCAATCTGTTTCCGACCGATGTTCCTTACAATTCCCTGCGCGAGGAATACCTCGAGCTCTACGAAGAATTTGTCGTCAACTCTCCCGCGCTTTTTGCCGGTATTACAAAACTCCTGAGCGAGCTCGACACACGGGCAATCCGGTGGGCGATCTGCACTAACAAGCCTTCGCGCTTCACCTTGCGGCTCGTGGAGCTTCTCGAACTGTCGAATGCTTCGGCGATTGTTTGCGGCGACGCAGTGGTGCAGCCCAAACCCGATCCATCCATGTTGACTCAGGCGTGCGAACTCATGCAGCTTGCGCCCGCGGAATGCCTCTATGTCGGCGACGATCGCCGCGACTGCGAAGCCGCGTGCGCGGCGGGGATGCCGATGATCGTCGCTTATTGGGGTTACATCGGCGCCAACGAAGATCCGCGAACATGGGGCGCGCGGGCTCTGGCCGAAACTCCCGATCAGCTCTTGAACTACCTATGATTATCCCCATCTGGGATAATGTTTCCGGAAGCGGTTTCGTTCACTGCTTCCTCTTCACTTAAATGGGGGCGACCTGGTTTCGACGTGGGTCGCGAAGCAGGCAGGGCATACCGAGGACCAGTCACCTCGTAAATCCATCTGGAAATCGACAGTCGCAAACGACGACCGTTACGCTTTAGCCGCTTAAACACCGGCTAAACTCTGCTCCGGTTCTTCCGTGGACCGGCTCGAAGTCCTGAGGCAACGAAGGGCTGAGAACGCAGAGTCATTTACACGGGATCGCGCTCTTCAGGGTCACTTTGTTGAGCGTTAAACGATAGGTGACTCGCCCGATGCCAGCCCGCCGGTTGGCGTGCAAAGGGTCAAATCAAATAACCTGGCTAAGTATGTAGAACTGTTTGTGTAGGGCTTGCGGACGGCGGTTCGATTCCGCCCGCCTCCACCAACTCGATACCGCTGGGTTTCTCTCAGCGGTATTTTTCTGTAAATGCGGCTTGCGTTGATCTAATAACCCAACGGACAAAAGCATTGCTGGACTTTATTAACCGCAATGCGCGAAAGACTCCGTTCGTGCGGGTCATCAGAGGGGTGTGACGCCCCGCAGACCGCGAGCGGCTTAGCGCTTGCAATTACGCCGCCGTGAAATTACCATGGCACGCTCGCACCAAGTGCGACGATAACAAGAATAAGTGACGGAAATCGGGGACGACGGTTTCAATAACGAAAAATGTGGAGTTCCCAATGAAGAATCCCGCCTGGGCTTCGGTTGTTTTTCCCGACACGAAAGCCCGCTTCGAGATCGCCAGCTACGTACGCATCGCGCGCCCGGACCACTGGTTCAAGAACCTTTTCATGCTGCCGGGCACGGCCACCGCCCTGGCGCTCACCGACCTTTCGTTCGCCCAAGCGCTTTGGCCGACGCTGCTCGCCCTCATCAGCACCTGCTTGATCGCCTCCTCGTATTACGTCATCAATGAATGGCTGGACAGAGAATTCGATTCACATCACCCGATTAAAAAGCAGCGCCCATCAGTCGCGGGAACGGTGCGCGGAAGCTACGTGCTTATCGAGTATGTCTTGTTAAGCGCGCTTGGCCTCGCTATTGCGTTGCATCTGTCGAACGAGTTTTTCATCTTCACGGTGGCCTTGCTTGTCAGTGGTATCGTCTACAACGTGAGGCCGCTGCGCACCAAGGACCGCGTCTACCTGGACGTGCTGACCGAGTCGCTCAACAATCCGCTGCGTTTCCTGCTCGGCTGGTCCGCCGTGGTCACTGGCGCTCTGCCGCCGTCGAGTGTGCTGCTCGCGTACTGGATGGGCGGCGCTTTTCTGATGGCGGTCAAACGCTTCGCTGAATACCGGTTCATAGGAGATCCCAAACTGGCCGGACTGTACC
>JBOIGA010000022.1:0-22820 GCA_050741875.1 Burkholderiales bacterium
GCGTCGCGCTTCGCGCATCTCATCCCGCAAAGCCGCCGTCGCGGCCATGCGGGACCTAATCAGAGGTTCCCTTATGAAAATCGAGATCAAATGGCAGGAAGGAGCAAGCTTCCTGGGCAGGACCGAAAGCGGTCATGTGCTACTCATGGACGGTCCGCCCGAAGGCGGCGGCAAGAATCAGGGACCGCGTCCGATGGAAACGGTATTACTCGGAACGGGCGGCTGCACGGCGTATGACGTTGTGCACATTCTCAAGAAAAGCCGGGAAGACGTGACCTCGTGCGAGGTAAAGATAGAAGCCGAGCGCGCTGACAAAGACCCCAAGGTCTTTACTCGCATCCATTTTCATTTCGTGCTTGCCGGAAACGGCTTGAAACGCGACAAAGTTGAACAGGCGATTCGATTGTCCGAGGAAAAGTACTGCTCGGCCTCGATCATGCTCGGCAAGACCGCGACCATCAGCCACAGTTTTGAGATCGTCTAGGTTCCTAGAGCCAGTAGCTCGTTCTGGTCATCACTTTCGATGCCATTCGCATGGCAAAGACGATTGGCGCCGGCAGAGGCATGGCACCCTTGGTGTTCGCCGTGGTCGCATGCTTCGCTTCATCTTCACGCATCTCAAAGAGAATCGCCCGGCTCTTGGCGTCGTTCGCCGGGACGCGTGCGAGATGCTCATCCAAATGCTGCGTCACTTGCCGCTCGGTCTCGGCCAGAAAGGAATAACTCGGCTTATCTCCAAAGGCGCCGGCGAGTGCGCCGATTGCGAATGAACCCGCATACCACAATGGATTGAGCGCGCTCTTGCGCCCATGCAATTCGGCGATTCGCCGCTCGGTCCAGGCAAGGTGATCTTCTTCCTCGATCGAGGCGGCGCGCAGCGTAGATCTCGTTTCGGCGCTGCGCGCCACCGCGGCTTGACCTTGGTAGAGCGCCTGCGCCGATACTTCACCGCTGTGATTGACTCGCATCAACGCCGCGGATCGCGCGCGCTCGTTTGGCTCCAAGGCTGTTTCCGGCAGCGTCTCGGCTGGAGACGGACGGCTCGTGCGCGCCGGAGCCAAAATGGTCCGCAACCCTCGATCAAACTCGATAATCAAGCGTTCGAACATTAGAATCCCATCTGTTTAGCGAGCAAGGTAACGGGATGCGCTGCATTGATTCCCGCCGCTTTGAAATGCAATGCGCAACCGATGTTCGAGGTGGCAAGAATTTGTGCGCCAGACTGATTGAACGCGTCCACCTTCTCCTGGCGAAGCGCATTCGCCATTGCCGGTTGAGTCAAGAAATAGGCGCCAGCCGCGCCGCAACACTGATCGTTTCCCGGCAGCGGCTTGACCAAAGCCGCCGGGATTTTTTCCAGCATATCCTTCGTTGAATGTCGCGAGGTGCACGGTTTGTGCACGGCAATAGCCGCGGGAAGCGGAGTAACGCTTGGACCGTTCCAGTGGTTCGCGATGAACTCGCCGATGTCCACGACTTTGGCCGAAAATGTTCGCGCCCCATAGTCGTCGCCATACTCTGCGAGCGTCAGCCCGCAGCCGGTCGCTGTGGTCACCACGAAGTCGGCTTTTTCGAACGCGGCCAGGTTGCGTTCAACAAGTTTCCTCGCTTGGTCCGAATCACCGCCGCGGCGAGCGAGCGCTCCGCAACAGGTTTGCGATCTGGGTATTCGCACTCCATAGCCCAGGCTATTCAGCACGAAAATCGTCGAAGTCAACGTTGCAACGTCGAAAATCCGCGCGACGCAGCCGATAAAGAGCGCGACTTCGCCGCGTGTTTCGCCTTGTGCCGGATACCATTCCTCGAAGCGGTGAGGCCAGGAAACCGAAGCGAGCCACGCTCGAGTTCGCGCTGGAAGCGGGATGCGCAAAGCGCGGACCAGCGCACCCAACACCGCCAGGCTTTGCAGCGAACGCGGCCGCGCAATGAGCGCTCTCGCACTACGCGCGAGAAGCCGTGAAAAGAGCGGACGCAGCGGTTCAATCCGTGCGCGAGTCCCGTCAATCAACTCGCCGAAACGCACGTTATTCGGACAGATCCGTTCGCAGGCCCGGCAAGTGAGGCAAAGATCAATATGCTCGATGAAACGCGGATTCGCCGGAATGTTCTCATCGAGAACGCCTTTGATGAGCGCGATTCGCCCGCGCGGCGAATCGGCTTCCGAACCGGTCTTGCGATAAGTCGGACAACGCGGAACGCACAGCCCGCACGCCACGCAGGTGTCCGCTATCTGCGCCAGCGAATTCGTCGAAACAGACATGCGAGCATTGTAGCGCGCGAGAGGCGCTATAATGCGCGAAAAAATGTTCAACCAAGCGCTGCAATTTCTCCTTAACGTGATCTTGAGTCTCTTCCTGTTCACGTTGCTCCTGCGCTTCTATCTCACTGCGGTGCGCGCGCCTTCGCACAATCCGATTTCCCAATTCACCGTCGCCTTTACCGATTTCGCCGTGCGACCGTTGCGCAACGTCATGCCTGCCTCGCGGCAGTGGGACTGGGCCGTTCTCGTGCTCGCGTGGGTGAGCGCGTTCCTGTTGCTGGCGGTGTCGGTCGTGTTTGCAGCAGGCGGAGGATTCAGCGGTGAGGTGATCCCCGCGCTCGCGATCTGGGGCGCGATCCATGTGCTGCGCTGGGGAATTTACCTCGTGATGGGCGCGACTTTGATCCAGGCGATTTTGAGCTGGGTCAATCCCCATAGCCCGATCAGCCCTGTGTTGGACGCGATGACGCGGCCGTTCTTGCACCCGATCCAGAAGCGCGTGCCAATGGTCGGCAACGTTGATCTATCGCCGCTCATCTTGCTCGTGGTGTGCCAATTGATCCTCATCGTCTTCGTCGCTGGACTCGAGGGCATGGTTATGCGTTCGCTCTAGGAGCCTCTAATCAAGTCCCACACGGATCGCGTTTCGACGAGAATGGGTTGGCTACTAGACGAGTGGCTGAGGATCAGTAGTGGGCCTACGGCCTCAGACGCTCGGCGACGTAGACGGCCCATTATCGTCGAAACCCGAAGGGACGGGGCTTTGCGGGCGATCTGTCTTGTCGCGCTCCTTGTTAAGGGTTCGACCATTAACTGCGTCGCGCTTCGCGCATCTCATCCCGCAAAGCCGCCGTCGCGACCGTGCGAGACTTGATTAGAGGCTCCTACATTAGGATGACGTCGTACTGCTCTTGGGTGTATTGCGCCTCGACCTGCAACGAGATCGGCTTGCCGATAAAGTCTCCAAGTTGCGCGAGACTCTGCGATTCCTCATCGAGAAACAAATCAATCACTGGCTGTGAAGCCAGAATGCGGAATTCGCGGGCATCGAATTGCCGCGCTTCGCGCAAGAGCTCGCGCAGGATTTCGTAGCACACTGTCTGGGCGGTTTTGATTTCGCCGCGCCGATCGCACGTCGAGCAAGGTTCACAAAGAACGTGAGCGAGACTCTCGCGGGTCCGCTTGCGCGTCATCTCGATCAAGCCCAGCTGAGTAAACCCATTGACGGTAATCCGGGTGCGATCGCGGGCAAGCGCTTTCTTGAATTCGGAGAGCACCGAGCCGCGATGCTCTTCGTTGTCCATGTCAATGAAGTCAATGATGATCATCCCGCCGAGATTGCGCAGCCGCAGTTGCTTGGCGATGCAATGCGCGGCTTCGAGATTGGTCTTGTAGATCGTGTCGTCGAAATTGCGCAAGCCGACATAGCCGCCGGTGTTGACGTCAATCGTGGTCAAGGCCTCGGTCTGATCAATGATGAGATAGCCGCCCGATTTCAGATCCACTCGTCTCGATAGCGCGCGGCCGATCTCGTCTTCAACGCCATAAAGATCGAAGAGCGGACGCTCGCCGCTATAGTGTTCGAGGCGCGCGAGCACGTTTTGCGTGTACGCCTCGGCGAAGCCGTGCATCTTCTGAAAAGTCTCGCGCGAATCCACGAGGATGCGCTCGCTCTCGTCATTGACGAAATCGCGCAGAACGCGAAGGCTCAAATCGAGGTCCTGATAAAGCAGCGCCGCCGCGGAAGCGCTCTTCGAGGTCTCCTCGATTCCATTCCACAGACGATGGACGTAATCGATATCGGCGGTGAGCTCGTTTTCCGTCGCCGTCCACGCCATCGTGCGGATAATAAAGCCGCCTTTTTCTTCGGCGGGAAGGATCTGAGTGAGTTTTTCGCGCAGCATTTCGCGTTCGGCTTCGTCCTCGATCCGCTGGGAAATTCCAATGTGCGATTCCTGCGGAAGATAAACGAGGAGCCGGCCGGCGATGCTGATCTGGGTCGAAAGCCTCGCGCCTTTGGTCCCGATCGGTTCCTTGATGACCTGCACGAGAACACTTTGACCTTCGGAGAGCAGACGCTCAATCGGCTTCGTTTCCGCTCCACGGCAGTTCCAGATGTCAGCCACATGCAGAAAAGCCGCGCGGTCCAGGCCGATGTCGATGAACGCCGATTGCATTCCCGGCAGAACGCGGCACACTCGCCCGAGATAGATGTCGCCGACGATTCCGCGGTTGGTCACCCGCTCGATATGCAATTCATGCGCGACGCCCTGCTCCATGATCGCCACGCGCGTTTCCTGCGGCGTCACGTTGATCAGGATTTCGCTCATGCCACCGGGATATGAAACTTCCTCAAGAGTTGCGCGGTTTCGAAAAGCGGCAAGCCCATCACTCCTGAATAGCTGCCGCTGATTGCGGCGATGAAGGCCGCGGCTTTTCCCTGGATCGCATAAGCGCCGGCCTTGTCGAGACCTTCGCCGGAGGCGATGTAGCGTTTGATCTCGGCTTCGTGCAATTCGCGGAACTCTACTTCGGTGACCGAGAGCGAAACCTCGATCGTCTGATCGCGGCACAAGGAAACAGCCGACAAAACCTCGTGGGTTTTGCCGGAAAGTTTTTGCAGGATTTCCACAGCGTTTTCCCGGCTCCCCGGCTTGCCGACCACGGCATTGTCGAGCGCGATCACCGTATCGCCCGCGAGCACCGGGTATTCGCGCATACGGCGCCGGGCGACCTGGACCCAGCCGGTTTCCGCCTTGAGCGATGCCATGCGTTTGACGTAGTCGCGCGGCGGCTCATCGGGAAGCATCGCTTCGTTTACGTCCGCTCCCCGCGCCGGGTCGCCACGCACGAGCAGAAGCTCGAAAGCCACGCCAATTTGCTTGAGAAGTTCCCGGCGGCGCGGACTGCGAGATGCGAGATAGATCCGTTGTTCGAGTATGGACACGAAGCCTCCCAAGCCAGTGACCGGCGCGCCGGCGGACACTGGCATTATAGGGTTAAATCTGTCCGGCAGGCGGGGTCAGGCGCGATGGTAGGGGTGGTTGTCGAGGATGGAAAAAGCCCGGTACAGCTGTTCGATCAGCACGACACGCGCCAGTCCATGCGGCAAGGTCAGCGCCGACAAGGACAGCGTCGTGGCGGTCTTGAAATCGGCGGCCAAGCCGTCAGCGCCGCCGATGATGAACGCGACGTTTTGCCCATGGTCTTTCCATTTTGCCAGGCGCCTCGCGAGCGTTGCGGTTGTCCAGGATTCTCCGCCTTCGTCGAGCGCAATACGCAAATAGTCTTTTGGCAGCGCCGCCGAAATTCGCCCGGCCTCGAGCGCGAGGTTTTGCCTGATGCTTTTTCCCACTGCTCTCGCGGGTTTGATGGCGATGAGCTCAAGCTTTCGCGGCATGCGTTTGAGATACTCGCGGCACGCGTCATCGACCCACGCGGGCAGCCTGTCGCCGACAGCTACAACCAAGAGCTTCATTCGGTCGCGCTAGCGCAGACGCGCATGAGCGCGCGACGGCTGCGCGCCACTCCACAGTTCCTCGAGGTTGTAATAGTCGCGCACCGCTGGCTGCATGATGTGGACGATGATGTCACCCAGATCGAGAAGTATCCATTCTCCCGACTGCTCGCCTTCGATGCCTTGGACCGCGCCGCCCGCGGCTTTGAATTTTTCGCGCACGCGATCGGCAAGCGCTTTCGTTTGGCGAGTGGACTCGGCGCTGGCGACGATCATGCGATCGAACAGGGAGGTCAAACTGCTCACGTCCAACACGACGATGTCGCGCGCCTTGATGTCTTCGAGGGCGGATACCGCCGTTGTCACCTGTTCGTCAAGATTCATCCGGCTCCGTGCGGTACAAAGAATGGCTCTGAATATAATCGAGAACCGAATCAGGCAGCAAATAGCGCGGGCTTTGACCTCGCGCGATCATTTGCCGGATGCGCGAAGCGGAGATATCGAGCGGAGTCATGACAAAACTGGCAATGGCTCCGTCAGGCTTTCCTTGCAAGCTGTCGAGTTCTTTCGTAAATCGCTTTTCCAATTCCGCACGCAGTTCATCCGGCCCATCGAAGGAAAATCCGGGCCGCTGTCCGACTATGACATGACAGAGCGCAAACAATTCGCGCCAGCGCATCCATGCCGTCAATCCGGCGAAAGCGTCGCTCCCCATGATGAGAAGTAGCGCCGTTTGCGGATGCTCGGCGCGGAGCTCGCTCAACGTCTCCACTGTGTAACTTTTTCCCGGCCGCTTCGCTTCACGCCCGTCCAGAGCGAAAAAGGAATTGTTTTGGATCGCAAGGTTAACCATCGCCGTCCGATCTGTTAACGAAGCGGTCGGCGTTCCACGATGCGGCGGAACGGCGACGGGAATGAACCGGATCTCGGTCAACTTGAAGTGTCGGCGCGCCTCCTCGGCAAGACGCAGATGACCATAGTGAATCGGGTCGAAAGTGCCGCCGACAATGCCGATCGTGCGCATGCGCTGATGCTACCTTCTTTGACTCCGCGGAACGAGCGTTAATAACCGTTAGGAACTACTCCTCCGCTTAGCCGAAGTCCAGTATGGGGGCACTAGCAAAGGGGAGAACCGGAAGGATTTCCGCATCGCGGCAGCAGATGCGAATTGCGTAGGCGCCCTTCGGTAGTTCGAAGCGGATGGCTTCGTCGCGCCCCTCGCTTTCGTAATATTCACGCAGCTTGGCCCGCAACTGCGCCGCCTGCACCCTCACGATCGCGTCGATCGCCGGATCGAAACTCGCATCGCGATCGAAGACCTCGAGCCCGATGGTATAACCTTTGAGCTTTTCCGCGCGCCCGGCGAGCGTCTCGGTGACGAGATAATCCAGAAACCGCTTTTGCCGCTCGGCTTGCGCGAAGAGAGAGCTCACTAAGACCCGTGCAAGGCAAGCTTGAGCTTCCGCTTGGTTTTGTTGATTCGCTGCCATTCCCCAAGGGCGCAAACGGCGAGGCTTCTAGCCTAGCACTGGCAATGCGTAAGCGAAGAACGAATTCCTGGATCCCGGATCGCGCTCCGCTTGTCCGGAATGACGGAGCCTTCGTCATGCCGGCGCCTGCCCCGTACTCCGATACGGGGGAGGCCGGCATCCAGGGAATTCAGGTCTTTACTGGATTCCGGCGTGCGCCGGAATGACAGGTTCCCTAGAGCAAAAGCCTTCGCACATCCGCGAGCACGCCGCTTAAAAAGCGGGTAAAACGCGCAGCCTGCGCACCGTCAATGACCCGGTGATCGTAGGAGAGGGAAAGCGGCAGCATCAGTCGCGGAACCCAGCTTCCGTTTTCGAATATCGGTTTTTGGTACGAGCGCGACACCCCCAGAATCGCGACTTCAGGCGCGTTGATGATTGGCGTGAAATGCGTGCCGCCGATTCCGCCCAGACTCGAAATCGAAAAGCACCCTCCTTGCATGTCGGCCGGGCCAAGTTTTTTCGCTCGCGCGCGCTCCGACAGTTCCGCCAATTCTTTGGCGATCTGCAAGACGCCTTTGCGATCCACGTCGCGAATCACCGGAACGATCAGCCCTTCGTCCGTATCCACCGCGAAGCCGATGTGGAAATAGCGCTTGAGCGCGAGAGCTTCGCCGGAAGCATTCAGCGATGAATTGAATTCGGGAAACTCCTTCAATCCGGCCTGCGAGGCTTTGACCAGAAAGGAAAGCAAAGTCAGTTTCACTCCCTGCTCGCGCGCCATACTCTGGCGAAATTCTTCGAGCTCGGTGATATCGGCTTCGTCGTGCTGGGTGACATGCGGAATCGCGAGCCAGTTGCGGTGCAGATTGGTCGCGGAAAGTTTCCTGATTCTGGAAAGCGTTTTCTCTTCGGTCGGGCCGAATTTGGAAAAATCGATTTCGGGAATCTGCGGTACCGCGAATCCCGCGGGCTTGGCGAGTGCGCCCTTGACGAACGACTGCACGTCCTCCTTGACGATTCTTCCTTTCGGGCCACTGCCCTCCACTTTGCCGAGATCTACTCCAAATTCGCGGGCGAGCCGCCGCACCGAGGGGCCTGCGTGCGCATGCGAGAACCGGGTTTCGTGAACCGCTGGATGCGGCGGAGCCTTGCGCTGCGGCGTGGGAGCGGGCTTCGGTTCCGGCGCTGGCGTGGGTGAGGGGGCGGCGTCTTCTTTTGGCTCCTCCACCTCCTTTTCGCGCGCCGCCTTCGCCGGCTTCTCTTCGCCGACTTCCAAAGTCAAAATCGGCGAGCCTTCGGAAACCTTATCGCCGACTTTGGCTTTCAGCTCGCGCACCGTACCGGCTTGCGGAGAAGGCACTTCCATCGTCGCCTTCTCGGATTCGAGCGCGATTAAGCTGTCTTCGGCTTTGATGACATCGCCGGGAGCGACCAGAACTTCGATGATCGGGACGTCCTTGAAGTCGCCGATGTCAGGCACGCGAATCTCGGTGATCGCGCCCATCGTTTAAACAGTCACTGGATTCGGTTTGTCCGGATTGATTCCGTACTTTTTGATTGCTTCGTTCACTTTCGAAGTCGGTATTTCACCTTCGTCAGCGATCGCTTTAAGCGCCGCTATCGTCACGTAATAACGGTCCACCTCGAAGAACCGGCGAAGCTTCTCGCGCGTGTCCGAGCGGCCGAAGCCGTCGGTACCGAGCACGTGATAGCGTCGCGGAACGAATTCGCGAATCTGGTCGGCATACGCTTTCATGTAGTCGGTCGCGGCGATGACGGGGCCTTTGCGATCTTTCAAGCACGAGGCGACGTACGATTGCTTGGGTTTTTCCTCGGGATGCAAAAGATTCCAGCGCGCGCAAGCAAGCCCGTCGCGGCGCAACTCGTTGAAGCTCGTCGCGCTCCACACGTCGGCAGCGACGTCCCAATCGTTCGCGAGGAGATCTGCTGCTGCGATCACTTCACGCAATATCGTCCCCGACCCCAGCAATTGCACCCGCAGCTCTCGCGCTCCCGGCTTTCGCCGAGACAGGTCCCCCTCCCGCAACGAATACATTCCCTTGAGAATGCCTTCTTCGGCTCCATTGGGCAGCGTGGGGTGCGGGTAGTTTTCGTTCATGACCGTGATGTAATAAAAAACATCATCCTGTTCGGCGAACATGCGCCGCAAACCATCCTGGATGATGACCGCGAGCTCGTAGCCGAAAGTGGGGTCGTAGGAAACGCAGTTGGGTATCGTTGCCGCCACGAGATGGCTGTGCCCGTCCTCATGTTGCAAGCCTTCTCCGTTCAAGGTTGTGCGGCCGGAAGTGCCGCCGATCAGAAATCCGCGCGCGCGAGAATCTCCCGCCGCCCACGCGAGATCGCCGATTCGCTGAAAGCCGAACATCGAATAGAAAATGTAGAACGGAATCATCGGCAGCGCGTGCATGCTGTAGGAAGTCGCAGCCGCCAGCCATGACGAGATCGAGCCCGCTTCGGTGATGCCTTCTTCGAGAATCTGACCTTTCCTGTCCTCACGGTAGAACATGAGCTGCCCCGCGTCCTGCGGCTCGTAGAGCTGACCGACCGAAGAATAAATTCCGAGCTGGCGGAACATGCCTTCCATTCCGAACGTTCGACACTCGTCGGGAACGATGGGGACGACGAAGTTGCCGATTTTCTTGTCGCGGATGAGCGTGTTCAAAATTCGCACGAACGCCATCGTGGTCGAAATCTCGCGCTCTTCGGTACTTTTGAGCGACGCGTCGAATGCGGACAAAGGCGGGACTTCGAGCGCTTGCGCCTTCCGCCTGCGCGCAGGCAACGAGCCTCCCATCGCCCGGACTCGCTCTTTGAGGTACTGCATCTCGGGACTGTCGTCAGCGGGTTTGTAGAACGGCGCCTCGGCGATTTTTTCCTCGGAAATCGGAATATGAAAGCGGTCGCGAAATGCGCGCAGCGCCGTTTCGCCAAACTTCTTCTGCTGGTGCGTGATGTTCTGCCCTTCTCCCGCTTCACCCATGCCGTAGCCTTTGACGGTCTTCGCCAGGATCACGACCGGCTGCCCCTGGTGCTTCAGCGCCGCGGAGTACGCGGCGTAAAGCTTGTGCGGATCGTGCCCGCCTCGATTCAACCGCCACACGTCTTCGTCGGTCATGTTGGCGACCATTTCGAGCAACTCGGGATACTTGCCAAAGAAGTGTTTGCGCACATAGGCGCCGTCGTTGGCTTTGTAATTCTGATAGTCGCCGTCCACCGCTTCTTCCATTCGCTTCAGCAGAATTCCTTTCTTGTCTTTCGCGAGCAGCGGATCCCAGTAGCTTCCCCAGATGACCTTGATAACATGCCACCCGGCGCCGCGGAAAACCGCTTCCAATTCCTGGATGATTTTGCCGTTGCCCCGAACGGGACCATCGAGCCGTTGCAGATTGCAATTGACAACAAAGATCAGGTTGTCGAGCTTCTCGCGCGAAGCGAGCGAAATCGCGCCAAGGGATTCAGGCTCGTCCATCTCGCCATCGCCCATGAAAGCCCAGACATGGCGCTCGGACGAATCCAAAATTCCTCGGTCGTGCAGATAGCGCATGAAACGCGCTTGGTAGATCGCCATGATTGGCCCAAGACCCATCGAGACCGTGGGAAACTGCCAGAAGTCGGGCATGAGCCAGGGATGCGGATACGAAGACAATCCCTTGCCATCGACTTCCTGGCGCAACTTGCGCAACTGATCTTCAGTGAGCCGTCCTTCGAGAAAAGCGCGGGCGTAGATTCCGGGCGCCGAGTGGCCCTGGATGTAGATCAGATCGCCGCCGTGATTTTCCGAAGGCGCGTGCCAGAAATGATTGAAGCCAACGTCGTAAAGCGTCGCCGCCGAAGCAAAGCTCGCGATATGGCCGCCCAGGTCAAGCTCGTTCTTGTTCGCGTGGACGACCATCGCGAGCGCATTCCAGCGGACGTAAGAGCGAATCCGATGCTCGAGCTCGTGATTGCCGGGAGAGCGCTCTTCCTGCGCGGGAGGAATAGTATTGAGGTAAGCGGTGTTGGCGCTGTGCGGAATGTACGCGCCCGAACGGCGCGCCTTGTCGATCAGCTTTTCGAGGAGATAGTGCGCGCGCTCTGGCCCTTCGTACTCGAGGACCGAGTCCAGGGCGTCGAGCCATTCCTGGCTCTCGTCGGGATCTACATCGGGGACCGCGGACATTTTGGGCTACTTCGATTGGATTCAATTATAGCCAAGCCTTCGCTCGGTAACGCAAGCGATTGCATCAGGTCGCGTGACCTCGCTTCGGGATAGAATCGGCGATTCACGGAGGAGGCGTGGACAAGTTCGACCGCATCTATCAACTGCATCACATTCTGCGCGAGCGCCGCGCGCCCATTTCGCGCACCGACCTCATGCAAAGGCTCGAGTGCTCCGAGCCTACGGTGTTTCGCCTCATTCGCGAAATGCGTGATTATCTCGGCGCGCCTATCGAGCACGACGAGGAGTCAGGAGGCTATTGTTACCGCACCGATGAAGCGTTCGAACTTCCGGGTCTATGGTTCAGTTCGCAAGAGCTGCAGGCGATCCTGGTCTTCGATCAGCTGTTCGCGAGTCTTGAGCCTGGGTTTCTGACCGAGCAACTTTCGCCGCTCACTCGGCGGATCACCGATCTGCTCAATCACAAACGCCTGAACTTAAGCGAAGCGGCGCGGCGCATTCGTGCCTTGAGCATAGCCGCGCGACCGGCCGGACCATGGTTCGAGGTTTTGGCGGGGGCAACCCTCCAGCGCCGAAAGCTGGAGGTGCGCTACCACTCGCGCAGCAAAGATCAGCTTTCCGAACGGACGCTCTCTCCACAGCGCCTGGTTCATTATCGCGACAACTGGTACCTCGACGCGTGGTGTCATATGCGCCAGGCTTTGCGCAGCTTCGCTGCCGATCGAGTGCGGTCGGCGACCGAACTTCCCGAGCGAGCGCGCGATTTTCCAGACGAAGAACTTGACGCCTACTATGCGAGCGCCTACGGCATTTTTTCGGGCCAAGCCAACAAAACCGCCGTCTTGCGTTTCAGCAAAGAGCGTTCACGTTGGGTCGCGGACGAGCATTGGCATCCGCGCCAGTCCGGACAGTTCTTAACCGACGGCAGCTACGAACTCAGCATCCCTTATCGCGACGACCGCGAGTTACTCATGGACATTCTCAAGCATGGGTCTGAGGTCGAGGTCGTTTCCCCCGAATCGCTCAGAAAAGCAGTCGCTCAACATCTGCGCAGCGCGCTAAAAACGTACGAGCCCGCGAAATCGTGAAGCCTCAAAAGTCCGAAGCGATGGCTGACCGCTATCGAGTATTGATAGTGATTAGCGATATCTTTGTAGGAAGCGCATCGAACTCATCATGCTTCGCGACGACTGCCTTCACTCGCTATGGGCTTGGCAAACTTGCCGCCCGATACGGCCTGCGCGTCAGACGCGACGACGCTGGATCGCGTGCATGTCGCGATGCTTTTGCAGCGCGGGGGCCCCACCAAATGCGTTGAGGAATTCGCTTGTGGCGGAACAGGAGCGCGGCCCTGATTTTTTGCGATCGGCGAATGCGTTGTCCGCGCGCTCTGGAGAGAGCGAAGATAAGCGCCTGCTCAATGCTATGCTGCTCGCCGTGCAGCTATAAAATAGCTGTCCAATGTGGAATGGCGTGTGAAACGAAACTTTGCCGTCATCGCGAGCGAAGCGTGGCGATCCCGGTTTAATCGAGATTGCTTCATGACGGCAAGTCGCCGCTCGCAAGGACCGACGAGGTAGGAAGGAAAGTGGATATGACAAACGAGAGAATCGAAGTGAATCCCAAAATCATGTTGGGCAAGCCGGTGGTAAAGGGCACGCGGGTGACGGTCGAGTTGATCTTACGCAAACTTGGCGAGGGTGCGACCGAAAACGATTTGCTTCGATGCCTATCCCAATCTGACTCGGGAGGATATTCAAGCCGCGATCCTTTACGCAGCCGATACTCTGGCTCACGAAGAAACGGTGCTGGTTGAGAATCGCTAGTGTTACGAGTTAGAAATGCGTTTCATAAATGGAGCCCGTCATTCCGGCGGAAGCCGGAATCCAGCATCTTGTAAAGGCTCTGGATTCCGGATCGCGGGCCGCTGCGCGGCTCTTGTCCGGAATGACGAAATAATGTTGCGAACTTCAGATTCACCAGACTAGCGGCGGATGCGTTTTCTGGCCGACGAGAGCTGCGACTTCAGAGTTGTTCGCGAACTGCGCGATTCCGGTCACGATGTCACTGCGATTTTAGAACTCATGCCGGGGGCGTTGGATGAAGCAGTCATCGCTTTGGCGCTGCGCGAGGACAGAGTACTCATTACCGAAGACAAAGATTTCGGACAGCTTGTATATGCGGCCGGCAACCCTACCGCGGCAGTTACCGAATTCAAGCCGACCAATAATCCGTTGAGACGCGTTCGCTATTTGCCTTGAGGTCAGACAATCTACGGAAAAGACGAGATCTCGTCCGCTGGACAGCCTGAATCTCGCCGCGGACTGTTTGTTTGTGATCGCGGAAGTGATCAAGACCGACTATCTTTTGGGTGGTATTTCTGTCGTGGTGATTCGAATTAAGAACTCGGTCGCTGCTACGCATGGGGAAAGAGACATCGTTCGCTGAACTCATTACCGAACGCAGCCTTGCTGAACTAGCGGGCGATCGCTCGTTTGCGCGCGGCCGCGAGTACTTTCGCGATGGCGCTGTCGAGCGGCTGCGCAGTGGCGACGGCCGGATCACCGCGCGCGTCACCGGCACGGAGATCTATACAACCAGCATCCGGCTGCACGGGCGGGAGCTGGATTACGACTGCACGTGCCCGATGGGGCAGCAAGGTGAGTTCTGCAAGCATCTCGTCGCCACCGGTCTCGTCTGGCTTGCTGAGGGCGCGAGCGAGAATGAAGCGCCGGCCTCGTCCGAGATCGCCATCCGCCGCTGGCTCGACAGCAGTGACAAACCCACTCTCGTCAAGCTGCTCATGGAGCAGACGGAAAAAGACGACGAACTCGCGGGCCGGCTGCTGCTTTCCGCCCAGCGCCACGGCCACAGCGATCCCGGCGCGCTCAAGGAAACGATCCGCAACGCCTTCGCCGCCAGCGGCTTCGTGGACTACCACCGAATGCCCGTGCTGGCCGCGCGCGCATCGGTGGTCCCCGAGCTCCTCCGAGAACTGCTGAATCAGGGTGACGCCAAAGCGGTCGTCGAACTCGCCGCGTATGCCGCACAGCGCGCACTCAAACTTCTTGAACAATGCGACGACTCCGACGGCGGGCTCGGCGGAATTATCGCAGAGGTGGCCGGCATCTATCGCGAGGCCGTTGGCAGGGCCGGGCTTGCAACAAAAGAACTGGCGAAGCGCCTATTCGATCTGCAGCTCGCCGATGGTTACGATTTTTTCGATCTGGAAAGCTACCTAGACGCGCTCGGCGATGAAGGGCTGGCCGCTTACCGCAATCTCGCGGAGAAGTCATGGAAAAAAATCCCGGCGCTCCTGCCCGGCTCGGACGAGGATCGCCACGAAGTCAGGCGCACTCAGTTGAGCGACATCATGAAGACGCTAGCTCAGATGGATGGCGACACCAATGCGCTGGTAAATGTCCTCAGTCACGACCTCACGCAGCCCTATACCTTTTTCGAAATTGCCGAGACATTGTCGAATGCCGGGCGGCACGACGAAGCGCTCAAGTGGGCCGAGCAGGGACACAAGGCCTTTCCCGGCAGGCTCAATGCTCCGCTCGATGATTTCCTCGTTGCCGAATATCACCGCCGCCAGCGCCACGACGACGCATTGGCGTTGCGCTGGACCTACTTTCTGGAACATCCGCATCTTCGCTCGTATCAAGAGCTGAAGAATGCCGCGGCGAAAGCCAAAAGCTGGAACGAGTGGCGGGAAAAAGCGCTCGCCGCCTTGCGCGAAACGCAATCGAAAAGAACGAAGCCGGGCTGGATGGCGCCTTGGGAATCCCAAGGTTCCATCCTCGTGGAAATCTTTCTTTGGGAGGGCAATCCGCGCGCCGCACTCGAAGCCGCGCGCAAGACAAACTGCCCGGCGCATCTCTGGCTTAATGTCGCGAAAGGGCTCGAAGCCGGCAGCCCCGATGACGCGATCGCGATCTACAAGGACCAGATCGCACCCATCGTGCGCTTGACCAACAACCAGGCCTACGACGACGCGGCGGGAGTGCTGCGGCGAATCCGCGACCTCATGGCCCACACGGGAAAAGCCGCCGACTTCAGCGCCTACCTCGACAGCGTGCGTGCGCAGCACAAAGCCAAACGCAATTTCATGCAGCGGCTCGACCGTCTCGCGGTCGAAGCAACGCCAAATGACCCTGCCGGACATCTGCGTATTCCCGCCGGACGCATGGCCGAAGGGCAATCCGATGGTTGAGATTAGATCGCCGGACCGGTAAGGAAAGCAATCATTATCGTCTTGACCGCCACCACCGTAACAAGGAGAAAACCATGACCGACTTGACACCAACCCCCCTCACTCCCGATCTCTTGAAAAGCCTCGTAGCGGGCGACGCTGTCGCTATACGTGGCACTGCCGTGCTCGAACCCGCGGGTGGTCCCGGAGATAAGGTGTTCCCCCCAACGCACAGCGTGCGAGGCAAGAAGGATGATGACCTTTGGCGAATGAGGCCCGACGAGCGTCGTGGGATCAAGTACGCATTCGAAACTCGGCGAATCGGCGGGCGCGATGTTTTGTGCGTGCTGATCGACTCCGTGCAGAGCCAGGCCAACCGGATGGAGGAAGCACTGGAGGCGCTCTGGGGCAGCAAGACGATTGCATTGCCAGTCATCGCCGTGGACTTCTCAGCCTCCGCACCCGATGTCGGCGTGGTGACCTCCTTGTCTGCGCCGCATCGAGTTGCCGATGCGCTTCTGCGAGACAGCATGATTGACGGAACCTTCTTTCGACTGTCGGAGCTCGGGAGATCGTTCGCCGATGCGACGGCAAGGAACGCCGCCCCGCTCTTTAAGGTGTGCCCTAGCGGACTTGTCTTTGGTCTTTGGGATAGCACAGGTCCTAGAGGAGGGCTGGGATCGAAGTTCCCTCGCGCACTGGTCTCCGAGATCGTTGGCGTCGGCGCAACGGTCGGCTCGAAGACATCGAGCCGCATTGACCCGGCAAGCATCATCACCAGTGCCGGACCTGTTTTCGTCGCAAAGGTGCCGGGGGCAGATGGCAAGCCAACCTGGACTCTTGACGTCATGGAGGCGAAGCCGCTCAAGGAAGGTAAGCCGCCCAAGGACGAGCAGGATGTTGGCGCGGTCGAGAAATGGGGTAAAGCAGAGAAAGCAGGAAAGCCTACGTCTATCAATCACAGCAACATTCCGCCGACCATTGACGACATCGCGGGTGGCGTGACGATCGACTACGCATCGCACACAGTTGTCCTCTCTCTGGCCGCTCTGCGAAAGCTCAACTTTGGCGGTGAGGAAGTCGAAGCCCGCACCGTGCTCGCTGCTCTTGCGTTGCTTGCTGTCTTGGCCGCCGAGGATCGCGGCCACGACTTGCGCTCGCGCTGCCTGCTCGTCCCGAAGAAGGGCGAGGCCTTGAGGCTCAAGCGGTCCATAGAGATGGAACAACGCGGGCGTTGAGCATCGACCTCAAAGGCACCATCGCTCTGTTCAATGACACTGTTTCCGCACTGCCCGAAGCGCTGAGATTCGCCGCGAAGGCGGGCGAGCCACTTGCCACCCTCATCCCTTCCCCCAAGCTCGCACATCTGGTCAGAAAGAGCCGCGAGCTTGCTGCAACCGGAGCCGAGATCGAGGAGGAATAAATGCTCGCCATCGAAGTCGAGCTCCTAGCCGGCCGGTATTCGGCCACTGCGCATAACGATCGGGGCCGCGCCGAATGGCCGCCGCATCCCGCGCGGTTCTTTTCGGCACTCGTTGCCGCGCTGCACGACGATGATCCAGTTGAGACTGATGAACGTGAAGCCCTCTCATGGTTGGAGCAGCAGCCACCCCCATCGCTCGACGTTGATCTCGACGTGAGCGAGGACATCGGGCGGCGCAGAGTGCTGGATGTTTATGTGCCGGTGAACGGCGTCACGCTTGTCGGAGATGCGGAGGGGCCGCTGCGCCGGGCGCGCGAGGCGGTCCTCAAACTTGCCGCGGAACCTGAGACCTCGGACACGAAGAGTGCACTGAAGAAGGCGCAGAAGCTCGTCGAGAAGGAAGAAAAAAAGCTTGCGACGTTTCTCACCGATCAACTAGACATCGATACGGACCCGCCGAAGTCAGCGCTGGCAGCTGCAACTGCGCTCCTCCCCGGTAGCCGCACGAGGCAAGTACGCACGTTTCCTGTCGTCCTCCCGCAACGCTCGACCTTCGCATTCATCTGGGCCAATTCGCCCTCTTTCACGCTGCGCGCCGCCCTTGATGCGCTATGCAAGCGCGTCACGCGCCTTGGACACTCGTCATCGCTGGTCCGCTGTGCGATCGTGGATCGCCCCATTACGCCAACGCTTGTTCCCGACGAAGACGGCAACGTGGTGTTGCGAACGTTCGGACCAAACCAGCTCGCCCGGCTGGAGGCGGAGTTCGCGCGGCATCAGGGTGTCGAAGAAAACCGGATCCTCCCGGCAATTCCAACGCGCTACGGCCGGTCGGACGCCAAGTTGAGCGATGTTACTGCTACTGCCGAAAGCATTTTTTCGAACGATTGGGTTGTCTTCGAACGTGTTGGCGGCGCACGGCCGCTGTCGTCCCGGGGGAACGATCTGTCACGCGCGCTGCGGGATGCGCTCTTCGATCAGCACGGATCGAAAACGCTGCCAGCTTCACTATCGGGCCATCGGCAGGACGGCAGCCCCACCGACCAACCACACGTGGCCTTCGTCGCGCTCCCGTTCGTGGGGCATGAGCACGCCGACGCATCGGTGCAGGGCTGCGCCATCGTGATTCCCCGTGGACTTGCTGGCTCGGACAGAAAAGCTCTGCTGCGGCTGGTCGCTGCATGGGAGAGAGCCCGAGCGACAGACGCCGACGACACCATGGAACTGGCTGGAGGTAGTCTGCCAACGGTTCGCCTCAAGCGCGTCGAACTCGCAGCGAAGCGCACACTCCGTCCGGCGACATGGTGCAGGCCCGCGCGCCGCTTCGTGACCGCCACACCCATTGCGCTTGACCGGAATCCGGGGAATCTGCGCAGCAATCAGCATGGGACCGCCCACAAGGCATCGATCGAAGCACAGCGGTGTGTGGCCGATGCCTGCGAGCGCATCGGCCTACCGCGTCCGGTCTCGGTCGAAGTGTCGCTCGCACCGCTGCTTCCGGGCGCGCAGCCCGTGCACGCGTTCGTGCCTTGGCCTGGCCGGCCCGGACGCACGGCGCGCGTGCGAGTTCATGCCGATATTCGTTTCGCCGAGCCGGTGCGTGGTCCGGTGCTGCTCGGCGCAGGCCGGTTCTTCGGTCTTGGCCTCTGCATCCCCATTACCGAGGAAGGCGCGAGATGAGCCTGTCCGTTGACGATTTCGATGCCTTCCATGCCGCTGTGCATGGGGAGCGCAGGCGCGCCTTCGACTGGCAGACCCGCTTATTGCGTCAGGTCGTTGCCGAGAAGAAGTGGCCGCGTGTGCTTGACCTTCCTACTGGGGCCGGCAAGACGACCTGCATCGACATCGCCCTCTTCGCGCTCGCCCTGGATGCCCGCGAGGACGCGACAAGGCGCTGGTGTCCCCGACGCATCGCGATGGTGGTGGATCGCCGCATCGTTGTCGATCAGGTCGCCGAGAGGGGGCGCAAGCTGCTGCGAGCGTTGGTTGCCAGTAATGCGGAACCCGTCGTTCGTGAAGTTGCGGAGCGCCTGCGCGCGTTGAGCAAGGAAGGCGAGGAGCCGCTTGGGGTATTCACGCTGCGCGGCGGAATGCCTAAGGATGACGGTTGGGCCCGCACACCGGATCAACCGCTCATCCTCGCTTCGACGGTCGACCAGTTGGGCTTCCCGCCTGCTGATCCAGGGCTATGGTGTCAGCAAGGGAATGAAGCCTGTCCACGCGGGGTTGTTGAGCAACGACGTGCTGCTCTTGCTCGACGAAGTTCATCTTTCGCAGCCCTTCGCCGAAACCTTGGACGCAGTCGGCCGTTTGCGCGAAAGATTCGCGAGCGCGTCACAGCTCTCCCCTCGATTTCATCACGCATTCTTGTCGGCTACTCCCAGCGTGTCGAACGCAAAACCATTTGGCCTGCGCGAGGACGAAAAGGGGCAGACGTCTCCGTTGGGTCCTCGGTTGCATGCGCCGAAACCTACCCGCTTGCGCGAAGTCGAGGATCGCTCGGCGCTTGAGCGGGCTTGTGCAGATGAGGCACGCGATTTGATCGAACGGCACAGCGTCATTGCGGTGGTGGCCAATCGTGTGGCGAGCGCGTCGGCCGCGGTTCACCGCCTCCGCGAGGCTCTTGGCGATCAGGTCGACGTCGCGCTGCTTACTGGCCGCATGCGGCCGCTTGACCGCGACGAGATCCTGCGGTCCTTGCGACCGCGCATCATGACCGGGCGCGATCGAGCGAGCGTCGAAAGGAAATTGATTGTGGTCGCCACACAGTGCATCGAGGCCGGCGCCGATTTCGACTTCGACGCGATCGTGAGCGAGGCGGCGAGCCTCGACGCACTTCGCCAGCGCTTTGGTCGCGTCGATCGCCTGGGACTGTACGGGGAAGCCGAAGGCGTGCTCGTCTACGACAAGAGCGTTAAGGACGATCCGGTGTATGAAGGCACCATTGCCAAGACAATGGCGTGGCTAAGGGAGAATCGTGCCGGGAAAACAAAGGCCACCAATTTTGGCGTTCTCGCTCTTCCTCTGCCTACCGAGGAAAGGCTGAAGGATATGGTTGCGCCCAAAGAGCACGCGCCTGTGCTCTTGCCCGCCTATCTCGACCTGTGGATGCAAACTTCCCCAGCGCCGGCGGCCGTCCCCGATGTCAGCCTGTGGTTGCACGGACCAAGATCTGGCCCGGCAGACGTGCAGGTCGTGTGGCGTTCGGACCTGAGCGAGGACGATCTCACGGGCGCGTTAAATGCGAAGGAAGCCGATTCCGCGAAAGAGCGGCCAGCCGCGATCGTCGCAGCCGTGCGTTCTTCGAGCCTCGAAGCGATTTCGCTTCCCTTCGTTGCGGCGAAGCGCTGGCTGCGCGGAGAGGACATAGGTAATGTTGCCGACGTTGAAGGCGTGTCTGGCGAAGACGGCGAACGTGGAAATGACCGGCTCGTGCTGCGCTGGGACGGCGACGACAGCGCGGTCATCTCAGCAAACGCAATCCAGCCCGGCGACACCATCGTTGTGCCGGCCACGCGCGGCGGAATTCGCGACGGATGCTTCGACCCAGGGTCAACCACTCCCGTCTTGGACCTCGCTGAGCGCGCCGCGTTGTTGTCAAGAGGGCAGCCCGTTCTTCGACTGCATCCGCAGGTGCTGGCGCAAATGGAGTTGTCAATCCCTCTCGACGGTTTGCAGGAAACCCGGCGCGCCCTGGAAGCTGCTGCGGAACAGGAGCAGCCGACTAGCTGGCGCAAGCTCTGGCTCGACCAATTGGCCAAGAGCAAGAGTTTTATTGTCGTCGACACCGGCGAACCGTGGATTGTCTTGCGGGGACAGCGGGTCCAACTACAGAAACTACGCGCCCTGCTATCAACGGACGACACGGTCGAGAACGGAGTCGAACTAACGACCGATGAGGACGATTCATTTCACGCGGGCCGTCCAGTCACACTTTCCCAGCACAGCGCGGACGTCGAGCGCTTCGCGCGCGACTACGCGGAGAAGGTCCTGCCCAAAGAGTTAATCGAAGACCTTGCCCTCGCAGGTTGGCTTCATGACGTGGGTAAAGCCGACAAACGCTTTCAGGTGCTGCTGCGCGAAGGCAGTGAAATCGCATTCTTCAAGGACGAGACGCCGTGGGCCAAGTCCGGCATGCCGCCAGGCGCGAAGGCTGCACATCGGCTTGCTCAGAGGAAAAGCAGGTATCCGAAGGGCGCGCGTCACGAGGTGCAGTCGCTGGCAATGCTTGAGAAGCATCTCGAAGTGGTGAAGGCCAAAGCCCACGACCTTGATCTCGTGCTGCATCTCGTCGCGAGTCATCATGGTTACTGCCGGCCGTTTGCACCTGTTGTCATCGACGATGAGCCGGTCGAGATCGTGTTGTCGAATCACCAAAGCAAGAAGTTCGGGGCGATCGAATTCTCCGCGACTTCATCGAAGCACGAGCTTCATCGACTGGATGCACCGCTAGCCGATCGTTTCTGGCGCCTGGTTGAAAAGTATGGTTGGTTGGAGTTGTGCTGGATCGAGGCGATTCTTCGGCTCGCGGATCATCGTGCGAGCGAAGAGGAGCAACTGTCTGGAGATGTCGCATGAGCCGAGTGATTCTCCAAGGATTGAATGGCGCCAATCCCCTAGGGTTCCTCGCCGCCATGGGATTGCTGCGTCTGCTACGACGGGAGAGTCACGCGGCGAAGATGGGATTTCTGCCTCAAGGATCCTTCCATCCATTCGTAGAGGGATTCGATGGCGAACTCGTGGCTCTCGTCTGTCGCGACGCCGCCCTTACGGAAGGAAAACAGGGCTGGTCCTTGGAGTATGAGAAAGCAGAAAAGAAGAGTGTGAAGGTTGTCGCCGACCTTAAGGCACCGCCCTCTGTCTTCAGAAACTTCCTATCCGCATGCGTTGATCGCTGGTGCGCAGGAGAAGACGAAGCGGCTGCTTATGCTGCGGCTTTCGGAACGAGTGTTGCCGTAGACACGACAAAGAACAAGAATACCAAACCAACCGCGCTGCACTTCACAGCGGCGCAGCAACACTTTCTTGAGATAGTCGAGGAGATCCGGGCATCAGTGACTGCGGAGTGGGCGACGCGCTCGCTCTTCGAAGGTAACGCTGACCGTCCGGGGTCCAATCTTCGTTGGGACCCAGCGGCAGAACGGAACTGGGCGCTGAGGCTGAACGACCCCCAAAAGGACGACACACGTGTTGACGCTCCGCTGGAATGGCTCGCCTTTCGAGGGTTGCCACTTTTTCCGAGCTTCCCGTACGGCGCGCGCATCGTCACCACCGGAGTCAGCGGACGCGGCAATGACATGGAGATGACATGGCCGCTTTGGTGTATCCCCATCTCTCTCGAGACCGCTCGCTCGGCGCTCCAGATGGTGTGGACGGGTGCAATGCGGGAACGAGCGATGCGTGGTGTCTTCGCCGTGTGCACCTCGGCAATCCGGCGCACGGGCCAAGGCTTCGGCAATTTCGGTCCTGCCACAGTAACCACGTGAGGATAACTGCGTTGCTATACACGGTTTCACGGAATAACGGTCTTTTTTCTCTGTGTTTCGCCTGCCGGAGTCTGCGATTCACACCCACTCGCGGCACTACATGCCCGGCCCGGGGCGACAAACGCACGCTGCTTTCGCCCGAGTCGCGGATGACGATCCTGTCGTCATTGTCTGGCCAGGGCTTCCCCTGGACGCACCGCAAACCGAAATGCTCGACTCCCTGCTTGAGAATTTGGGGTTCCTGGGTCGCGCCGAGTCCTGGGTGGACGCTCGCCGCGCGCCGGCACCAGTGGACTTCAACTGCTTGCCGCGGCTAAATGACGAGGATCTTCTCAATCTTTCTA
>JBOIGA010000023.1:0-18930 GCA_050741875.1 Burkholderiales bacterium
ACATTACAACGATCACGCGCGCCCATTCGTATGGACCGCTACGGCCGACTCGATCCTTGCGAAACTACGCCGACTTTCGTCACTTATTTCCGAAACACGACACTAGTAGCTTGCGTCGCTAGCTAGCGATTAGCGGCGACAGGCTGTCTCCCTATTCCCGCTTTCTGCTTTTCAAGTTTCCTTCCCACTCGCACGCGATATTGGTGCAGCGAAAGCGCTGAACCTGATATACGACTGAGACGAGGCGATCGACCGCTCGACGATGGATGCGCACCAGCCGGCCGTGACATCGAGGACACAAGCGTGCGCCGCTCGGCGGAGAATCTTGCTGCCTGCCGCGCGTGTCCGGCTTCATCTCCTCCCGGTTAGCCAGCCTAGGGTCAATCTTCAGTGTACGTCTCGCCGCTTGAAATCGAACCGTCCTTTTCCAGCACCTTCACTTGCGCGAGAGTTTTGGTGTGAGCGAGACCCCGGGCGTATTTGACGGCTTCATCCTTGTTGTCAAAATACGAAATAGGCTTGTCGAACCCCTGTTCGAGAACGTCCCAGCGTTGGTCCGGACCGGCTTTGACGAAAATGATTGTAGAATCAGGCATGGCTTTGGTCTCCGAGTTTGCGAAATTCGTCTACAAGGACAGCAAGCCCCATGCCCAGAGGAAGAGAAAGCGAATCAAAGCGCTACCACAATCGCCATGAATTTTTCTACCTCAACTTACGAGACCGGACTGTAAAACTTACAAGTCCGCCGCTCCGTTCATCGCTCCATGCTTCTCGATCACCCGGCCCAATACGCGATAGTCGTCAGCAGTACGAGCGAAATCCACAGGAGCAGCGCGCGCCAAACAAGACCCACGGCGCTTTGCATGAAATCGGCGTCGGCGTCATCGCCCAATCCGAGCTCGGGCCGCCAGCTCAAGACTCCGTGCTGATGCAGTGCGTCGCCCAGTTTCACGCCCAGGGCGCCTCCACCCGAAGCCAGAATAATTCCCTGATTGACTTGAAACCAGCTTTTTGCCTGCTCGCGCCAGCAATACACGGCATCCTCGAAGTCGCCGACGACGGCGAAGCTAATGGCGGTCAAGCGCGCGGGGATCCAGTCGAGCGCCTCGAATACCTGGGCCGCGAAGCGGCCGAACTCGCCCTTACCGTGCGGGCGTGAATTTTTCCACTCCTCGTTGAGCGACCACGCGGCGCGGTAAAGCACGGCGCCCGCGGGACCGGGGGCGATCACGAACCAGAAAATCACCGCGAAGACATGACGGTGCGACAGAATCAGCCCGCGTTCGATTGCGACACGCGCGATTTCGCCTTCGCTGAATTCGGCCGCTGGTTCGTCCAGCCACTGCATCATGTGCTCGCGCGCCGCCTCGGTATTTTTTTCCTGAAGGTTCTTGGCGATTGCGGTGAAAGGTGAGCTGAATTGCCGCAGGCCCATCGTGAGATAAAGCGCTGCGACGTTCCATAGCCAGGCGAGGACGGGATGCACGGCGTACAGAAGGTAGTAAACGCCGAGAGTGATAAGGATAAGCGGCGCCACCGCGACGATCCAGGCAACGACGCCGTGGCCCGCCTGCCCGCCGTTGAACCATTTTTCGAGGACCGCCGCGTAACGCGAGAAGGCCGCGATGACGGGATTGCGCGCCGGAAGCGGTTTGAACTGATCGAGCAGGAGCGCGGCGATCAGGGAAAAAAAAGTCATTCGCCTCGAGCAATGGCGGTAATCGTCAGCGTCTTATCACCCGCGGGGCGCCGCCACGTCACGTTGTCTCCGACCTGGGCGCCCATCATCGCGCGCGCGAGCGGCGAAACCCAGCTCACGCTGCCGGAAGCGACGTCGGCCTCATCCTCGCCGACGATGGTGAAGGCATGACGCACACCGCTGTCGTCCTCGACTTCGACGCGCGCGCCGAAGTGCACTTCGTCTTCCGGTTGTTGCGTCGAGTCAACCGGAATCGCGCGCTCGAGCCGCTCGTGGTAATAGCGCAAGTCGCGCTTGACCTCGGCGAGCTCCTGTTGCGAGAGCGGATCGTCGTCACTCGACAGCTCGGCTTCGCGCGCCTTCAAAGCGTCGCAGCGCTCGTGCAACTTCTTGAACCCGTTCACCGTAACGTAATTGGGATGCGGACTCGACGGGCGCTCGGGTAGCTCGGCGCCCGCCGCGTCGAAATCGGTTTCTCTCACGAATGCCCGGCTCATGGATGACATTTTGTGGCGATCGCGCAAGCGATGCAAGCGCGTCCGATGGATGAAGGCTGAAGGGTAAGGGGGTGAGTGAGAGTCGAGCTAAAATGCCGAACGAATGAACTTGCTGCCGCAAATTCGGAACAATCTCGTCGCGCTCATCAGCCTTTGCATTGCCATCTTCAGCGTGTTCTACGCCGGCTGGCGCGACAACCGCATCGAGGAGCACCGGAACATTCGGGTTGCCGGTTTCGAAGTTCTGAAAAACCTGGGCGAGCTGCAGATGGTGGTGGACTACGCGCATTATCAGAAAGACCGGCAGCTCGGCAATCCGATCACTGGTTGGGGGCGGGTGCTTTTGGTAAGAGACCTGGCGCAAGTCATGCCCGACCCCGCGCCGCAAGCGGCGGAGCGCGTGTTTCAATCGTGGCAAAACGAATGGGAAAGCGTAGCGGACGATGAGGCCGCGGCGAAACGCGTGAGCGACGAGATCGCTGGGGCGCGGAAGATTGTCCTCGAAGTATTAGCGACGCTGGAATAAAGCGAGGACTTAGGACTGAGGACTCAGTAAAGACTTAAGTCAGAAGCGAGAAGTTCCTGCTCAGCCCTCAGTCCTAAGTCCTCAGTCCTTGAACCTGTAGTATTTCTGATTCAGATACGCCGCCACGTCCACTTCGTCTTCGGGGAACCATCCTGTCCCGACATTGGCGTTGCACGTGGCGATTCTCGCAAGGAGTTGTTGCGCGTTTTTCACGATGCGATTGTCGCGCGTGTAGATCGCCGATCCGTCGCCACCCATCATTTTGATGTGGCAAGTATTACAGGATTTGTTGAGCAGCTTTTCGCCGGCCTCGGGATCGCCTTTTTCGAACGGATTCGCGAAAGACAATCCCGTAAATAACAGGGAGAGTACGAAGATTAGGGTTTTCACTTAGTCTTGAGTTCTCTAGTCGTTCAGTCCTCAAACGCTTGTTTGCAAGCGTTTGATCCGAATCGCGGCCGGCGGATGCGAATCGTACACGGCCGAGTGCAGCGGGTCGGGCGTCAAGGTCGAAGCATTGTCTTTGTAGAGCTTGACGAGCGCGCTGACCAGCTCTTTCGCGCTGGCGTAGGCCGCGGCATAGGCGTCGGCTTCGAATTCGTGCTTGCGTGAGTATTTTGCGAACACCGGCTGTAACGGAAACGTGACGAGCGGCGCCAGCATGACGAACAGAACGAGCGCCATCGCGTTCGACGGCGTTCCCGCGTTCAAACCCTCGTAAAACCATGCGGCGTTAATCGCGATCGACAGCAGCCAGAAGAACGCTAGACTCATGACAAAAGTGAGCAGCATGCGTTTGACGACATGGCGCATCTTGAAATGCCCAAGCTCGTGCGCGAGGACTGCTTCGACTTCGGCAGGTTCGAGGCGATTGACGAGCGTATCAAAAAAAACGATCCGCTTCGCGCGTCCGAAACCGGTGAAGTAGGCATTGCCGTGGCTGCTGCGGCGCGAGCCGTCCATGACGAAAAGACCGTTCGACTTGAAGCCGCATTTCGCCAGCAGTTTCTCAATGCGCTCCTTGAGCTGCCCCTCGTCCATCGGATTGAACTTGTTGAAAAGCGGCGCGATAAGCGTGGGATAGAGGGCGAGCATCAGAATCGAAAACACAATCCATGCCGCCCACGCATAAAGCCACCAGTATTCGCCCATTCTCTCCATGAGCCAGAGCACGCCGAAGATGAGCGGCAAACCGATGAGCGCTCCGAGCAAAGCTTGTTTCGCGAGGTCGGCGAAGAAAAGCCCAAGCGTCATCTTGTTGAAGCCGAAACGCGCCTCGACCTTGAAAGTGCGATAGAGGCTCAAGGGAAGATCAACGATCGCCGAGATCACGATCACGCTCGCGATCAAGGCGACGCCGAACAGAAGTTCGCTGCCGGTCTCACCGCGCCAGACGCGGTCGAGAAGCTGAAACAAGCCTCCGAGCGTGAAGGCGAGAAGCAGCGCCGCCTCGACGATGATATTGATTCGCGCCAGGCGCGTTTTCGCGACGCTGTAGTCGGCCGCTTTCTGATGCGCTTCGAGACTGATCGCGTCGGTGAATCCCGAGGGTACCCGATCGCGATGCGCGCGCACATGCCGGACATGGCGGGACGCGAGCCACAGCCGGACCGCGACGGTGAGCGTCAGCACGAGCAGAAAAACAAGAGTGAAAAAGTTGAAGTCCATACGACACTGCTATGACAAAATGTAGGTTTTTCGAGTTTCATTATGGCACAAGACTCCGAGGCGCTCATTTGGATAGACATGGAGATGAGCGGTCTTTCTCCGCAAGACGACCAGATTCTCGAAGTCGCGCTGGTGGTGACCGACGCCGCGCTTAACGTTATTTCCGAAGCGCCCGTGCTGGTTTTGCATCAGGACGACGCCGTGCTCTTGGCGATGGACGATTGGAACAAGTCCACGCACGCGAAATCGGGATTGCTCGATCGCGTGAAGAGCTCAACTTTGGCCGCGACGGACGCGGAAATCCGCCTGTTGTCTTTTCTGCAGCCGCTCATCCCGACGAAAGCGTCGCCGATGTGCGGCAACTCGGTCTGCCAGGATCGGCGCTTTCTCGCCCGCCACATGCCCGAACTTGAAGCGTATTTTCACTATCGCAACCTCGATGTTTCCACGCTGAAGGAACTCGCTAGGCGCTGGCGCCCGGATCTGACCGGCCAGTTCGTAAAGCAGAGAAAACACGAAGCGCTCGCGGACATCTACGAGTCCATCGAGGAACTGAAGTTCTATCGCGAGAACTTCTTGAACATGGTGAGGAGTGAGCGGTGAGGGGCGAGCGAAAGACCTTCATCCTTCACCCCTCATCCTTCATCCCTCATGAATAATCCCCACCGCCGCTCAGGTATCACGATGCTCATCATCGCCTGGGTGCTCATCTTCGCCCTCTTGTTCTGGTTTTTCGCCGGCTGGGAAACGCGCGAGAACAATCCGAACAGCGAAGCAGTCTTGAGCGCCCAGACCGGCGAAGTCGTGCTGCAGAGAAACCGCTCCGGGCACTACGTTGCGGATGGGAAAATCAACGGAGTCAATGTGACTTTTCTGGTGGACACGGGTGCGACCCAAATCGCGCTTTCCGCTGAACTTGCGCACGAGCTTGACCTCGATCTCAACCACCGTGTCACTGTGACAACCGCGAACGGTGTGGCGAGCGGCTACGCGACGCGTCTTCGAACGGTCAGTCTCGGACCGATCACTTTGCGCGACGTGGGCGCGGTGGTGACCAGCGGAATTGACGGCGAAACTGTTTTGCTCGGCATGAGTTTTTTGCAACGCCTGGAGTTTACTCAGCGCGCCGGCCAGCTTATTCTCAGGCCCGCTGCAAAACTGTGAGGAAAGAAGCGGTGATAGGGGATAGGGAATAGGTTATGGGAAAGCCCCAATGAATTTCGTTTCCCGATTCGCGATTTCCTATTGCCGAATTCTTCATCCTTTATCCCCCATCCCTCATCCCTCGACGTCATGAACCGCGGAACTTCATTTTCCATCGAAGTCAATCCGAAGATCCCGCCGCGCTTGAGAAGGCTGGAAGAGATCGCGAATAATCTCTGGTATAGCTGGGACAAGCCGGCGCGCACGCTGTTCGCCCGCCTGCACGAAGGATTGTGGGACACCGTCGCGCACAATCCCAAAGCTTTTTTGAAACGCGTTGATGAATCGCGCCTGTTGAGCGCCGTCGAAGACCCGGTTTTCCTCGGCAACTTCAATCGTGTGCTTTCGGTGTACGACACGTATCACACCGAGCCTTTACGCCGCGATGGATCCGAGTGGCTGCGCGGAGATGATCTCATCGCCTACTTTTGTTTCGAATTCGGTTTTCATGAAAGCTTTCCGATTTACTCGGGAGGCTTGGGAATTCTCGCCGGCGACTACTGCAAAGCCGCTTCCGACATGCGGCTGCCTTTCATCGCGGTGAGTTTGCTCTACCGGCAGGGCTATTTCACCCAGACGATAGACAACGAAGGCAACCAGCGCGCGATTTACAACGATTCCGACTTTGGAGATCTGCCGGTGCGCGCCGTGCTCGACGCGCAGGGGCATGAACTCAGAGTTCACGTTCCGCTGCCGGGGGGTAGCGTCGCGATCAAGATATGGGAAGCTCGCATCGGCCATGTGACGATGGTCTTGCTCGACACCGATCTTGAAGAAAACAGCGAACGCGATCGCGAAATCGTGCACAGATTGTACGGCGGCGATCGCACGATACGCATCGAGCAGGAACTCGTGCTCGGCATCGGCGGCGCGCGCGCGTTGAAAGCGATGCACAAGGAGCCGACGGTGTGGCATATGAACGAGGGCCACGCGGCGTTTCTCGTGCTCGAGCGCATGCGCCACCTCGTCGCCGAGGGCTTGAGTTTTTCGGCCGCGCTCGAAGCGGTCGCGGTGAACACCGTCTTCACCACGCACACCGCGGTTCCCGCTGGGCACGACGCGTTTCCCGACGCGGTGATCTTGCAGTACCTTGACGATTATCTGAAGGAGTTCAGGATTGACGGCGCCGAGCTGCTTGCGCTCGGGCGCGGTCCCGGCGACGGCGAATTCAATATGACGGCACTCTCGGTGCGCGGCTCGCGCTTCTACAACGCCGTCTCGAGCATTCATTGCGAAGTAACTTCGCGCATGCTATCGGCATTGTGGCCGCAGATCGATCCCGAGGAAAATCCAATCGACTACGTCACCAACGGCGTGCACGTTCCGTCTTTTCTGGCGCAGGAATGGCACGAAGTTTTCGATCGCTTTCTGGGCTACGACTGGAGCAACCGCTTGTCCGACGCCGACTTCTGGAAGCGGGTCGACGAAATTCCCGATCACCTTTTCTGGAGCGTGCGGCAGTCGCTGAAAGCGCAGATGCTCCATTCGGTTCGGCACCGCTTCGCCGCGCAGCACTTTCGCAACAACGGATCGGAAGCGCATCTGGATCGGCTGCTCAAGCTGGCGAGCCCCTCCAATCTCAATGTGCTGACGATCGGTTTCGCTCGCCGCTTCGCGACTTACAAGCGCGCGACCCTGCTCTTCGAAAATCTCGAGCTGATCCGCAAGATTGTCTCCGAGAATCCGGTGCTCTTGATTTTTGCCGGCAAGGCGCACCCCGCCGACGTTCCAGGACAGGACCTGATTCGCCGCGTTCACGCGATCGCGCGTGATCCTGATTTCGAAGGGCGGCTCTTGCTCGTCGAAGGCCACGATATGGGCTTGACTCGCCGGCTCGTCGCCGGCGTTGACGTCTGGCTCAACAATCCAATCTCGCCATTTGAAGCTTGCGGCACCTCGGGGATGAAAGCGGGGATCAACGGCACTCTTAATCTATCGGTCACCGACGGCTGGTGGGCCGAAGGCTACGACGGCAAGAACGGCTGGGCGATCAAGCCGGCTTCCGAAAGTCTCGACATGCATCGCCGTCAGCGCGAGGAGGCGCAGACCCTGTACGAAATTTTGCAGGACCATGTGATCCCGATGTACTACGATCAAGGCAAGAGCGGCTATTCGGAAGGCTGGGTGAGGATGGCGAAATGTTCGATCGCGACGCTGCTTCCGCGCTACAACTCGACTCGCATGGTGAGCGAGTACGTCAAGAAGTTCTATTTTTCCGCGACTCATCAGCATCAGAAGTATCTGCAAAACAAGCGCGAGAACGCGAAACTCGCCGCCCAGTGGAAAGCCAGAGTGCGTTCGCGCTGGCCGGGAGTGAAGATAAGGCGCGTTGACGAACCGCGGAAAGCGATCGTTTTTGGCGAAGGCGTGCGCTTTGAAGTCGCCGTCAACTTGAACGATTTGAGACCCGAGGACGTCATCGTTGAAATGCTCATCGGCCGCGAGTCGAAGCGGCTCAATCTCTTGAGCTTTTTGCGTCATCGCTTCGAGTTCGCCGGAATCGTCGAGGGTGGCGAACACCGCTTCGCCCTCGCACTCACTCCCGAACTGTGCGGCAAGCTCGAATATCGCGTGCGCGTCTACCCGTGGCATCCGCTGCTCACCCATCCGGCGGAGATGGGAATGATGTTGTGGTTGTAAGCCGCAAGGAGTAATTGACTCCTTCAAGACTTGGAGGCCCGGCATGACAAGAGTTGTGTTGCGGGTGACGGTATTGGCGATGCTCTTCCTGTGCGGCGGGCGTCTTTTCGCGGCCTGCGAAGGCGTAGCCGTTCAGGTTTTAGGCTCGGGTGGGCCGGAAATGGGAGACAAGCGCGCGTCGAGCGCGTATCTGGTTTGGAAGAATGGCCGGGCGCGCGCGTTGATCGACATGGGCGGCGGCACGGCGTTGCGTTTCGAAGAAGCGGGCGCGAAAGTGAACGATCTGGACGCCGTCTTGTTCACCCACTATCACGTCGACCACAGCGTCGATTTCCCCGCGCTCATCAAAGCGTCGTTCTTCACCGACCGAGCGCGCGACTTGCCGGTCTTTGGTCCCACGGGCAATGATCTAATGCCTTCGACGACCGAGTTTGTGCAGGCGTTATTCGCGCAAGGGCGCGGCGCTTTTCGCTATCTCGGAAACCATCTCGACCGCGAGACCAAGTCGCCGTACAAGATCAAGCCCAACGACGTCGCGCTTGAAAACAGTCAAGCGCGCGAAATTTTTTTGGAACAAGGTTTAAAAGTGAGCGCGGCCAAGGTCATTCACGGCCCCCTCCCTGCGCTCGCGTTTCGCATCGAGGCGGCGGGCAAGAGTGTGGTGATCAGCGGCGGCACGAACGGCGAAGGCGGACTCGAACAACTCGCGCGCGGCGCCGATGTGTTGATTGCGCACCATGCCGTGCCGGAGGGCGCGACGGGAGTCGAACGCAAGCTCCACATGCCGCCGTCAAGGATCGGCGAGATTGCCGCGGCCGCCAAAGTCAAAAAGCTCGTTCTCTCGCACCGTATGCTGCGCACAGTGGGTAAAGAGCACGAAAGCCAAACCGCGATTGCCGCGAATTACAAAGGCCCCGTTGTCTTCGCTGATGATCTGAATTGCTTTGCGCTCCAGTGACGGGCCGGCGCTGCCTGCTCTACAATGTTACGGCTGGCACACCTCAAGGAGAAGAAAATGGGTGACGACGCAGGCAAGCTGATATTGCGCATCACACTTGGCGTTCTCATCCTGTTGCACGGGATCGGCAAGTTGACCAAAGGGGTTTCCGGCATCGAAGGAATGCTGCAAGGAATCGGCCTGCCCGCTTTCTTTGCCTTCGGCGCCTACGTCGGAGAAGTGCTTGCTCCCATCCTCGTCTTGATCGGCTTTTATGCGCGCGTGGGAGCGGCGTTGATCGTGGCCAACATGCTGTTCGCCATTTTGCTTGCGCACTCGCAGGAAGTCTTCACTCTCACCAAGAACGGCGGCTGGGCGCTGGAACTGCAAGGAATGTTTCTGTTCACCGCGCTGGCGCTCGCGTTCATGGGACCGGGGAGATACAGCATCAATCGCCGTTAGCCGCTTCCGTCAATTCAGATCCCGATTGAGAATCGCCGAGCGCGGCGCTTTTCAGTAGATTCGCATCGGCCCAATCCCTCGGCCCGAGGTCGTACAATCCAAGTTCAAGAAAACGCCGTTACAAGCTTCGTCATGCGTTCTTCGTGCGCCTGAGGAGTTCCATTGAAAACTATTCAATCCAGAGACCTCGTCATGCTCGGCTATTTGCCGGCGCTGGCGGCGATTTCCTGGCTCACGCCTGAATCGTTCTGGACAAGCGCATCCACGGCTACGTCGCGAATGTATCTCGCGCAGAGCCGGAAAGATGCTCTGCGCATTGGGCATCTCCTGGCTGGCCGGGCAAACGAAGTCGACCCGCATCAAATCGCCGCGGGACTTGCCGGCAACCACCACTTGGCGCGGCTACAACTCTTGCGTTGTTACCGCTGGGATTCCTGGCGTCCCGCCATGTCCGTATCCGGTCTCGAGCACATCGAGCGGGCCCTCGCCGTACGCCGCGGCGCGATTTTGTGGGTGGCGCCGTTCGTGTTCACCCATCTCGTCACCAAGATGGCACTCAATCAGGCTGGAGTCAGAGTTTCACATCTAAGCCGCACCGTGCACGGTTTCTCGTATAGTCATTTTGGGGTGCGGGTCCTGAATCCGATCTGGACCAGAATCGAGGAACGCTATCTGGCCGAGCGGTTGGTCATGTCGCCAAGCCAATCGGTGGCCATCCTGCGCCAATTGATCGAGCGGGTACGGCAAAATCGCGTGGTCTCGATCACGGTCGGTCCCGAGGGGCAGCAATGTATGACGCCATTTTTTGCGGGTGCGTTGCCCATTGCCGATGGCGCGCCGGCCATTGCGCTCAAGACAGGCGCGCCGCTGCTACCGGTGTTTTCGGTTCGCAGCGCAGACGGAAGCTTCGCGACAACGATCGAAGCGCCGCTCGAAGCAAGCAGCCGGAAAGATGACGGCGTGAAAGAACTGGTCACAAAATGCGGGCGCCTGATCGAGTCCTACGCGCTGCGCTATCCGGATCAATGTACGGCTTGGGCCCAAGCGCAAATCGAAGGGTCCACTCAGGCAATCGCGGAGAAAGAAACGATTTCTGGCGTTTAGTTTGGATCGAGCCCTAGAATCCCGGTTGTAATTGGATTGGCCGTCCCCATATCCCCTGCTATATTGAAGAGGCAATCACCCAAAGGAGGTTAGACCATGTCACTACGCATCAACGATACAGCGCCTGATTTCACGGCCGAAACAACGGAAGGCACGATCCGGTTTCACGAATGGATTGGCGACGGCTGGGCGGTCTTGTTTTCGCATCCAAAGGATTTCACCCCCGTTTGCACGACCGAGCTTGGGTATATGGCCGGGCTGCAACCGGAATTCAAAAAGCGCAACACCAAGATCATCGGGCTTTCGGTCGATCCCGTTGACGATCACAAACGCTGGTCGAAGGACATCGAGGAGACGCAAGGTCACGCGCCGAACTATCCGATGATCGGCGACCCCGAGCTGAAAGTTGCCAAGCTATACGAGATGCTCCCGGCCGAAACCGCAGGAAGTTCGAAGGGACGCACTCCCGCGGACAACGCGACCGTGCGCTCCGTGTTCGTCATCGGGCCCGACAAGAAAATCAAGCTCATGCTCACCTACCCGATGACCACCGGGCGCAACTTCGACGAGGTCTTGCGGGTACTCGACTCGATGCAATTGACCGCGAAGCACAAGGTTGCAACACCGGTGAACTGGAAACTCGGCGAAGACGTGATCATCTCCGGCGCCGTTTCGGACGAAGAAGCAAAGCAGAAATTCCCGGGAGGATGGAAGGCACCCAAGCCCTACATGCGGATTGTGCCGCAGCCTAAGTAACTCGTACTTCCCCCTCTCCCGATTGGGAGAGGGGGAGTCTCCTTGGCTCAAAACTGTATTGCCATGCGCCCTGGCTAAAACCGGTAAGTCACCCACGCGGCTGCGAAGTCGACGGCGCTGGTTCAGTCAGGTAGTTCAACTTCGGTAGCATCGCATTGAAGGTGCGCAGCGTTCCGTCGTTCGGGTCATCGTCGCCGCTGGCGATATCGGCATGAAGACCCAGGCGCGGCTTTAGAGGGAGATCGCCGAACGTGAAACCGAAGGCTGATGCAACCGTCCATGCTCGGATGTCCGCGTCTCCAAAGTCGCCGAACTGTCCGACCAATTCTGTGCCGCGGCTGGGATCTTTGAGGTACGTGAAATCCTCGTCAAAGCGATGCGTACCGAACAAATTCACCGGAGCCGATTTCGTCTCATCACCGCGGCCGGATTCCGCAGGCAGGAAAAGCAAAATGGCGAGAAGTAATGCGGCGCCCCGGTGCCGGCAAACCATGTGCGATGTCGCTCCTCAGCCGTTGAGTTCCTACGGTTTGAGTGGTCCAGTCAAAACGCATCAAAAAATTGCTATTCAGGAAGCGGAATGAATTCTGAATCGCCGGGCACCGGCGCGAACCGCCCAGTCTTCCAGTCAGCCTTCGCCTGCTCGATACGCTCGCGGGAACTGGAAACGAAGTTCCACCAGACGTAGCGGGGACCGTCCATGGGCTCGCCGCCGAGCAGGATCATCCGCGCAGCAGAGGTTGCCTTGACCGTAATGCTCTTGCCAGGTGAGAAAACGAGCAGGCGTCCCGATTCGAAGCACTCCCCCGCAATCTCGACGCTTCCGGCGACGAGATAGATCCCCCGCTCTTCGTGCTCCGGATCTAATGCAAGCGATGCTCCCGATTGAAACATCACATCAGCGTAGAACAAAGCCGAGAGCGTTTTTACCGGCGACGTTTCGCCGAACAGGGAACCGGCGATCACACGGACGCACTTCTTCTCGCCCTCGATTACCGGCAGCGTCGCGGCTTCGTAGTGGGTGAAGTCGGGGTCCGTCTCCTCATACCGCTCGGGAAGAGCGACCCACGTTTGGATGCCGAAGAGTTTCTCCGGCCGCTTTCTCAATTCGCGATCTGAGCGCTCCGAATGAACAATGCCCCGGCCCACGGTCATCCAGTTGACATCGCCGGGCTCAATGGACTGGATGCTCCCAAGGCTGTCCCGATGAACGATCGTTCCGTCGAAGAGATAGGTCACGGTGGCAAGGCCGATATGCGGATGAGGCCGGACATCAATGCCCTGGCCTGCGATCAATTCGGCAGGACCCATTTGGTCGAAGAAAACGAACGGTCCGACCATCCGGCGCTGTGCTGACGGCGCGCCGGACCTCGAATCCTCCCAGATCGCGGGAGCGCGGGACGATGACCTGCTCCAGGGCTTTGCAGGCCGGCGCAGCGCTTACCTCAGGCTCGAGAGCCGGCTGCCAGCTCATACGTTTCTCCTTTTCGTCCCAAGAGTCCGCTACCGGCCTACTTTTTGGCAAAATAGCTGGTCATGAGATTGCGGTGTTCGGGATGTGGTTGGAGAACAGCGCACCCAGGCCCTCGATGTCGTTGCGCCAGTCGCGGTGCAGCTCGCAGGCGACACTGAACCAGTTCATGGTCTCACCCCAGCCTGCGTCATGCGCAAAAGCGCCGCGTCGCGCACGTCCTTGTTGAAGGTGCCGGAGGCATCCACAACCGCGAACACCTTATAGCCCGCCTCGATGGCGGAGAGCGCCGGGAAGGCAACGCAGACATCCGTGACTACGCCGGCACAATGATCAGCTGCTTGCGGCCGATCTTTTCGATTGCCTTGACGAAGTCCTCGTTGTCCCACGCGTTGATCTGTCCGGGCCGCGGGATGTAGGGCGCGTCGGGGAAGATCTCCCTGATCTCGGGCACCATCGGCCCGTTCGGCCCGTCCTCGAAGGACGTGGTCAGGATCGTCGGCAGCTTGAAATACTTGGCCAGATTAGCCAGGGCCAGGACATTGTTCTTGAATTCGCCCGGCGCGTAGTCCTGCACCAGGGTGATCAGGCCGGACTGGTGATCGACGAGCAGGACCGCGGCATCGTCCTTGGAAAGCCGGTTGTACTTGAATGAGGTCGGGTTGTCCGGCGCCGCCTGGGCTGCGGCCGTCTTGGGGTCGAGAGTCGCCGCCGCTCCCGCCAGCAGTGCCCCGCCGGCCAGACCGATTGCGCCCGTCTTCAAGAACTCGCGACGCTCCGCCACTGGATCTTCCATTGTCATCCTCCTCTAAAAGCTCGCGACTAGGCGACCCACTCTGGAATCAGCAGCATGACGACGTCGTTGGGGTCGATCATCCACTTGTTTGTTTCGGAACATGGTTTTCTCCTTTTCAAAATTGGTCAGCTCGCTCACGGCCACGCCGCGAGACAAAGTCAACACGCTGCTCGGCAAACGCCGTCTGCAGGGTCGCCGCTTTGAAGCCCCGAGTTGCAGGTCCTTTAAAGCGGCGTGACAAGGCTAGGCTGCTTAGTCTTGCGACGGGCTTTATTGAGCAATGAGATAGGCGAACCGCCCAGCTTGCATTGAAATTCGGCGCAGTGCCCCAAATTCATCGCAGATAGGTCTTTCATGGACATCATCCCCCAATTTGTCGCTAACGAGTCTTCAGTTGCCGAACCCCATAAGGGCTTGGCGAGCGACGAAGCGCTGCTCGATTCCTACTCGCAGGCTGTTGTCAGTGCTGCGGAGCGCGTGGGACCCGCGGTTGCCCACCTGGAGATTGCACGTACTCTCGCCGCGCGTTCGAGTATTCCCCAGAACGGAAGCGGTTCCGGCTTTGCGTTTACTCCGGACGGCTTGTCTCACCAACAGCCACGTGGTTCACGGCGCGCGTGCGATTCGCGTCAGCTTCCTGGACGGTACGAGCTTTGAGGCAGACCTCATCGGCGATGACCCGGATACCGACATTGCGGTCGTTCGAATAGGTGCAACCTCGCTTCCGACAGCAGTGCTCGGAACGTCGCGTTCGTTGCGAGTGGGTCAGATCGCGATTGCGATCGGCAATCCTTATGGCTACCAACATTCCGTGACCACCGGCGTCGTCAGCGCGCTCGGACGAAGCCTGCGCGCGAGCAATGGGCGGCTGATCGATGATGTGATTCAGACCGACGCCGCGCTCAATCCCGGCAACTCCGGAGGGCCTCTGGTCAACGCGCGCGGCGAAGTTATCGGCGTCAATACTGCGATCATCCCGTTTGCGCAGGGAATCTGTTTCGCGACCGCGATCGACACCGCAAAATGGGTTGTCACGCAGTTGCTCCAGCACGGCCGCGTGCGCCGTGGATACCTCGGGTTTGCCGGCGCCAATGTGCCCATCAGCCGGCGCAGAATGCGCCATTTCGAGCTTGCGTCCGAAACGGGAGTTCAAGTTCAATCCTTGGAAGATCACGGACCGGCTGCTCGGTCTGGCCTGGAGCGGGGAGACATCATTGTGAAGTTTGACGATCACAGCGTCGCAACCATAGACGACATACATCGGCTGCTGTCTGTTGAGCGCGTCGGCAAGCCAATCTCGGTTGAGCTGCTGCGCCTGACCCGAAAGCTTACGCTGACCGTCGAACCCGTCGAACGCATGAACAAGTAATTGCCAAACGTTTTCTGCCTTTTCGGTAACAGCGGCGCAAACCGGTAGCGCCAGAACTCCGATCGATACCTTCGGCATTTTGCATGTCACTGGTCAATGAGCTGAAATATTGCGACTTGGTTAGCCTTCGGCTCCTACAGCATGGACCCCTTTCCACGCCAGCAGTGCTGGCTCCGATGACAACCCCCCATGGTTGAAGTGACACGCCGCGACACCGGGCCGTGCGCCCTCTTCCTGAAACTCGAATCGAAACCACCTTGGCGACCTGCCAAATATGCGTAACCCTGGGAGGTGGTCCTGCGGTTAGGGTTTGCGTCGCTGCGAGCGTCCGATGGATGAACTGGACGCATATCTAGGCTTCTCCCACCGCCGATGCCACGAGCTTGACCGACCCGCGCGCTCGTCGCTCGCTTCTCAGCTTCAGCGCCCGTCCACGCTCAACCGTCCGGCGCCGTGCGCGTAAAGGAGTAGCAACCCCGCCCGCTATGGTGAGATTTTGCATAAAGTTGATGGTCTGCATCTGGTCGGCAAAATTCCAGTGAAACAGGACCGCCGCCGCGACGCAGAAACCAGCCAGCGCCAAGGCCGACCAGCGTGCCATCCAGCCGAAGACATCAGACGGTGCTCCTGAAATCATCGCGCTCAAGAGAGCTGCGATCCCACTTCGCCAGGTGCGCTGCTGCCTCGTACGTTGTCTGCAGAAAGTCGAGAAGAGTGTCATCGGGAGACTTTGATTCGCGAACAGCGTCGTATGGCAGAACGAATTCATGCAGCTCGCCGTGGTAGAAAGCCGCGGCGGGTCGGACGCTTGCCTTCGAGAAACCCGCAGGCTCGGGATACGCATACGAGTAAAACGCCGCATACGGTACTGGACCCCCGCCAGGCCAAAAGCCGCAGCTGCTGACCTCGTGCGAATACGCTTCCCGTGTTACCCAATCGGGTAGATTCGAAATGCCGCCGGGATGTTTGGGTGCGCTGCGGCCGGAGAACCGTGTGACCGCTAGATCCGGGGCACCCCAGAAGAAGTGCACCGGGCTGCACTTGCCGATGAAGCGAGAACGAAACGCGCTGAAGACCCGGTCGGTCTGGACGAGAATCCGCCAGAATCGATTGACGTACTCGCGATCGTAAGCTGTGTTGACCTCGTTCTCGTCAAACCGGATGGCATTGGGAACTTCGTTCGGTCGCATGTAGATCGCTACGCGCAGATCGAGATTGCCCATCTCTTCCATCAGACGACGATAAAAGACCGCGACCGATTGAGGCTCAAGTGAAAAGGAGACCATGCTGCCATCGCTCGACTGAACACTGAGCCGATGGTCGATGAAATCGAAATCGATCTGAAATGTTCGGGTGCCGTAAGGTATCGGAGACGTGCTAAGCCCCCTCGCAGTGACGTAAAGCGTCACATGCCAAGAGTGATTGACCCAGGGACTTTGGGCGAGACGAATCTTGCCGACAATTTGCGTCCACAGGTGGAGCGTCGCGTACGTGTCGCTCCAGGCTTCGAGCGCAAGGCTTGGCCACACCTGCGATCGCGATTCAACGGATAGGGTCACTCAAGAACTCTCCTTCGTTATGAGTCTGCGCAGTCCCACTTAAAAAACTGCCCGCTCAACACGGCACAGAAGAGCGTAGACCTCTCAACGCTATTTGAGAACTCAGGATTTTCAGAAACTCGCGTTTCAATTTTGCGAACGCGGCTTTTGCGTAAGCTCGCGTTCCCAAGGCGGGTCCGCGAG
Organism: Burkholderiales bacterium; assembly: GCA_050741875.1. Taxonomy (GTDB): domain Bacteria; phylum Pseudomonadota; class Gammaproteobacteria; order Burkholderiales; family JBOIGA01; genus JBOIGA01. The sequence goes on from JBOIGA010000023.1 coordinate 16,871, forward strand.
CGCTTGAACGAGGTGGTCAACAATCGCGCGGATTTTCTGCGCGACATGGCGCGTGTGTGGATAGATCGCATAGATTGTGTCGTTGACCGGACGCGCATCGGGGAGCGCGTTGATGAGCTCACCATCCGCGAACGCCTTGGCGGCGATGAATACCGGCAGAACCGCAAGGCCGAGTCCGGCGATCGCCGCATCGCGCATGGCTTCGCCGTTGTTGGCGACGACACGGCTGCGAATGGTAAGCGAGCGCGGCTCACCCCCTCGCTTCGCCGGCTCGAATTGCCAAATTTGACTCGAATGCGCGTTGGCATAGCCGATGCAGGAATGTCGCGAAATCTCCTCGATCGTCTTCGGCAGTCCGCTCTGATTTGCATAGCCGGGGCTGCAACAGAGGATCCGGGGGCTCGTCGCCAACTTGCGCGCGACCAGCGATGAGCGCGCAGTCTCGCGATGCGTATCGCCAAGTCGTAGCCCCCGCCGAGGATATCCACCAGCCGATCATCCAGATCGAGCGCAACTTCGAGTCGAGGATGGCGACTAAAAAAAGGGAACAGCAGCGGGCCCAAAACCATAGTCACAAAGCTCATCGGCGCGGTGATTCGTATCTGGCCGCAGAGATCTTCGTTGCGGTCGGTAATCTCATCAGCGGCGAAATCGAGCTCGCGCATGATTTCGCGCGCCCGCTTGTGGAACGCGATTCCCTTGTCGGTGGCAGTGATTCCGCGAGTCGAGCGATGCAGCCCGGGAGCGTCCAGTGGATGACCGCGGGCCGCGGGATAGTGCATTCGGAAATGCCGGAGCAGGAAAATGGCCTGATGTGGGGATTCCAGCTTTGGGTGAACTTGCCGGCGAAAGACAAAATGACCGCGCCGCGCTATCAGGACATCGCGCCGGAAAAGATTCCGGAAGTCGAGGCAGGACAGGGTGAGCGCGTGCGAGTGATCGCGGGGGATTCCAAGACGTCGCCGGTCCCGTGCAAGCGCCCGCGACCGATCCGCTTTATCTCGATGTCGCGCTCGCTCCGAACGCTTCGTTTTCGGCGGAGGTCGCTCGCGGCCACAACGCTTTCGTCTATGTGTATGAAGGCGAAGTGACGGGCGGCAAAAAAACTCTCGCTCGCGGCGAACTCGGCGTCTTGGCCAAGGCGACAGCGTGCTGCTGACAACCGGCGCGCAAGCCGCGCGAGCGATTTTGGTCGCGGGCAAACCTTTGAACGAGCCGATCGCAAGGCATGGGCCGTTCGTCATGAACACGCCCGAGCAGATCCGCCAAACGATCGTGGACTACCAGGCAGGCCGGTTCTGAAAAGGCCGAGTCGATAGGCTCGGCCGAGAAGGGTCATGGCAAACTAAGCCGGATGGCTTCGCTCGCGATCGCTCTCTCGCATCTCTGGGCAACGATCGTCGCAACGCTGGTGTGGTTGATCGCGTGGGGCACGACAGTGTTGCTGATCTACATTCCCCTGATTCCGATCGCGATCATTGCCGCGCTTCTGAATATCCCGTACCAGGAATGGATTGTGACCGGCCTCTTCCTCATTGGTCCGATCTATCTCATACGGTTTCTCCGAACTCCAGTGGTTCGTTTCGGACTGCGTATCGCTCCACTTCCTTCCGGCAGGACCACTCGAAAGCGGGTACCGACGACCCTTATCGTCGGCTGGGGATTCGCGCTCGCATTGGCCGTCGCCAACGATGCCGATTGGCAATCTCTTTTTACGCTCTGCGTCGCGGCGCCGGCCGCCGCCTGCCGAATATGGAATATGAATCGCGACTGGGCGGGCGCGCCGAAGGGACGCTTCGTGCTCTTCCTGCGACGTTTCGGCAAATCCGCCGATCGCCTGGTCGGCTCCGCGATTCGCGGTGCGGTTCCAGATGGCGCGACGCTGGCGTTCCTCGTCGGCAGGCAGAATACGGGAGAGTCGTGGGATCCGTTCCTTGTTGGTTACGAGGGCTTGCAATCGATACCGCTTTATCTCGACGCGGACGATCAGGAATGGGTCGAGCGAGTTCGTTTCCTCGTCGATAAGGCGGACGCAATCGTGATCGACGTCAGCGATTGGA
>JBOIGA010000023.1:18940-22809 GCA_050741875.1 Burkholderiales bacterium
AGCGCGGATCATTCGCGAATCGTCCGCAGCGGACAAGACCATCGTGCTCTCGCGTTCGGTTGCAACCACGATTGCTGCGCGCGAGGTCATCAACTATCACCGGAGTTGGCGCGCCGCGTACGAGCGCATATTCTGGGGACTCGTCGCGACCGTGGGCCTGCCGCTCGTTATCCACGCGACCGCGGTTTCGAGCAAGTATCCCGATCCAGTGCTTGCGGTTCCACTCGTTGCGCTGTGGATTTGGTTGTTCGTCCGGCCGCTCATGGACAAGCAATCCTCCGAAGCCTTGAAAGTCGCGCTCAAGACAATTCTTACGAACTGAGACCCTTTCGGCGACTCCCAAGCCGCTCGGGCCAAGGGCTTGCGCGGCCGGGTTTCTAGCACCTACGCCGCGCGGCCAAGGGCTCGCGCGGCGAAGGCGAGCGCGATCAGCGCGAAAGCAACAAACGCCACGGCTTCGAGGAGAATCGCCGCGGGCGTCCCGATATCGAGAAGGCTCAAGCGCAGCACGTCGACTTGCCAGGTCATCGGATTCGCATACGCCACGGCGCGAAACCACACGGGCATGTCGGCGATCGGATAGAACATGGAGCTTACGAACATGAGGATGATGTACATCGCGCCCGTCAACGTGTTGTACGAATCCATGCGCCGCAAACCGATCGCGAAGACGCTGAAGACGAAAAACCAGCCGGCGGTCGTGACGACAACGGCCGCGCCGGCAAGCCACAAGAACTCCCACCGGATTTGAATCTTCATCGCCAGCGCGGCCAGCGCGATCGTCAGCATGGCGGCGATCACGCTCAAGAGAACGTTGAAGCAAATCTTGCCGACCAGAAGCTGCGTTCTCGTTATCGGATACGTGAGCAGTTCATAAAAAATTTCCGAGTCCTTGTCCATGAAGAATCCCCAGGAGGCATTGAGCGCGACGTTGAACGAGATCATCGCGATGACTCCGGGAAGCAGGAACGCCATATAGCCGATCGTTTGGTCGGTGGTAGCAAAGGAAGCGTCGAGTCCACGCTCGAAGCCGAAGCCGAAAGCGTCAGATACGCGAGTGGCGCGAAGAGGTCCCAGAAAACGAATCCGATGTTGGTGATCCGCTGACGGTAGTCGCGGTAGAAGATCGAGGCGATGCCGCTCATTCGGCGTCTTCGACCAGAGCCACGAAAATCTCCTCGAGATTCGGACCGCGCACCTCGAATTGTTGAATGGGAGTCGCGCGCGAAATTTCGGCGAGCCCGGCAAGAAGTCCCGCTTCGTCTCCCCGAAAAAGCATCTCGGCTTGCCGTCCGTCGACTTTCAATTCGAGCGGATCGAGCGCGCGCAAACGCTCCACGCCGTCGCGTTCGGCGAAGGTGAGCGTCACGTGAAACGTCTGTTGCGATAGCTTGCGAAGCTCGGCAAGCGTTCCCGAAGCGAGCATGCGTCCCCGATCGATGATCATGATTTCATCGCAAAGCTCTTCCGCTTCGCTCAACACATGCGTTGTCAGCAACACGGTGCGGCCTTTGCGCGCTTCGGCGCGGATGCGCTCGATGACCCGCCGCTTCATCAAGGGGCCCATTCCGGTCGTCGCCTCGTCGAGAATGATGAGCGGCGAATCGAGCAGGAAGATTTTCGCGACCTGGATCCGGCGCTTGGTTCCGATGCTCAAGTCCTGCACCGTGTCGCGCAAGCGATCGGCAAGATCGAATTCTTCGGCGACGGCGTGCGCTTATTCGCTTCGCGCGGTTCGAGTCCGTGCAGATACGCATAGATAAGGAGATTGTCACGGATATTGAGCAAAGTCTCGGCCGCGGTCTGCTGCAGCACCACGGCCATTTTTCGCCGGACCGCCAACGGTTGCTGCGTGACATCGAGACCACAAATCGCGGCGCGGCCGGAGGTGGGCTTGGTGATCGTGCTCATGATCTTGACCAGTGTGGTCTTGCCCGCGCCGTTGGGACCGAGCAGTCCCGACACACCTCCCTCACGCACTCGAAACGAAACTTCGTTCAATGCTTGCACCGGTTCGCCGGTTCTTGAGGGATAGAGTTTTCTTACGTCTTCAACTTCGATCGCCGCGGTCATGCGGCGATTCTAACGGGAAGCGCCGTCCTCGCGGCGAGCTTCTGGGTCAGTCGATCAGCTCAACGCCGTATCGAGCAGCATCATCAACACGAAACCACCCATCGTTCCGAAAGTCGCGTTGGCCTCGTGACCCATGCGGTGCGATACAGGGATGATTTCGTGACTAGTCACGTAGAGCATCGCACCAGCGGCGAAAGCCAAACCCCAGGGGGTCGCCAAGGTAACGACTCCCGCCCCTTCGGGTCAGTTCTACCGACCCACGGACATTCGTGTGGAAGCGAGGGCTCTCCGACTTTGCCGTCATTGCCGAGAAGTGAGAATCACGTTATCTATTCCAACTCCGCCGCTACCTTGACTCTGAAACGCGAGTGCCGCGATCGTTGTGGTGGCGAAGGAAAAGTTTTGGCTGAAGCGCGTGAACGCCCGCGAACTGGACGATACGGTGAAGACAAAAGAGCCAATCGTGATCGTCGCCGTATTTGGGTTTCCGTCGATACTGTTGAAGTCGAAGCTCAAGTTGTACGTCGCGCCGGCCACGAAGGGAAACGAAAATCGCGTGGCGAGGACGCCGGGTGTGCCGGTGGAGCCGCCGAGGTCGACAAAACGGCCGAATAGCGGCCCGCCTCTTTCGTCGAATCCGACGACCGGATTGCCAAAAGGATCGAGGACAGGTTCACCGGCGAGATCCACGCTTCCAGCCGAAACGGTCCAGTGGACGAAGGCATTGAAGTTGTCGGCCGGCACGCCCCCGTTATCGGCGAAAAAAGCGTCGAAAAAAATCGGCAGGCTCGGATCCGTCGATAGCGATGGAACGGTGTCTTGGACGTCGATTCGGCCGATTCGAATCTCCCGGTCTGGCACGTCTTCGAGACGCTCTATGCCCACACCTTGCCGCGCGTCCGGGCCGAATCTAAATTCACCGTCTGCGAAATTGTCGATGCGCTCTATGCCGGTGTCACGCCGGTCACCCCCAAAAAAATCGACGCTGACCTGGGCGTCGGCGGGAATAGCAATCATCGCCGCGACGCTGATAATCGGAATCAAACTACTTCGCATCTGAAACTCCTTTTGTCAGGTATCCGCGTAGCTCGGAAACTGCATCGATCGCGAAGCCACGGCCGTCTCATCATCGCGCCGGCGACGCGCTCGGCGGCGTAGCGCCCCCAGCGCTCACGCGCCAGATGACATTTCCGACATCGTCAGCGACCAAAAGTGCGTTCTTCTTGTCAATCGTCACTCCCACCGGCCGCCCCCTTGCTTCACCTTCTTCGCTTAAAAAACCGGTGAGCACATCCACCGGCATTCCGCTCGGTTTGCCGCCGGCGAACGGGACGAAGATCACCTTGTAGCCGCGCGGCGGATTGCGATTCCACGAGCCGTGCTGGCCGACGAACATGCCTTGCTTGAATGGGTCAGGGAGGCTGCTGCCTTGCGCGGAAGTCAAACCCAGCGATGCAGTGTGCGGCCCGAGCGCATAGTCGGGCGCGATCGCCTTGGCGACGAGATCGGGATTCGGCGGCTGCACGCGTTCGTCGACGTGCTGCCCGAAATAGCTGTACGGCCAGCCGTAGAAGCCGCCTTCGCGTACCGAGGTCATGTAATCGGGAACGAGGTTGGGGCCGAGCTCGTCGCGCTCGTTGACCGAAGTCCACAACGTATCGCCCTGCCACGCCATACCCACGGGATTGCGAAGGCCGCTCGCGAATACGCGGCCCTTCCCGTTCGCCACGTCGAATTCCCAGATGGCGGCGCGTCCTTCCTCGTACTCCATTCCGTGCTCGGCGACGTTGCTGTTC
>JBOIGA010000024.1:0-22801 GCA_050741875.1 Burkholderiales bacterium
GTGTGATCATGGCAACGCGCGGATCTTTGAGCTCGGCGCGAATGATTTCGGCAAGCTCGCGCTGGATTTGCTCGGCCATGCGACGCGGCCGCGAGGTGATCTTTCGCATGGCCAGGAGATTTACAAGGTCCTCGCGACCTCCACTACCTCGAAGACTTCAAGCTGATCGCCGACTTGAATATCGTTGTAGTTCTTGAGCGAGAGGCCGCATTCAAAACCGGCTTTGACTTCACGCACGTCGTCCTTGAAGCGCTTCAAGGTATCGAGTTCGCCCGAGTGAACAACGACGTTGTCGCGCAAGATGCGGACGGAAGCCGAACGGCGAACCAGACCTTCGGTAACGTAGCAGCCGGCAACGGTTCCGACTTTGGAGATTTTGAACACTTGCCGCACTTCGATGAGACCGAGCACGTTCTCCTTGCGCTCCGGCGACAGCATTCCAGACATCGCTGCTTTTACCTCATCCACCGCTTCGTAGATGATGTTGTAGTAGCGAACCTCCACACCCGTGCTGGCGATGAGTTTTCTTGCTCCCGAATCGGCCCGGGTGTTGAAGCCGATGATGATCGCGTTCGACGCGAGCGCGAGATTGACGTCGGATTCGGTAATGGCGCCGACTCCGGAATGGATGATCCTTACTTTCACTTCGTTGGTCGAAAGCTTTTCCAGCGCATGCGCGAGCGCTTCATACGAGCCTTGAACGTCAGCTTTTATGATCGCCGACAGCGTCTTGACTTCACCCGCCTCGGGCTCGCCAAAAATATTCTCGAGCTTGGCGGCCTGCGCTTTGGCGAGTTTTACATCGCGAAACTTGCCTTGCCTGAAGAGCGCGATCTCGCGAGCCTTGCGCTCATCGTTCAACACCAGCATCTCTTCGCCCGCGATCGGCACATCAGACATTCCCTGGATTTCGACTGGAATCGAGGGACCCGCGTCCTTGATCGTCCGCCCGGCTTCGTCGAGCATCGCGCGCACGCGTCCGAACACCGCGCCGGCGAGCACGATATCGCCGCGCTTCAAGGTTCCCGATTGCACAAGGATCGTCGCCACCGGCCCGCGACCTTTATCGAGCCGCGACTCGATCACGATGCCTTTGGCGGGAGCGTTGGCGGCGGCCTTAAGCTCGAGCACTTCCGCCTGGAGCAGGACACTTTCCAAAAGTGAATCGATTCCCTTGTTGGTTTTGGCCGAAACCTCCACGAACTGCGTGTCGCCGCCCCAGTCTTCGGGAACGACGCCCTGGGCGACGAGCTCCTGCTTGACTCGCTCGGGATTGGCTTCGGGCTTATCGATCTTATTGACGGCGACCACGACCGGAACATTGGCGGCTTTGGCATGATGCACCGCTTCGATGGTCTGCGGCATGACTCCGTCGTCGGCGGCGACGACCAGAATCACGATATCGGTGACTTTGGCGCCGCGCGCCCGCATGGCGGTGAAGGCTTCGTGGCCGGGAGTATCGAGAAACGTCACCATCCCGCGCGGAGTTTCGACGTGATAAGCGCCGATGTGTTGGGTGATGCCGCCGGCTTCACCGTGGGCGACGCGAGTGCGGCGAATCGTGTCGAGCAGCGAAGTCTTGCCGTGATCCACGTGACCCATCACGGTCACGACCGGCGCGCGCGGCTGGACAAGCGTTTCTTCCTGAGACTTCGCTTCGCTCAGGAAAGCTTCGGGGTCGTCGAGCTTGGCGCGCTTGGCGACGTGGCCCATCTCCTCGACGATAATCATCGCTGTTTCCTGGTCGAGCATCTGGTTGATCGTCGCCATCGAGCCGAGCTTCATCAAAACCTTGATGACCTCGGCGGCCTTGACCGACATCTTCTGCGCCAGCGCACCGACGGTGACTGTCTCGGGAACCATGACTTCGTGCACCAGCGGTTCGGTCGGAAGCGAAAATGCGTGGGCCTGGCCCGTTTCGGTTTTCACGCCCGCTGAACGATCCTTGCGCGCGCGCCATCCCAGTCCCGCGGAATCCACGCCGCGAAGTCTGAGACCGCGCCTCCTTGCGCCTTCGTCGAAAGCGACCGTCCTGGTCTGTTTCTTCGCGCCTTTCTTCTCCGCTTTTGCCGCTTTTTCTTCAGGCTTTAGTACCGGTTTGTGCAGAGTCTTGTCCAGAGCGGGCGCCTCACCGATGACCACGGGGGCGGGCGCGACTTTTTCGACTTTTTCCGCCTTCGCTGCTTTGGCCGCTTTCGTCTTTTTGGGCTTTTCGGTTTTCGCCTGCGCATCCTGCGCCTGGCGCGCTTCGAGCTCGGCGTGCTTGCGCGCTTCTTCTTCGCGTGCGGCGATCTCGCTCGCGTCGAGCTCGACTTTGGTTTCGGCGACGGGCGCATCGCGCTTGACGAAGGTGCGGCGCTTTCTGACCTCGACCTGAATGGTGCGCGACTTGCCGGTGGTGCTATCGGCCTTCTTGATTTCGCTCGTCTGCCGGCGTGTGACAGTGATTTTCTTCCGGCCTTCCTTGGCCCCGTGCGAACGGCGCAAATAGTCCAGGAGCTGCGACTTGTCCTGCTCGCTCAACGCATCTTCGACGAGCTTTTTTTTCACGCCCGCGGCGTGCAATTGCTCGAGCAGCGCCGTCGGCGGCATGCCGAGTTGGCTGGCGAATTGGGCGACGTTCATCTGGCTAATTCTGCGAGGCGAACCAAGGCGCGCGCGCGGTCATGATGAGTTCGCTCGCCCGAGTCCGATCGATTTCTATCATGTCAACGAGATCGTCCACCGCGAGATCGGCAAGGTTTTCGCGGGTGACGACTCCATGGGAGGCCAATTGCCGCGCCGTTTCGGCGTCCATTCCCTCGAGCCCGAGCAAGTCCTCGACTTCTGTTTCAACGCGCTCCTCGGAGACAATCTCCTCCGTCAGCAACACATTCCTCGCGCGCGAGCGCAGCTCATTCACGGTTTCCTCGTCGAAAGCTTCGATTTCGAGCATTTCATTCAACGGCACGTAGGCGACTTCCTCTAGAGTATTGTAGCCTTCCTGCACGAGGATATCGGCGACTTCCTCGTCGACGTCGAGCTTTTCCATGAACAGCGTTCGCGTCGTCTCGAACTGCGTCTGATTCTTTTGCCGCGATTCGTCCTCGTTCATGATGTTCAGTTCCCAGCCGGTCAATTCCGAGGCCAGCTTGACATTCTGGCCGTTGCGCCCGATCGCCTGCGCGAGGTTTTCTTCGTCCACGACGACGTCCATGCTATGGCTTTCTTCGTCCACCACGATGCTCGAAACTTCCGCGGGGGCGAGCGCATTGATGACGAACTGCGCCGGATCTTCCGACCACAACACGATGTCGACTCTCTCTCCGGCGAGTTCCCCCGTCACGGCCTGCACTCGCGATCCGCGCATGCCGACGCAAGTGCCGATCGGATCGATGCGCTTGTCGTTGGAATGCACTGCGATCTTGGCGCGCGAGCCGGGGTCGCGCGCGGCGCCATGAATTGTCAGCAAACCCTCCTCGATTTCGGGAACCTCGAGCTCGAACAGCTTGACGAGGAATTCAGGCGAAGTCCGCGACAGCAACAACTGCGGCCCGCGGCTGCCGCGATCAATGTGCGCGAGATAAGCGCGAATGCGGTCCCCGACTCGCAGGTTTTCTTTGGGAATCATCTGATCGCGCGGCAGCAGCGCCTCGACTCTTCCCGATTCGATGATCGCATTGCCCCGCTCCATGCGCTTGATTGCGCCGCTGACGAGATGTTCCTGCCTTAATAGGAAATCGTTGAGGATCTGCTCGCGTTCCGCGTCCCGAATCTTCTGCAGGATCACTTGGCGGGCGGCCTGCGCGCCGATGCGGCCGAACTCAATTGGCTGCAAAGGCTCCTCGATATGGTCGCCAAGTTCGAGCTCGGGGTCTCTCTCTTTCGCCTGTTCGAGGGTCAGTTGGCGGTCCGGGCTTTCGAGCGTTTCATCGGGAACGACCTCCCAGCGCCGGAACGAAGCGTAGTCACCCGAGTTGCGGTCGATCTCGACACGAATTTCAACGTCTTCGCGATAGCGTTTCTTGGTTGCCGAAGCGAGCGCCGATTCCAGCGCGCCGAAAACGATGTCGCGGCCGACGTTTTTCTCACGGGCGAGCGCATCCGCCAGCAACAGAATCTCGCGGCTCATGGTTTACTCCTTTCCGGCGTCTCAGGCGCTAACCGCGCTTTCGCGATGTTCTCGAACGCGATCGAAACCTGCGTTCCTTCAACATCGAGCGTCAGCCCGCCTTCATTCGATTCGCGCAGGACTCCGGTAAAGTTTCGGCGTCCGGCAAGCGGATTTTTCAATTTCAACCTAGCTTTTTGCCCCGCAAAGCGGACAAAGTCCGAAGGTTTGACAAGCTCCCTGTCCAACCCAGGCGAAGAGACTTCGAGGCGGCCGAATTCGATCCGCTCGACGTCGAAGAGACGCGTCAGATGGTCGCTCACCCGCGCGCAGTCGTCCACGCTGACGCCGCTTTCTTTGTCAATGAATACCCGCATGTTTCGGCCGTTGCTCTCCGCCTTCCCCAGTTCGAAGCCCAAGCCCGCGATGACGGGAGACAAAAGCGTTTCGAGCCGGTTTTCCACAAACAAAAAATGGGCTGGTGAAGCCCATTAGTAATTTTTGAAACGGACAGAATTTTAGCAGAAAATCGTCGCCGGGCAAGGATTTGTCGGCCGCGCCCTATGGCAAAAAGGGTCGCGCTACCTCAGTTGGAATCGCGCAACGCCCCGAGCGGCGGAGCGTCAAGGACTGCCCGCGCGCCGAGGATTCCCGCCACCGCGACCACGAGTGCGCCAAGGACAATTCCCGCCACCCAGATCCAGTAGTTAGGAGTAAAAGGCAAACTGAAAACCCGCGTCGCGAGCACGTAGGTCAGCACCGTCGTTCCGAGCGCGCCGACGAGCCCCGCCAGCGCGCCGAGCGCGGCGAACTCGGCGGCGAGCGAAACTTTGAGCTCGCGTCTGAGCGCGCCCAGCGCTCGCAGGAGCGAGGCTTCGTGATGGCGTTCTTCGGCGGTGAGCGTAATCGCCGAGTAAAGCACTGCGAGTCCCGCGAGCAGGGTGAAGAGAAAAACGAACTGCACGGCGTGGCGAACCTGTCGCATCATCTCCTGTACCGACGCGAGTATCGCTTCAACGTCGATCACGAGAATGTTGGGAAATTCGCGCAGCAGCTTTGGCATCAAACCGGTGTCGGCCGGCGGGAGATAAAAACTCGTGACATAGCTTGCGGGAAAAGTTTCCAGCAAGCCGGGCTCGGCAATGACGAAAAAGTTCACCCGGAAACTGTCCCAATCCACTTTGCGCAAACTGGTGACCGGAGCGCTGATCTGGCTTCCCGCGATATCGTAGGTAAGCTCGTCTCCCAGTCCTATTCCGAGCGTCTCGGCGATTCCCTGCTCGACCGACAAAGAAGGCTTGTCCCGGTTCGCGAGCCACGCCCCGGTGACAATGGCGTTGTCCAGCTGCTCTGCCCAGGAAAGATTGAATTCCCGGTCAATGAGTCTTTTCGCGCGCTCATCGCCGTAATTGTCCGAGGAGACGGCGCCGCCGTTGATGGCGACAAGCCTGCCGCGCACCATCGGAAAAAATTCGGGTGGTGTGAAACTTTTGCGGGCGAAAAACTGGCTTAGGCCCGGAAGCTGGTCGGGCTGGACGTTGACCAGAAACCGGTTCGGCGCGTCCGCCGGGACCGTCGATTGCCAATTGCGCAAAAGATCATCGCGCACCACCGTGAGCGTGAGGAGCGCCATCGCGCCCAGTCCCAGCGCCGAGACTTGCACGACCGTTCCGAGTTTTCGCCTGCGCAAACTAACGAGACCATAGCGCCAGCTCAATCCGCGGCTCTCGATCCTTCTCGCCAGCGCAAAGAAAAGCCACGCAAGCGCCGCGGAGGCGAGAACGATTCCGGCCATTCCGCCGAGAACGTATGCGACGAGCTTGATATCGTCGGCCTGCCACACGATCGCGGCAATGATGAGAACGATTCCGAATGCATAGCTCGCGCCTGCCGTGTGGACGCCGAGCTCTCTTCTCAACACGCGTAAAGCGGGAACGCGTCTTAACGCCAGCACCGGAGGAAGGGCGAATCCGATCAGCAACAAAAACCCCGCCGCGAAGCCGCCGGCGGCAGGCGCAATGCTCGGGAGCGGCAACGAAGTCCCAACGAGCGGGGCGAGAAGCGCCGCCAGACCCTGCTGTGCGATAGCGCCCAGAATGCAACCCGCGCCGCTCGCGGCCAGACCGAAGAGCGCGAACTGCTTGACATAGAGCCGGACGATGAGATTCTGGCTCGCGCCGACGCAGCGCATCAGCGCGCATTGGTCAAGATGCCTTTGCACGTAGCGCCTCGCGCTCAACGCGATCGCGGCGGCGGCGAGCATCACGCTTGAGAGCGCCGCGAGTCCCAGAAATTTCTCGGCGCGCTCGAGTGCGGACCTGACTTCCGGCCGCGCGCTTTTCACGTCCTGCAATCGTTGTCCGCGATCGAGCTTCGTTTCAGCGAAGCGGCGAAACTCGGCAACTTCTTCAGGGCTGCCGGCAACGAGCAGCGAGTAGCGGACCCGGCTCCCGGTTTGCACGAGCCCGGTCTTTTCCACATCATCGAGATTCATCAGCAGCCGCGGAGCGAGATTGAATAGTCCGACCGCTGATTCCGGCTCCTCCTTGATGATCGTTCCGATCTTGAAAGTCATGTTCCCGAGCGCGATGCGATCCCCAGGAACAAGATTAAGTCTCGCGGCTAGTTTCGCGTCGGGCCACACGTCGCCTCTGTGCGGGATCCGCTTTTCGACCGCGGGCATATTGAGCGCGGACTGTATTTTGCCGCGCAGTGGATATCCTTCCTCCACCGCCTGGATATCGGCGAGCGCGCCCGAGTCACCTTTGAGCACCATGCTCGGAAATCGGAGAGTGGAAATCGCCGCGAGCCCGTCTCGCGTTGCGCGTTGTTGAAATTCGGGGGAAAGCGGTCGGTCGGCGCTCAGGCGCAAGTCGGCCCGCAGCAGCGCGCTAGCGTTTTGCGCCAAAGCGCGAGCGACACGGTCGGAAAAAAAAGCGACGGTCGTGACGCTCGCGGTTGCGACCACGAGCGCGACGGCAAGCGCTTTCAACTCTCCCGCACGCCAATCTCGGACGAGCATGCGGACTGGTAGCTTGAACGAGTCAAGCATGCCGCGTATCCGATTCCAAAACGCCCGCGGCAAGGCGCAGACGGCGCGGGCAGCGCCTCGATAAGGCCTCATCGTGGGTGACGAGCACAAGCGTCGTTCCCTGCTCGCGGTTGAGCTGGAACATGAGCTCGATGATGTCTTCGCCCGTCGCCGGATCGAGGTTCCCGGTCGGCTCATCGGCGAGCAGCAGCTGCGGATTGCCGGCAAACGCGCGGGCGAGCGCGACTCGCTGCTGCTCACCGCCGGAAAGCTGCTTTGGATAATGTTTGAGCCTTTCGCCCAAACCGACGCGTTCGAGGAGGGCGCGTGCGGCCGCTTGTGCGTCAACCCTTGAGGCGAGTTCCATCGGCAGCATCACGTTTTCCTCGGCGGTCAAGGCCGGCAGTAATTGAAACGATTGAAACACAAAGCCGATCGTTTTTTTTCTGACACTCGCGCGTCCGTCTTCGTCGAGCGCGAACAATTCGTCGCCGTTGATCAGAACCTCTCCGGAGGTCGGCGTGTCGAGCCCGGCGAGCAGGCCGAGCAAAGTCGTCTTGCCCGAGCCCGAAGCCCCGTAGATCGCGACGGCTTCACCGCGGGTAATTTCGAAACTGACGCCGTTGAGAATGGTCAACACGTGGCCGTCTACTCCGGCTTGCTTCAACAATTTGATTGCTCTCACAATGGGAACACTCATGCTGAGGATCCTCGTTTTCGCCTTTTCGCTTTTTGCCGGCGCCGCCGCGGCTGCGCCTGCCATTATGGTATATGGCGACAGTTTGTCGGCGGCCTATGGTCTCCCCAAGGAGGCCGGTTGGGTGACCTTGCTCGAAGACAGACTGCGCCAGGGGAAATACGACTACGACGTGATCAACGCCAGCATCAGCGGCGAGACGACGTTGGGTGGGCGAAATCGCATTGTCGAGGCGCTGAAGAAAAACGATCCGGCGGTTGTGATTCTAGAGCTGGGCGCCAACGATGGGCTGCGAGGACAATCGCTTGACTCCGCGCGCAGTAATCTCGCTTCGATCATCGAGACTGCAAACAAACGAGGGGCTCGCATTTTGCTCCTCGGCATGCGTCTGCCGCCCAATTACGGCACAGCCTACGGCGATAAGTTCCAAAGCATGTATCGGGATCTCGCCGCCCGACACAAATTGGCGCTCGTTCCTTTTCTGCTCGAAGGGTTCGCCGACCGGCGCGAGTATTTTCAATCCGATGGGGTCCACCCGACCGCCGAAGCGCAGCGGATGATTCTCGAGAACGTCTGGAAGGAGTTACAGCCTTTGCTAAAACGCTAGCGAACAGCGACTTTCGGCTGTGACTTTGCGAGCGCTCCGATTTCGGCGGCGAAACCGAATCCTTGCTGTTTGAAGATTCCGATGACGTCGCGAACGATGCTCCGCTCGCAGGCGACGAGCAGTCCGCCGCTGGTCTGCGGGTCGGTGAGTAGATTTTTTTGCCATTCGGAGATCGCCGGTCCGAGCTCAACTTCATTTTCATAGCTAGCCCAATTTCGCTCCGACGCGCCGGTCGCGAATCCTTCACGCGCGAGGATTGAGGCCGTAGCCAGAACCGGAAGCCGCTTCCATTCGAGCTCAGCGGACAGCTTCGAGCCGCGACAGATACCCAACAGATGTCCAAGCAGACCGAAGCCGGTGACATCGGTCATCGCATGAACGCCTTCGAGTTGCGCCAGTGCTTCACCCGCGGTGTTGAGCTGCGTCGTGCTCGCAAGCATTTCGCCGTATCCTTTCGGGTCGAGCACGCCTTTCTTGAGCGCCGCGCTCAAGATGCCGACGCCGAGAGGTTTGCCAAGCACGAGTGCGTCACCGTCCTTCGCGCTGTCGTTGCGTTTGACCTGGCCTGGGTGCACAAGTCCGAGAGCAGCCAAGCCATAGATGGGTTCGGGAGTATCAATCGAGTGTCCTCCGGCGATAGGAATGTTGGCTTCGCGGCAAACTTCCTCGCCGCCTTCGAGAATGCGGCGGATCGCCTCAACCGGCAGGGCGTTGATCGGCATGCCGACGATCGCCAGCGCGAGGATCGGCTTTCCCCCCATCGCGTAAACATCGGAGAGCGCATTGGTCGCCGCGATCCGGCCAAAATCGTACGGGTCATCGACGATCGGAGTGAAAAAATCAGTGGTCGCGATAATCGCCTGTGAATCGTTGAGTCGATACACCGCGGCGTCGTCAGCGGATTCGGTTCCGACCAGAAGATCGCTGAATGCGGAAGGCGCGGAAGCGACCATTTCGCGCAAAAGCGAAGGCGCGATTTTGCAGCCGCAGCCGCCGCCGTGCGAGAATTGGGTCAGACGAATTTTCTCCATGGGTCACGTTCAGTTCACAGCCAGCAACGAAGTCACCGTAGCACAGCTCGATGGCTTTGACGAGTTGATCGACGTCCGCTCTCCGGCCGAATTCGCCGAAGATCACATCCCCGGCGCGGTCAATCATCCGGTGCTTAACGACGAAGAGCGCGATCGGATCGGCAAGCTGTACAAACACAATCGTTTTGAAGCGAGACGGCTGGGCGCGGCGCTCGTCGCCGCCAATCTGGCGCGGCATTTGCAAAGCTTCAACTATCCCGCGCGATGGCGGCCGCTCGTGTATTGCTGGCGAGGTGGGAAGCGAAGCGCCGCGATGATGCAGGTCCTGCGCGAGGTCGGCTGGGACGCGAGGCGCCTCGAAGGCGGATACAAAGCGTATCGGCGCGCGGTGATCGCCGAACTGGCAACACTGCCGGAGTGCTTTCGCTATCGGGTGATTTGCGGACCGACCGGTTCGGGAAAGAGCCGGCTTCTCGCCGCGATTCACGATGCCGGAGGACAAGTGCTCGACCTGGAAGGGCTGGCGAAACACAGGGGTTCGGTGCTGGGGAATCTTCCGGATGAACCCCAACCCTCGCAAAAAATGTTCGAAAGCCGCCTTTGGGCTGCGCTGCGCCAGTTTAAGAATGATCGGCCGGTTTTCGTCGAAGCTGAAAGCAAGAAAATCGGCGCGCTTACGGCGCCCGCTTCGCTCATGGAAGCCGTATGGCAGGCGGAGTGTATTCGGCTTGAAACTCCGCTCGAATCGAGGCTTGAATTTTTGCGTTCAGAGTATCGACACTTCTTCGACCAGCCAGAACTCCTGAAGGCGCGGCTCCAAGCCCTGAGCAGTCTGCACGGAAAGGAAACTATCGCGCGGTGGCGGGAGATGGCCGAGCCCGGCCAATGGCAAACACTAGTGAAGGAGCTTCTCGAAAAGCATTACGACCCCGCTTATGAGAAATCGACCCTCAAAAATTTCGCGCGCCATGCGGAAGGTTTGAGAGTTCGGCTTGAAAACTCCGACGACCTGCGCCCGCTCGCCTTGCGATTGATTAGAGATGCAACCCTCACCCCTTCAGTCTGAAGCCGCGACTGCTTCCGCGCCACGAACCAAGCTTTTCGTGCTCGACACGACCGTGCTGATGCACGATCCGACCAGCCTTTTTCGCTTCGCCGAGCACGATGTCTACGTGCCGATGGCAGTGCTGGAAGAGCTCGACAACCACAAGAAAGGCATGTCCGAAGTCGCACGCAATGCGCGCCAGGCGAGCCGATTCCTCGAAGAGATCGTGAGCGGTGTTACGCACGACATTTCTGTCGGATTGCCGCTCAAGGTCCACGGCGGTCTTTTCGCCGAAGGGCGGCTTTTTCTGCAGACCGAAGTCATTCGCACCGACGTTCCGCTGCTCGACGGCAAACCCGACAACCAGATTCTCGGGGTCATGCTGCATTTTCAGCGCGAGTTTCCGAACCGCGCCGTCATTCTGGTCAGCAAGGACATCAACATGCGGATCAAGGCGCGCGCCTTGAAACTTGCGACCGAAGACTATTACAGCGACAAGACGCTCGAGGACACTGATCTTCTATATAGCGGGTTCACCGAGCTGCCGGCCGATTTTTGGGACAACGCTGAAGTCGAATCGTGGCAATCGGGAGGCCGTTCCTACTACCGGCTCAAAGGGTCAAGTTGCGAGCGGCTGCTCCTCGGCCAATTTGTTTGCGTCGAAGGCGAAGGCAAGTTCCATGCGCAAGTCAAAGAGAAGAACGGCGCTGCGGTCGTGCTCGAAACGGTGAAGGACTACGGCCACCAAAAAAACAATGTTTGGGGAATTACCGCGCGCAATCGAGAACAGAACTTCGCCCTGAATTTATTGATGGACACGGATGTCGACTTCGTGACCTTGCTCGGACAGGCCGGAACCGGCAAAACGCTTCTTACTCTTGCAGCCGCGCTCGCGCAAACGCTAGACCATAAAAGCTACTCGGAGATCATCATGACGCGTGTAACCGTTCCTGTCGGTGAAGATATTGGCTTCCTGCCGGGGACCGAGGAGGAAAAAATGACTCCGTGGATGGGCGCCCTCGAAGACAACCTCGACGTCCTGAATCAGACCGACGAAGACGCGGGAGAATGGGGTCGTGCCGCGACGCGCGATTTGATTCGCTCGCGGATCAAGGTTAAATCGTTGAACTTCATGCGCGGACGGACTTTCATCAACAAATTTCTCATTATCGATGAAGCGCAGAATCTAACCCCCAAGCAGATGAAGACCCTCATCACGCGCGCCGGCCCCGGAACCAAGGTCGCATGTCTGGGCAACATATCCCAGATCGATACGCCCTATCTCACCGAAGGCAGCTCGGGTTTGACTTTTGTCGTGGACCGTTTCAAGGGGTGGTCGCATTCGGGCCACGTGACTTTGCAACGCGGGGAGCGCTCTAGGCTCGCTGATTACGCCGCGCAGGTTTTGTAGAAAGAGCTTTGGAGAATGTACACAGGGGCGCCTAGAAATCCGCGCGAAGAAAAAAGAAAAGAAAGGCCGCTGTAACCGCGGCCCAAAAACAAAGGCCGCCAAGCTGGCGGCCTTTTTCTTGTTTCTTTTGCTTAGCGGTTGAAGATGTACATCGTAACTTCGAAACCGAAACGCATATCGGTGAATTCGGGTTTGGTCCAAGCCATTAGTTTTCTCCTAAGTCGGTTGCAAAAAGTACGCTTGCAGTATCGCCCATACACAGCTTCTTTCTTAGGGCCAAAACACTGAATTCAGGCTAATGATTTTCATTAGCTCCGGCGCTCACGGCTGGATGACTCCGGCTCGCATTGCGATCAATGCGATCTCGGCCGAGTTCGAAGCGTTAAGCTTTTGTTTAATATTATACAAATGCGTCCCTACGGTCCGCGGACTCAGGAACAGAAGCTCCGCAATGTCGGCCACTGACTTGCCTTGCGCGAGTAATTTGAAGACCTCGAACTCGCGCGGGCTTAAGACCTCAACCGGATTTTGCTGGCCGGTCAACTGATTAACGGCGAGCTGCTGGGCTATTCCCGACTCAAGATAAATCTTTCCCTGCATGACCTGGCGCAAAGCCTCGATCAGGGCTTCTGGCGCACTGCGCTTGGAAAGGTATCCCGCCGCTCCCGCTTCGAGAGCACGCTTGGGGTGCATCGCATCGTCGTGTGCCGAAAGGACAAGAATCCGCGCATCGGGATTCTTCGCTCGAATCCGATTGAGCGCCTCCATCCCACCAATCCCCGGCATGGACAGGTCCATGACGACGACATCTGGCCGCTTTTCGGCGTAGAGCTTGCAAGCCTCTTCTCCGCTCTCGGCTTCGGCGATGACTTCGATGTCCGAAGTGTTCTGCAGAAGCAGGCGAAAACCCATGCGGACCACAGCATGGTCGTCAACGAGCATTACGCGCGTCGGACTCATGCCGCCACTTTCACCGGAAGTGGAATGTGGGCCGAAACCGACACGCCTTTTCCAGGTTCGCCATGCAATTCAAAACTCCCGCGGAGACTTTGGATCCGTTCGCGGACGCCTAGCAAACCCAGTCGCCCGCGTTCGGAATCCAGAGCGAGCACGCCTTTGCCATTGTCGCTGACTGTCACCTCGAGACCTTCGCCCTTGCCGACGCCGCGGGCGACCGCGATCTTGACCCGCGAGGCTTCGGCATGGCGCATCACGTTGGTTACGCATTCCTGGACCATACGGTACACGGTTATGTTGCAGTCTTCGCCCAAATTGCCTAGATCGCCGGCAAGTTCGAGATCGAAATCTATTTCGGGATAGTGCGTGCGCCAGGAGCTGACTGCGTCTTCGAGCGCCTCGGGCAATCCGAGATGATCGAGCGCGCTTGGACGAAGCTGGCGGATGATCCTGTGCACCATGTCGTAAAGCTGTCCAGCGACGCTGACAATAGTCTTGGCTTGTGAATGAATCGCGGGATCCTTTTGCGCGGCCCGATTGGCGATCGTCATTCCGATCGTCTTGATCGCGGTCGCGCTTTGTCCCATCTCGTCGTGCAGCTCGCGCGCGAGAGTTCGCCGCTCCTGCTCGACGTGGTGCTGAATAAGTCTCGTCAGTTCGCGGTTTTGCGCGAGCTCCCGCGCGGTTTCCTCTGCCCGCTTTTTTTCGGTGATGTCGCGCACGCTGCAGATGCGGCCGATCACTTTGTCGTCGTCGGGATTCACCAGAGGCGAGAGCGAGATCAAGACGGCTTTGCCTTCGCGGCCGATGCCGTGCGCTTCGAGATTCTCCAGCGTCCGCCGGTCGGTCGCGCAAGGCAGCTTGAGCTCGGCGGGAATCAAGGTATCAACGGGCCGGCCAAGAATTTCGCTCGACGCATAGCCGAACAGCTTCTCCGCTGCCAGGTTTGAAAAGACGATGTTGCCTTGCGTGTCGTAGATGAAAATCGCATCGCTCGATTGCTGAGCGACGAGCGCGAGTCTCCGATTCTCGGAAACGCTCTCCTGTATCGTCTGCGCCATGCGATTGAACGAGTGGCTGACGGTGGACAATTCGGGCGGTCCGGCTTCAGGCAGCCGCACATCGAAGCGGCCGCGTTCCATCTGCGACAAACCTTCCACGATGTTGCGCACCGGCTTGAGCGAGCGCCCGATCAACCAGAATACGAGCGCGTTCACGGCAACGACAAAGCCAAGCGCGACCCATATGAGGTGCGAAAGATCGTCCCAAGCATCGAGCACCGCGCGAGAGGAATCGGGAACGATATGCAGCACGCCGCCGCGAATCGGCAAGGTCGTGCTTTTCACTTCAGGCGCAATCAGCCGAGTAAACCATTCGGGGGCATAGCGGCCAGCCTTGTAGGTTGACGGCGGTGAGGTGTAGACCACGTCGCCGAGGGAGTTGAGCAAACGGATTTCATTCGAGCGCACCCTGCCCAGATTTTTGAGATAGTCGAGCAGCACTTCGCGCTGGGTCTGGGCGCCGGGAATGAATTGGCTGCTGTAGATAGCGGTGGTGAGAAGCTGCACGGTCACCTTTGTCGCGGCCTCGATTTCTTCTCCGATCGAGTTCTTCACGTTTTCGACAATAATTTTTCCCGCCGCGACCAGAAACAACAGCATGAGCGCGGTGACGAGCAGATTTAGGCGGAAACGAAGACTCATAATCCGTAGCGGAATCAGAACATTGCCCTTGGAAATTAAAGTTGTTTACAGACCGTTTTGCTTTATGTTAGGCTGCCCCCGTTTTTGTGTTGCCAAAACTTTATTCCCTTTCCGACAGGTTTTGCATGCGACCACTTGCCACTCTTGCGACTCTCATTCTCAGCCTTTTTTCATCTCTACTTTGTTTTAGTCAAGAAGTTATCCCTGAATCGCCCAACAAGCCGCTCGATATTCGAGTGCAAAAAGGCGGCTGGGGAAGCGCGCCCGTAGAGCAGATCGAAACGGTCTTGCAAGCCGTGGCGCAGGAGATGATGCCCTTTTTTCCGGAACGCCGCTTGAATTCCATTGTGGTCAAGCACTCCAACGAAACGCCGATCGTGCTTTATCAAAAGGGGCCGGCGAACGAATACCAGGTGTTCCTGTGCGCGCAAAACAACCGCTGGGCGCAGTACGCATACGAATTCGGACACGAGTTTTGCCATATTCTTTCCAATTACGACCGGCATACACAGATGGGGAAAGAGCACCGCTGGTTCGAAGAGACTCTGTGCGAAACCGCGTCGCTGTACACGCTGAGAAGCCTGGCGAAAAAATGGGAGACGAATCCGCCCATCGCCGAGTGGAAAGACTACGCGCCCAGGCTGCGCGACTATTCGGAACACTTCTTGAACGAGCCGCATCGGAGACTACCGGGCGATACGCCCTTGGTGAGCTGGTTCCATCGAAACAAAAAGGATCTTCGCGCCAGTCCTTATCTTCGCCAACGCAATGAAGTGGTCGCAAATCTTCTGCTGCCGATGTTCGAACAGAATCCCGAACATTGGTCGGCGATCGGCTACCTGAATTTGCAGCCGACCGGTGGCAGCTTCGAGGAATATCTCAACCACTGGCACGAGCTCGTGCCGGAATCCCAGAAAGGTCTGGTTGAATCCACAATGGATCTGTTCGGCGTGACCTTCACTCCGGGCACGGTTACCGCCTCGCCGAAACCCGTGGATCCGAAAGCCGTGCCCCAGGGCTCGGCGGGCACCAGCGGGTCGGATGTTATTCACTGACTCTCGAGCTCTTCCCGTTCGAGCTCACGATAAACGTGCTGAATGTTGAGCGGGTGCTGCGAATCGTATAACGCCCAGTCTTTAAACAGCGGCAATTCCGAAGTGTGCAGCACATCGATAGCGCTTCTGCCTTCGTCGTACTGCGCTTCAATCGTCTGCAGCAACGATTCTAGATATCGCAGGGTCTCGTCAACTCGCGAGGGTTGAGAAATCGGCCCGACGCCCGGAACCACAAGCTTGATTGGTTGCTGGGCAAGCTGTTCGAGCGCCCTGATCCATTCTCGCGTCCTCGCCTGTTGCATGACAGGCACCCGCTCGAGCGCAACGAGACCGCCGCTGAATAGCGCGCCGCTTTTCACATCGAGCACTGCGAGGTCGCCTTCGGTGTGTGCCCAACCGAAGTAAAGCAATTTCAATTTACGGCCGCCAACGTCAACCTCGCGCGACTCTTCAATCGCTCTCCCCGGAATAACAATTTCGGTCCCGCGCATGATGTCTTCATTGAGCAAGGACAGCGTGTGCGCGAAGCAAGTTTCGCAGCGCGCCCGCATCGCGGCAATCGTTTCCGAATGCGCGAGAATGGGAATACCCTGTTGCGCGAACGCGCTGTTGCCGAGGACATTCTCCGGATGCGGATGGGTGTTGATGAGGAGGACCACGGGCTTCGAAGTTGTTCGCGCGATCGCGTCGAGAATCTCCTGTCCGTGTTGGTGATTCGCGCCGGAATCAATGACGATCACTCCCGATTCTCCGACGATAAATCCGGTGTTGGCGACTTTGCCCAGATTAGAAGGCTTGATCTCCTCCCGCGAGCCGATGAATGCGCAAACATCCGGCGCGACCTGCTGTGGTGTAAGCGTTCCCGACGAACACGCAGACAACGCCAAGAGAAAGAGGAGAGCGCCTCGCTCCAGGGTCAATTCTTCAGCCGGAAAATAATCGGCACATTGACCACGAATTGCTTGCCGTTAAGCGAGGGCGGCGCCGGAGGGAAAGGCAGCGCGGCTTTGATCATTTCCAGGGCCTGGTCATCAAGCACATCATAGCCGCTCGAGCGGCTGACTTTCATCCCCGAAATCTTTCCCTGCGCCCCGATATCGATCGCGACTTGGACGGTTCCTTCCCATTTGCGTAGCTGCGCAATGCGGGGATAACGCTTGTGGCGGGCGACCAGCCGCGCGAGTTCCTTCTCGTAGCCGTCAACAAGTTTCGCCTGCGGGGGCTCGGCCAATATCGGAGGCTCAGGAGGCGCTGGCACTTTGAACTCGGGCGGCTCAACCGCTTGCGGCTGCGGCGGAGCGGCAATGACGGGCGCCGGGGGCGGAGGTTCCGGTTCAGGAATGACCTCCTCGCGCGGCGGAGGCGGAGGGGCTTCGGGCGGTTCTTCCTTTTTCACCGCCTTTATTTTCGGCTTGGGCTTCGGTTCCGGTTTGGGTTCGGGTTTCGGCTCCGGTTTGACCATTGGCTCCGGTTCAATCAGTTGCGGCTCTGATGGCGGCGGGGGAACGGGGTCGACCGGCTTAGGCGGCGGAGGCAATGGCACGAGGTCAACGTGCAATATCTCGGGCTCCGGTTGCGTCTGTTGGCGAAGGTTCGGGACGACTCCCACGGCGGTCGCATGAATGATGAGCGAGAGCAGAACCGCCAGCGCAATTCGGCGTTCCTCGGGATTGGCGATCAGTTCTCGCATGCTCGGATAGATGGTTGATGCGAGGTTAGCGTTCAATAATGAATATCATGACTTGCCATTCCGAGTTTTTCTCTGGGTTGCCGGCCGGCATTGTTTGAAACTTGTAATCGAAGCGCCACCTACTGGTGCTTCATTTGAACCGTTCCTGTCCTATATGAACCACCAAGGAGATCGTCATGCAATGGAGCAAGCCTGAATTCACCGATATGCGTTTCGGTTTTGAAGTAACGATGTACATCTTCAACCGCTAAGAGCAAAAGAAAGACCCGGCCTTGCCGGGTCTTCTTCCCACCGCCTTCGAGTCGTCAAAAACCGCGCAATTCTAACCTCGCTCAAGCGCGCTTGGGTTATCCTTGGCGAGGAAGCAGGATGAGATGAAAATTCGTGTGCTTGGAGCCGCCGCCGGTGGCGGTTTTCCCCAATGGAATTGTAATTGCCCAAACTGCGATGGTTTGCGCAAGGGCAAGATCAAAGCGACGGCCCGCACACAGTCGTCGATCGCGGTGAGCGGCGACGGAGTCAGCTGGGTGCTATTCAATGCTTCGCCGGATATTCTCGCCCAGCTCAAAACTTTTCCCACCCTGCAACCCGCGCGAGCGATTCGCGATACCGCGATTGTCGCCATTGTCTTGATAGACAGCCAGATCGATCACACCACCGGATTGCTCATGCTGCGAGAAGGCAAACCACTCGAAATCTATTGCACGGACATGGCCCGCGAGGATCTGACGACTGGCAATCCGCTGTTCAACATTCTCGGCCACTACTGCGGAGTGAATTGGCATCGAATTCCGACAGCGAAAGGCAGCGAGTTTTCAATTCCAGGCATTGAAAGACTGAAGTTCTCCCCCGTCGCGCTCAAGAGCAAGGCGCCGCCCTACTCTCCTCATCGCAACGATCCGCATGAAGGCGACAATATCGGGATGCAAATCACTGACAGGCATACCAACAAGAGCGTTTTCTACGCGCCGGGTTTGGGAGAGATCGAGCCGCATCTCAAGCCGTATATGGAAGAGTCCGACTGCTTACTCGTAGACGGAACCTGCTGGTCGGATGACGAAATGATCAAACTTGGCATCTCGAAGAAGAGATCGCGCGACATGGGGCATCTGCCGCAATCGGGAGAAGGCGGCATGATGAGCGTCATGCAGAAGCTGTCGAAGCCGCGCAAGATTTTGATCCACATCAACAACACCAATGCCATTCTGAACGAAGAATCATCGGAACGAAAAGTGTTGGCCGAAGCCGGGATCGAGGTCGCCTACGACGGGATGGAAATCGAACTGTGAGCGAAAAAATGGGCGCCGCCCTGCCTTGGAGCCGTGAAGAATTCGAGCAGCGCTTACGCGACAAAGGCAAGCGCTATCACATCTATCACCGGTTTCACATCATGATGAACAGCGGGCGCTTGAACCGTAAACAGGTGCAGGGTTGGGTTTACAACCGCTTCTACTACCAGATCAGCATTCCATTGAAGGACGCCGCGCTGATGTCGAATTGCCCGGATAGAGATGTGCGGCGCGAATGGATCCAGCGCATCCTCGATCATGATGGCCGCGCGGGCGACGAAGGCGGAATCGAAGCCTGGCTGCGCCTGGGCGAAGCGGTCGGCCTCAAGCGCGAAGAAATCATCTCGCTCAAGCATGTGCTCCCCGGAGTGCGCTTCGCCATAGATGCCTACGTCAATTTCGCGCGCACCCGTCCCTGGCAGGAGGCGGTCACTTCATCGCTGACCGAACTTTTCGCGCCGGAAATCCACAAGAACCGGCTCGAAGGCTGGCCGCAGTATTATCCCTGGATCGATCAGGAAGGCTATCAATACTTCCGCAACCGGCTCGCGCAAGCGCGCCGCGACGTCGAGTTCGCGTTGAACTTCACTCTCGATCATTACACGACGCGCGCAGAGCAAGAACGCGCGCTTGAAATTTTGCAGTTCAAGCTCGATGTACTATGGAGCATGCTCGATTCGATGCAGATCAACTATTGCCCGATGCAGATGCCGGAGCGTTATATCGATGAGTGAGAAGCCGCCGCTCGGCATGGAAACCGTCGTGCAGATTCCGCGGCTTTATCGCTTGCAGTGGGAGCAGGCGCAGAATGCTTACGTCCTGCTCTATCCAGAGGGCATGATCAAGCTGAACCAGGCCGCCGGCGAAATACTCAAACGAGTAGACGGCGAATCAACAATTAGCGACATCGTCAAGAATCTTGAAACCGCCTTCCCCGGCGCGAACTTGCGCGACGATGTCCTGCAGTTTATGGAGATAGCTCATGGAAAAGGCTGGATCAAACCCAAACAGTAATTCACTCGCGCCTCAGCACGATATCGCCACGCCTTTCACCGAAGCGAATGCAGGCAAGCCGGGCAATCCGCTGTGGCTGCTCGCGGAAATCACTTACAAGTGTCCGCTGCACTGCGTCTACTGCTCGAACCCGATCGACTACACCCGCTACGGCGAGGAAATCTCCACCGAAGATTGGCTACGTGTCCTGCGTCAATCGCGCGAGCTCGGCGCCACGCAGTTGGGTTTTTCCGGCGGCGAGCCGCTCTTGCGCAAAGACCTCGAGATCATGATTCGCGAAGCGCGCAAGCTCGGCTACTACTCGAACCTGATCACCTCCGGAATCGGAATGAACGAAGAGCGCATCGCCGCTTTTCGCGACGGCGGACTCGACCATATCCAGCTTTCGTTCCAGGATTCGACCAGGGAACTCAACGATTTTTTGGGCAGCACCAAGACCTTCGATCTCAAGATGAAGGTCGCCAAACTCATCAAAAAGTACGAGTACCCGATGGTGCTCAATGTCGTTTTGCACCGGCAAAACATCGATCACATCGCGCAGATCCTCGACATGGCGGAGCAGTTCGAAGTCGAGTATCTCGAGCTCGCCAACACGCAGTACTACGGTTGGGCAATGCTGAATCGCGATCATCTCTTGCCTTCGCGTGAGCAGTTGCAGCGGGCGGAGGAAATCACCAATGCCTTCCGCGCGCGGATCGGCGACAAGATGCGAATCTATTTCGTTGTGCCGGATTACTACGAAAACCGTCCAAAAGCATGCATGAACGGCTGGGGGTCGATTTTCATTACCGTCACCGCCGACGGTGTGGTGTTGCCGTGCCATGAAGCGCGTCAGCTTCCGGGTCTCACCTTCCCCAACGTGCGCGAGCACGATATGCGCTGGATCTGGTACGACTCGCCCGCGTTCAACCGCTTCCGCGGCTTTGATTGGATGAAGGAACCCTGCCGCTCCTGTCCCGAGCGGTTCAAGGACTTCGGCGGCTGCCGCTGCCAAGCCTACATGCTGACTGGAGATCCGACCAATACCGATCCGGTGTGCGATCTTTCACCTAACCACCACGTTGTCGTCGAAGCGGTCGCGCAAGCGCAGGCGCAGGAACAGAAGAAGCGCATCGAAGTGAAGCCGATCCTTTTCCGTGACGACAAGAATTCACGCGAACTGTCGAAAGAACCGGCTTGAGCCGAAGCCGTCATCCCCGCGCAAGCGGAAATCCAGTCATCATTAAGGGGTCCCCGCCTTCCCGGGGATGACGTCCATGATGCGCGAACCCTCGATTCTCACGGAAGCTTTCGCGGTCCGCGCGCAAGGTTTGAGCAAACGCTATGGCGATACGCTCGCCGTAGACCGTTTGCACCTCGACATTCCTTCCGGTCAGTTTTTCGGTCTGCTCGGCCCCAACGGCTCGGGCAAGACGAGCACGATTCATATGCTTTCGACGCTCATTCGCCCGAGTGCGGGTAGCGCGCTCGTCGGCGGACACGATGTACTAAAGAACCCGGTCAAGGTTCGCGGCGCCATTGGTGTCGTCTTTCAGGAATCCGCGCTCGACCGTACGCTTTCGGTCGCTGAAAATCTGCGCTTTGCCGGAATGCTCGCCAATCTGTCGGCGAACGAAATCAAGGCACGCGGCGATGAGCTGCTCGATTTGTTCGGTCTCGCCGAGAACCGCGAAAAACTCGTCGCGACGCTTTCCGGCGGCATGCGGCGCGCGCTCGATATCGCCCGCGGCGTCATACACCATCCGCAGATTTTATTTCTCGACGAACCGACGATCGGGCTCGACGTTCCGAACCGGCGGAAAATCTGGAGCTATATCGCGCGATTGCGCTCACAAACCGGCATGACGGTGTTTCTCACGACGCACTACCTCGAAGAAGCCGTGGACTGCGACCAGGTCGCGTTTATTCAGAAAGGCCGCATTGTGAAGAGCGGCCCGCCGCGCGACTTGATCAAGGCTCTGGGCGCCTACGTGATTGAGATTGAGGCCGACGAATTGCCACGGCTTTGCGCTGAACTTAAGCCTAGGCTCGGACCGCGTCTGCTCGACGCCGAGCACGCCTCGTTTTTGTTTCACGGCGACGCTTCGCAACTCGCCGAGTTGCAATCCGAACTCGGCGAGCGTATCGCTGCACTGCGTTGGCGCAAACCGAATTTGAACGATGTGTTTTTGTGGGTGAATTTGGGCAGTGAGGAATGAGGGGTGAGAAGCGAGGAGGAAAACCGAGGATGACGACATGATTCTTCGTCCCGTCTACGCGGTTGTGGAACGCGAAGTGCTGAAGCTCGTTCGCCAGCGCTCGCGCCTCTTGTCGTCGATGGTGCGGCCAATGATCTGGCTCTTCGTGATTGGCGCCGGGTTCGATGCCATGCTCGGACAAACGAACGGTGTGAGCTACCAGTATTTCCTCGTTCCCGGAGTGCTCGGCATGTCAATGCTTTTCGGCGCGATGCTCGCCGCGCTGGCGACGGTCTACGACAAGGAATCGGGGGTCATGCGCATGCTCGTGATCGCGCCATTGGAGCACTATTGGATCGTATTGGCGAAAATGCTCGGCGCGGCGATTGCCGGGATCATTCAAGCGCTGCTGCTGCTCGCGCTGCTCGGAATTCTCGGATTCTTGAGCAACGGCGTTTCGCTGCCGCTGCTCATTTTAGCCTTGATTACAACTTCGCTCGCATGCGCGGGGGTCGGTATGCTGATCGCGGCGTGGACGCCAACTTTGGAAAACTACGCTGTGATCATGAACCTCGTGATCTTCCCAATGTTCTTCCTGTCGGGCGCCTTGTATCCGGTGCAACACCTCCCCGACGTGCTTCGTATGATCGCCGTAGTCAACCCGTATACCTATGGCGTGGATCTGCTCAAACACGCGACGCTGATCCAGGCGCCGGTCGGATTCGGAACCGACTTCAGCGTGGCCACCGATGTTGTCGTACTTGTTGGATTTACCATCGCCGCGACGCTCGTCGCGTGCTGGCGCTTTTCCCGCGACACCGCGTACGAACCGCTCGTGCACAAGCTGTCCCGCGCGCGCTCGGACTAGGGAACCTCTGATCAAGTCGCACACGGATCGCGTTTCGACGAGAATGGGTTGGCTACCCGCGAAGATGGGCAAAGCCCGGCTTCGGCTGGTCTTTAGCCGAAGCCGGACTAAAGACCAGGCTTCGCACGCCTTTGCG
>JBOIGA010000025.1:0-22565 GCA_050741875.1 Burkholderiales bacterium
GGGTTCCAAAGCATGAGGCGATAAGCCCCTTTTTCCCGCGCCCGGCCGGAGATGCCGTGCCTTGTGAGCGCATCGAACATCTCGGGAAAAAGCGTAACGACGTCAAACTCGAATGCTACGGTCACGCCGTCACGCGCAATCTTCAGCCCGGAATGGCGAGCGTCTTGACCAGACGTTTCACGGTGTCCGAAGCTTTCGCGCCTTTTTCCTGCCAGTATTTAATCCGCTCGACCGCGATTCGCAAGCGCTCTTCTTTTCCCGCCGCCATCGGATTATAGAAGCCGAGACGTTCGATAAACTTGCCATCGCGCGGGCGGCGCGAATCGGCGACAACGACATTGTAATAAGGCCTGTTTCTAGCGCCGCCGCGGGCGAGTCTAATGACAACCATCTGCGAAATTCGGGGATTAGGAAGGCCGCGATTCTACGCTCTTGCGCAATGCACTGGCAAGAACGCTCAGTGGGGCATGCCTCCCTTCATTCCGCGCAGCAGTTTTTTCATGCCGCCTTTCGACATCATTTTCATCATCTTCTGCGCCTGCTCGAACTGGTTGAGCAGCCGGTTGACTTCCTGAACTGAAACTCCGGCGCCGGCCGCGATCCGTCTTTTGCGCGAGGCTTTGATGACCTCGGGTTTGGCGCGCTCGAGCCTCGTCATCGAATTGACGATGCCTTCGATGCGCGCGATCTCTTTCTCGGCCGCTGGCGCTTGCTGCATTGCTTGACCAATCTGCGCCGGCAGTTTGTCCATCAATGACGACAAGCCTCCCATTTTTTTCATCTGCGCGACCTGGTTTTTGAAGTCTTCAAGATCAAAACCTCGCCCAGATTGCATTTTTTTCGCGAGCTTCTCGGCTTCCTTCTGATCGACCTCCCGCCGCGCCTCCTCGACCAGGGTGAGCACGTCACCCATGCCGAGTACGCGGGAAGCCATGCGTTCGGGGTGGAAAGCTTCGAGGGCTTTCAACTTCTCGCCAACACCGACGAACTTGATCGGCTTGCCGGTCACGTGTCGAACCGAAAGCGCCGCGCCGCCGCGTGCATCGCCGTCGAGCTTGGTGAGCACAACTCCCGTGAGCGGTAGAGTGTTGTTGAACGCCGTCGCGGTATTGACTGCGTCCTGGCCCTGCATCGCATCTACGACAAGGAGGGTCTCGATCGGGTTCAATACCTCGTTAAGCCCTTTAATCTCAGCCATCATTTCGGCGTCAACGGTCAGCCTCCCCGCCGTGTCAACAAGTAGAACCTCGTAAAAATGACGCCGCGCATACTCGAGCGCGGCTGCCGCGATTCTGCTTGCCCCCGCCCCCTCGGGGGCGGCAAAAAAATCGGTTTTGATCTGCCGGGCGAGGACTTCGAGTTGGCGGATTGCCGCAGGACGATAGACATCGCAGCTCGCCAGTAGCGTTTTCTTTTTCAAGTTTTCGCTGATCCATAAAGCGAGCTTGCCGCACGTTGTGGTCTTGCCCGTTCCCTGCAAACCGGCGACGAGCATCACGGCGGGCGGGGCGGTCGCCAAATCGAGCGGTGAATTGTGCTCGCCCATGAGCTTGGTCAGCTCGTCATAGACCAAACCGACCATCGCCTGGCCGGGTGTGAGGTGGGCGAGCACTTGCGCGCCGAGAGCTTTTTCTTTTACGCCGGCGATGAAATGTCTGACGACCGGCAACGCGACATCGGCTTCCAGAAGCGCAATCCGTACTTCCCGCAGCGCTTCGTGAACATTTTCTTCGGTGAGCCGCGCCTGGCCGCGCAGCGATTTGATCAGGCCGCCTAGGCGGCCGGTAAGGTTTTCGAACATCGGGACGATAAGTGTAGACTTTCGCGGCAGTGGAAATTCTACTTCATGTCATCGTCGCCGCCCTCTACGGTGGGTTTGCGTGCAAGCGCGACGTGAACCGGCACGCGATCTTAGCGCCAATCATCCTGCACGCCGCGCTGCTTTATCGTGCGATTTCTACTCCAGCGGGTTTCGATCTCGGCCTCGCCAATTCGTTTTCGGCGATCGCCTGGATGACCGCGTTTACCTACTGGGTAAGCGCTTTCTGGTATCCGCTCGACAGCCTTAAGCGCGGCATCGCGGTCTTGGCGGCGGTCGGCGCGCTAGTTCCGCTCCTCATGCCCTCACACGCGCCGATCCCCATGAGCGGGTTTTTCGCCTTCAAGGCGCATCTGGTGATCGCGATGCTTGCGTATGGTCTGTTCACCGTCGCGGCCCTGCAAGCACTGGTGATGACCATCGCCGAACGCCGCCTACACGGGCATGAAATGACGGCGTCAATGCAGGAACTGCCGCCGCTGCTCACAATGGAAAGATTGCTGTTCAAAATCATCGCTGTGGGATTCGTGCTGCTAACTTTGACACTTCTGAGTGGGATGGTGTTTTCCGAAGAGCTTTTCGGTCGGCCGCTTTCTTTCACGCACAAAGTTGTATTTGCTATCGCGTCATGGCTCATCTTCGCGGTCTTGCTCGCCGGCCGGTTCGTCTACGGCTGGCGTGGCAAGACAGCTTTAAGATGGGTATGGACGGGCTTTGTCGCACTGATTCTGGCCTACCTCGGCAGCAAGTTCGTGCTGGAAATCGTCTTGGCGCGCTGACGCTAACCTAGTTTCTTAATAACGATGTAGAAGCCATTGAAATAACGAAATTTTGCTCTTTACAAACTGGACAAGAACGTGCATGATTTGTCCCTTTGAGGTTAAGAGCAAATGGTGGCGGTCAATACAAACAGCAAACTTTCCGGTCTGGCGCGCGCACTCGTCGGGCGGGGACGCTTGTCTGAACGAGATGCCGAGGCGGCGGGCACCCAAGCCGCCAATTCGGGCGTCACTTTCATCGAGCAGCTCACCGTTTCGAAGAAGCTCTCGGCGCTGGAAATCGCCGAGTTTTGCTCGCAGACTTTCGGCTATCCGCTGTTCGATCTGAACGCAATCGACAGTGATAACCTGCCGAAAGACGCGCTTACGGCGAAAATGATGCAATCGCATCGGCTGTTGCCACTGTATAAGCGGGGCAGCCAGCTTTTCGTCGCGCTCTCCGACCCGACCCAGGCGTCGGTCCTTTCCGAAATCAAGTTCCACACCGGACTCACCGTCTACCCGGTCGTGGTTGAAGACAACAAGCTCGGGAGTGCGGTGCAGAAGCTGGTGAAGGCAACCGACACGAGCTTGAAGGACCTCGTTTCGGAAGACGTTGCGCTCGATTTCTCGGACGATTCGCCTGCCGAAGCCGACGCGGGCCAGGAAGTCGAAGACGCCCCGGTCGTCAAGTTCATTCAAAAAATATTGCTTGATGCGATTGCCGCCGGCGCGTCGGACATTCACTTCGAGCCCTACGAGAAGTACTACCGCATCCGCTATCGAATGGACGGCGTGCTCTACGATACAGCGCAGCCTCCGCTCGCCATCAAGGACAAGATGGCATCGCGCATCAAAGTCATCTCCAAGCTCGACATTTCAGAGAAGCGGGTGCCGCAGGATGGGCGCATGAAGCTCTTGCTTTCGCAAAATCGCGCGATCGATTTTCGCGTGAGCACGCTTCCGACTCTGTTCGGCGAAAAACTCGTTCTGCGCATCCTCGACTCGAGCAACACGCGCCTCGGGCTCGAAACGCTTGGCTATGAGCCGGATCAGAAACAGTACTTGCTCGACGCCATCAACCGCCCCTACGGCATGATTCTGGTGACCGGCCCGACCGGCAGCGGAAAAACGATCTCGCTCTACAGCTGCCTCGACCTTTTGAACAAACCGGGAATCAACATCTCGACCGCCGAAGATCCCTCCGAAATCAACATGGCGGGCATCAACCAGGTCAACATCAACGAAAAAGCCGGATTGGATTTCGCCACCGCCTTGCGGGCTTTTCTGCGCCAGGACCCCGACATCATCATGGTCGGCGAAATCCGCGACCTGGAAACCGCCGACATCGCCATCAAGGCGGCGCAGACGGGACATCTGGTCTTGTCCACCTTGCACACCAACGACGCACCGACGACCCTGACCCGTCTCATGAACATGGGAGTCGCGCCTTTCAATGTCGCCAGCTCAGTCATTCTCATTACCGCGCAGCGGCTCGCGCGAAAACTGTGCAACTGCAAGCGGCTCGCCGACATTCCACCGGAGGCGCTACTGGACGCCGGATTCTCCGAGGACGACCTCGACGGAAGCTGGCAACCTTTCACCCACAGTGGCTGCGACCTCTGCAAAGGCACCGGCTATAAAGGACGCAGTGGAATTTATCAAGTCATGCCAATTTCGGAAGAAATGAATCGCATCATCATGAGCCACGGCAACGCGCTCGATATCGCCGCCCAGGCGAAACGCGAAGGCGTGAACGACCTGCGCCGTTCCGGACTGGTCAAAGTCAAGAACGGAATCACGTCGCTCGAAGAAGTGGAAGCCGTGACAAACGAGTAGTAGAGAAAAGGGGAAATCTATGGCAACCGCAAGACAAAACGTCAAGCTTGTCAACTTCACCTGGGTCGGCAAGGACAAAACCGGCAAAATGATCCGTGGTGAGATCCGCGCCGGAGGCGTGGCCGTGGTCAACGCGACCTTGCGGCGGCAGGGAATCACTGCGGTCAAGATCAAGAAACAGACGGTGCGCCGCGGCAAGCGCATCACCGAGAAGGACATCACTTTGTTCACCCGCCAGCTCGCGACCATGATGCGCTCGGGCGTTCCGCTCTTGCAGGCCTTCGATATCGTCGCCAAGGGGCACGGTAATCCATCGGTCGGCAGGCTCATGAACGAAGTCAAGGCCGACGTCGAATCCGGCAGCAGCTTGAGCCAGGCTTTTGCCAAGCGCCCCATGCAGTTCGACCCGCTTTACGTCAACCTTATTCGCGCCGGCGAACAGGCAGGTATTCTCGATACCATCCTCGAGCGGCTGGCGAGCTACAAAGAAAAAATTCTCGCGATCAAGAGCAAGATCAAGTCAGCGCTTTTCTATCCGACTTCGATCATCGTCGTCGCCTTCGTCATCACCGCGATCATCATGCTGTTCGTGATTCCGGCGTTCAAGGAATTGTTTTCGAGCTTCGGCGCCGACTTGCCGGCCCCCACGCTCCTCGTGATTGCGATGTCGGACTTCTTCGTTGCCTACTGGTACGCGATTTTCGGCGCGCTGATCGGGGGTATCGCTTTCTTCTTCTACAGCTGGAAGCGCTCGAAAAAGATGCAGTTCGCGATGGACCGGCTGCTGTTAAGAATCCCCGTCTTTGGCGAAATCATCCGCAAGGCAACGATGGCCCGCTGGTCGCGCACGTTGGCAACGATGTTCGCCGCCGGCGTCCCGCTTGTTGAAGCGCTCGACTCAGTCGCCGGCGCCGCGGGAAACCAGGTGTATTTCCTCGCGACCAAGAAAATCCAGCAGGAGATCGCGACCGGAACGAGTCTGACCGTGGCGATGCAAAACAGCGGAGTGTTTCCCAATATGGTCTTGCAGATGACGGCCATCGGTGAAGAGGCGGGATCGCTCGACGCGATGTTGTCGAAGATCGCCGACTTCTACGAGCAGGAAGTAGATGATTCAGTTGCGGCGCTGTCCAGCCTCATGGAGCCGATGATCATGGTCGTGCTCGGCGTATTGATCGGTGGCCTCGTCATCGCCATGTATCTGCCGATCTTCAAGCTCGGTCAGGTCGTCTAAGGCTACTGCCAAGCGCGAGCGACCGATGCTATCGACGCTCGCGCTGCCCGGCGTGTTGATCATCCTCGCGACGATCGCGGGTCTCCTGATCGGAAGCTTTCTCAACGTCGTCGTCTACCGGCTGCCAAAAATGCTGGAGCGCGAATTTCGCGCGCAATGCGCGGAACTCGAAGGTAAGACAGTTCCGAACGACCCGGTATTCAATCTGATCTCCCCGCGCTCGCGCTGTCCGCACTGCAACCAGCCAATCTCAGCGCTGGAAAACATTCCCTTGTTGAGCTACCTCTTCCTCAAAGGAAAATGCTCAGGCTGTCAAAACCAAATATCGCCGCGCTATCCAATCGTCGAGATGTTCAGCGCGGTGTTGAGCGCTTATGTCGCCTGGCGGTATGGTTTGACCATCGCGATGGCGGGCGCGCTCATCTTCGGCTGGATTCTGATCGCGCTCACTTTGATCGACTTTGATACGCAACTCCTGCCCGACAGTCTGACATTGCCGCTGGTCTGGCTCGGGTTGCTTTTCAACCTGAGCGGCGCTTTCACGGATCTCAGCTCAGCGGTCATCGGCGCGGCAACAGGTTATCTGGTGCTGTGGAGCGTATATTGGTGTTTCAAATGGACGACGGGAAAGGAAGGCATGGGCTACGGCGATTTCAAATTACTTGCCGCCATTGGGGCATGGCTCGGATGGCAACTATTGCCGCTCACCATCTTGCTTTCTTCTTTCGTCGGCGCCGTGGTCGGAATCGCGCTCATTGTCTTTCGTAAACACGGGCGCGATATGCCGATTCCTTTCGGACCTTACCTCGCCGCTGCGGGCTTGATCACCATGTTCTGGGGCGGCGAAATCATGGAAGCCTACTGGCCCTCGTTGCCGTGAGTTTTGTCGTTGGATTGACCGGCGGTATCGCGAGCGGCAAGTCGAGCGTCGCCAAAATCTTTGCCGAGCTCGGCGCGGAAGTTATTGACACCGATGAGATCTCGCGTGCTTTGACTCGATCCGGCGCCGCAGCGCTCAAACCTATTCGCGAAAAGCTGGGAGCGACGTTTTTTCATCCCGACGGTAGTCTCGATCGGGCTTTGCTGCGGCGGAAAGTCTTTTCCGATGCTGGCGCGCGGAAAAAGCTGGAAGTGATCCTTCACCCGCTTATTCGCAAAGAAGTCGAACGCAACCTTGGCGCGATCCGATCGCCGTATGCGCTCATCGTCGTGCCGCTACTCATCGAAACTCAAGGCTACGCTTCGATCATCGACCGCACCCTCATCGTGGATTGCAGCGAGGACAAACAGATCGAGCGTTTGCGGGCGCGAAGCCGATTGAGCGAAAAAGAAGCCCGGGCGATTATTGCAACGCAGGCGCCACGGGAGCTTCGCCTCGCGCGCGCCGACGACGTGCTTGATAACAGCGGTACGGAAGAATTGCTTCGCGGCCGCGTCACCGAATTGCATCGGCGGTATCTCGCGCTCGCGGGGGCGCCGCGGAATTAGGGTAGAATTTTTCAAAACGAATCCGCCGAATTGTCTGCCGATGATCGTCTACGAATATCCGCTCGGTGAACGCATCCGAACGCTCTTGCGCCTCGAGGACCTGTTCGAGAAAGTCAAATATTTTTCCGCCAAGAGCGCCCCGGTCGAACACCATACTGCGCTCATTGCGCTGTTCGAAATTCTCGATGTCGGCAGCCGCTCGGAGCTCAAGCTCGAAGTGCTGCAAGAACTCGACCGGCAAAAGCACGCGCTCGAAGCGCTGCGCCAAAACCCGGCGATTTCCGAGCAGGCGTTATCCGACGTGCTGCATGAAATCGAGCAGGTCTGCACGCTGCTGCTTGAGTTCCCGGGTAAGACTGGACAGCATTTGCGCGACAACGACTGGTTGATGAGCATCAAACAGCGAACGACGATTCCCGGCGGTGTGTGTGAGTTCGATTTACCCTCGTATCACTATTGGCTGCACAAGGATGCCACCGAGCGCCGGCGCGAGCTCGAAGAGTGGGTGCGGCCGCTCCTTCCCGTGCGCGACGGCCTTGCCATCGTGCTGCGCCTCTTGCGCGACTCGGGGAAGGTCAGCCAGCACGTCGCGTACCAAGGCGTATTCCAACAGATGCTCGCGGGGAAGCAAGCACAGCTCTTGCGTATCCGTCTCGATGAAAGCTACGCATGCATTCCCGAAATCAGCGCCAACAAATACGCGCTTAACATCCGTTTCACCACGCCGACTTCGGATCAGCGTCCCAAAGTCGCGGAGAACAACGTCGAGTTCGAGCTCGTCTTCTGCAATCTCTAGAGGCACAATGGCGAAAGTCGTGCCCTGCCCGCATTGCGGCAAACCGGTCGCATGGCGCAGCGACAATCCACATCGCCCGTTCTGCTCCGAGCGCTGCAAGCTGATTGACCTCGGCGAGTGGGCGTCCGAGAAGTATCGAATTCCCACTGAAGATAAGCCTCGCGAGGATTCCGAGGAAACAAAGAATTAGAGAGGGGTAGACCTGTCGAAGGGCGGGAGGCAAATAAGTTTTGAGTTGGGGTAACGGACTCCTGACTCCTGAATCCTTCCTCAATCCTCGATCCTCACTGGTTCCAGGCTTTCGCCGGGACAGCCCTCAGCCCTGAATCAAGCCTCGAATCATCGCGACTCCGTGCGCGCCATGGCTGCAAGCGCGCTCGATATCATCGCGTCGCATTCCCCCGATTGCGTAAACCGGCAACGGATAAGCGGAGATCAGCCGCGAAAAATCAAGCCATCCCAATGGTGTCCACTCCTGGTGCGATTGGGTCGCGCGAACGGGACCTAGCACGACGAAGTCCAGTTCGAGCGCCACAGCGCGTTCGAGTTCGGCCGCGTTGTGGCAAGACGCGGCGCACAGCTCGGATTCGGGGCGTGCCTTACGCTGGATCAGATTCTTCGCGGTCAGGTGAATCCCGTGTGCGCCAGTGCTCTCGGCTTCAGAGAGATGTGCGCTGTTCAGCAAAACTTTCGCGCCGTGCGAACTCGCCATGTCTATAACGCGGCGGGTGAAGTCGCGAAACTTGGCGAGCGGCATTTCTTTCTCGCGCACCTGGATCATCTTGATTCCGGCTTCGAACGCGCCCTTCAGCCGCTCAAGATAGCGATCGACGCCAATCTCATTCGCGCTAGTGATTGCGTACACTGGAGGTAGTGCAAGAGCGCGCAGGACCGGCGCGTTGGCGGGCAACATCGGCGCGATCGATATCTCCCCCGCACGCTGCCACGCGACCGCCTGGCCTTCCAGCCCCTGTGCGTTTCCCCGCCAGCGAAAAACGCGAAAGAAATGCAAGCGCACGCTCGCGTGCGGGTAGACATATTCGCGAGTAAGCCACGGCCAGGCTTCGTCAATCGTGAGGTCGAGCTCTTCCTTCAGCTCGCGTTTGAGCGCATCGAGGGCCGTTTCGCCCGGAAGCAACTTTCCCCCTGGAAATTCCCAATATCCCGCGTACGGTTTGCCTTCGGGCCTTCGGGCGAAAAGAAATGCTCCGTCGGCTCGAAGGATGACCGCTGCGGCGACAATGCAAGGATGAGGGATGAAGGATGAGGGATGAACAAGAGCTTGATCCTTGGATTCCGCCCCCTGACTTTGGTCTTTTTTCCTTCCGCCTTCCGCCTTCATCCTTCCGCCTTCATCCTTCCGCCTTCATCCTTGCCTTTCCCGCGCAGTCGCGAGCGAACTGCCAGGCCGCGCGGCCGCTTCGCGAACCGCGCTCTCGTGCCCAGTTGAGAGCGGATTGCCGCACTTCCGGCGAATCCTTGACCGAGTAGTGCGCGAGCCAGTGCGCAACGATCGCGAGATATTGTTCCTGGCTGAACGGGTAGAACGAGAGCCATACGCCGAAACGTTCGGAAAGCGAAGTTTTTTCTTCGACGGCCTCGGCGGGATGCACTTCGCCGTCAGTGTAGCGAGTGTCGAGGTTGTCACGCATCGCCTCGGGCATGAGATGACGGCGATTGGAAGTCGCATAAATGAGCACGTTGTCGGAAGCCGCGGCGATGGAACCGTCGAGCACAACCTTGAGCGCCTTGTACCCCGGCTCGTCGGCGTTGAACGACAGGTCATCGCAAAAAAGAATAAAGCGCTCGGGCCGTTCCGCGACTTCATCGACAATCTCGGGAAGCTCGACCAGATGTTGTTTCTCGACCTCGATCAGCCGCAGCTTCCGGCCAGCAAATTCATTGAGCAGGGCTTTGACCAGCGATGACTTGCCCGTGCCTCGGGCGCCGGTGAGCAAAACGTTGTTCGCCGGGTGGCCGGCGAGGAATTGCCGCGTGTTTTGCCTTATCGTTTTTTTCTGCGCGTCAACCTCCTTGAGATCGCGCAAAGAGACACGATGAAAATGCCGCACGGGCTCAACGATCCCCCGGCCGTTGCGGCTCACCCAGCGAAACGCCGTGGAAGCACTCCAGTCGGTTTCAGTCTTCGTTTCGGGAACGAGGCGATCGAGACGATCGAGCAGCAGGTTCGCGCGCTCCAACAAGCCGGCGAGCCCTTTCTCTTCACTCATCGCTAACTACGGTATTCGGCATTGATGCGGACGTAATCGTAGGAGAAATCGCAGGTCCAGACAGTCGCCGAAGCTTCCCCACGGCCCAGGTCGACGCGTATCGCGATCTCGCTCCCGGAAACCGCGCGCCTTCCCTCCTTTTCGCGGTATTGCGAGCTGCGCGTACCGTTTTCCGCGACCAGGACCTCGCCCAAATGAAGTTTGAGCCGCGATACATCGTCGATTCCCGCGCGGCCGACCGCCGCCAATATCCTTCCCGGATTGGGGTCAGAGGCGAAAAGCGCAGTCTTGACGAGAGGTGAATGCGCGATCGCAAACGCCACTCGGTCACACTCGATTTCGTCTTTGCCGCCAGTGGCCGTGATCGCGATGAACTTGGTCGCGCCCTCGCCATCGCGCACGATCGCTTGCGCGAGCTCGACCGCGACTTCGCTCACGGCCTGCCGCAAAGCTTTCCCTTCGGCGCTTGTGAAATCGGTGACCGGCCGCGCCCTTGATTGCGCTGTCGCCATCAGCACGAAAGCGTCATTGGTCGAGGTGTCCCCATCCACGCTGACGCGGTTGAATGAGCGCCGCGCGGCGTCGCGAACGCAATGATCGAGGAAGCTTTTGCTGGCGGGAGCGTCGGTCGCGATAAAAGCGAGCATTGTTGCCATGTCGGGATGGATCATTCCCGCTCCTTTGGCGATTCCCGTGACGGTGATGGTTTCCCCATTGATAACGGCGCGCCGGGAAGCGCCTTTTGCTTGTGTATCGGTCGTCATGATCGCGCTGGCGGCGGCAAGCCAGTTGTCTTCCTTGAGATCAGCAAGGCAACTTGGCAGCGCAGCTACCATGCGCTCGAGCGGAAGGTCTTCCATGATCACACCAGTCGAAAACGGCAGCACTTGCTGCGGTCGGCAATTGAGCAGCTTCGCTGCCGCCTCGCATGTTTCTTTTGCGCGCGCGATGCCATCTTTGCCGGTCGCCGCATTGGCGCAGCCGGCGTTGACGATGAGCGCGCGCGGTTGAGCGCCCGACACGAGCGCGTTTTTGGCGACGATGACCGGCGCCGCGGCGAAACGATTGCGCGTGAAGACCGCTGCGACGCTCGAGCCATCAGCGAGCGCGATCAGCGCGAGATCCTTCCGTCCCGGTTTTTTGATTCGCGCCTCGGCCACGCCGAGGGTGATACCTTTCACCGGCAGAAGGTCGCCTGCATTGAGCTGACGCAGATTGACGGACATGCTAGCTTCTCGAAAACGTCGCGGAGTTGCGAATTCTAGCCCATGCTCAAGCCATTGACCTTCTCGATTCTGCGTCATCTGAGTGATGGCGAGTTTCACTCCGGCGAGGCGATCGCGGCGTCGCTCGGCGTGTCGCGCGCGAACATCTGGTACGCGCTGAAGAACGTTGGCCAGGCCGGCGTTGCTCTCCGGCGGGTGCGTGGCCGCGGCTATCGCTTGGCCGGGCCGATTGACTGGTTGGACGCAGACCAAGTCGCGCGCGAATTGGGCGAAGAGTCCGCGCTTTTTCGCATTGAGATCCTCGACACGGCCGACTCGACCAACACTCGCGTTTTGGATCGCGTGAACGCGCCACATGGACTTGTCATCGCGGCCGAATGGCAGCTCGCGGGACGAGGGCGTTTGGGACGGCCGTGGCATTCGGCTTTGGGCGACGCGCTCACCTTTTCGCTACTGTGGCGTTTTCCGCAAGGCGCGGGATCGCTCGCGGGTTTGAGTCTCGCCGTCAGCGTCGCGGTGGTGCGCGCGCTTGTCCGGGCGAAAGTCTCCGGCCTCATGCTCAAGTGGCCGAACGACATACTCTGGCGTCATCGGAAACTCGCCGGGATACTGATCGAAATCGCGGGCGACGCTGTGGGACCCGCGTCCGCGGTCATCGGAATCGGAATTAATGTGAAGCTCTCGTCCACGACTAAAGCGCAGATAGACCAGGCCGCGGGCGATCTCGGGCAGGCGGGTTGCACGATGAAGCGCAGCGCGCTTCTGGCGTGCGTGCTCTCTGATCTCGCCGATGTTTTGCGTTTGTTTTCCGTCGAGGGATTCGGCCCGTTCGCGCCGGAATGGCAGCGGCTGCACGCGTACCACGAAAAACGAGTGACGCTGAAGATGCCCGACGGCAGCGCGATCGCCGGAAAAATCGCCGGCGCCGCTAACGATGGATCGCTCATGCTGGAAACCAAAAGTGGGATGCGCCGTTTCTACGGCGGCGAGATCAGTTTTAGACACCCGTGATACTCGCGATCGATTCAGGCAACAGCCGGGTGAAATGGGGTTTGAGCGACGGTGAAAAGTGGCTGCGCACCGGAGAGCTTGCGCGCAGCGATCTCGAGGCTTTGGAGCGCGAGTGGCGAACACTCCCAACGCCGTCAAAGATCGTCGCCTCCAACGTGGCGGGCGACCTCGCGCAGGCGCGCCTTCAGCGCGCGCTCGCGCGCTGGCCGACGGAGCCGATGTGGTGCGCCGCGCAGAAAGCGCAATGCGGGGTCACCAACGATTACGAAGATCCCGCGCAATTGGGTCCCGACCGCTGGTCGGCTTTGATCGGCGCGTGGAGTATTCATCATTGCGCGTGTCTGGTGGTGAACTGCGGCACGGCCCTGACCGTGGACGCGCTTTCCCGCAAAGGCCGCTTTCTCGGCGGCGCGATCGCGCCGGGTTTCGAACTCATGCTGCGATCGCTCGCGCAAAGCACCGCCGGGCTCAAGCCGAACGAAGGCGCGTTTCAGGTTTTTCCGCGCAACACGCAAGATGCCATCTACACGGGGGCGATCAGCACTTCGCTCGGAGTCATTTCGCACATGAGCGCCGCCATGAAGCGCGCGGGCGATGCGCCCCGCTACTGCGTTTTGAGCGGCGGCAATGCTCATCTGATCAAGCCCCACCTTGCGCTCAAAGTCCAGGAAGAGAAGCATCTCGTGCTCGAAGGATTAGTTAGAATCGCGGTGGGAACCTTATGAAGTGGCCCTTTTTCGTTCTGCTTCTCGCAAACTTCGTGCTCGCACTTTATGCCCTTCTGCACAACGAGCCCGACCGGCGCGAGCCGCAACGCCTCGAACAGCAGCTCGATCCGGAAAAAATTCGCTTGCTGCCGTAGCTGCCCACCGCAGCGCAAATCAGGGAAAAAGCTTGCCGGGATTAAGGACGTTGTTTGGATCGAACGCGCGCTTGAGCGCTTGCATAAGATCGAGTGTTTCGGCATCGATTTCGCGCGCTACGAAATCTCGCTTTTCGCTCCCGATGCCGTGTTCTCCGGAGAGTGTCCCGTTCAAGCCAAGCGCGAGATCGAAGATCTCGCTCAAGGCGATTTTCGCTCGCCGCATCTGATCAGGATCGCCCGCGTCGACAAGCAGGTTGACATGCAGGTTGCCATTTCCGGCGTGCCCAAAGTTCACGATGGCAATGTCTTGCTTGCGCGCGATCCCGGCCAAACCCGCGAGCAGCGCAGGAAGATGGGATACCGGCACGACCACGTCCTCATTGATTTTTTTGGGCGCGATTTCGCGCAAGAGTGGCGAGAGCATCTTGCGCGCCCGCCATAGGGTTGCGGCGTCTTCCGCCGGCCGCGCGCTAATGAGCCCTGAGTTTTCGCAGCGCGACAGCATGATCTCCGCTGCCTCGGCAACTTCGTGCTCACCGCCGTCCACCTCGATCATCAGCAGTGCGAGGGATTCCGCCGGGATCGTGAGACGCGGCCGCAGCAGGTTCAGCGATCCTTCGTCGAGAAATTCGAGGGCGCTTGGCGTGG
Source organism: Burkholderiales bacterium (assembly GCA_050741875.1). Lineage (GTDB taxonomy): Bacteria > Pseudomonadota > Gammaproteobacteria > Burkholderiales > JBOIGA01 > JBOIGA01. The sequence continues at coordinate 13,916 of JBOIGA010000025.1, forward strand.
GAGACGCACGCATGATCGCCGCGATCGCTTGAGCGCAGCTTTCGGGATCCTTGTAGTGCGCGGTGATTCCGGCGCGAGCCCTGGGGAGCGGGGACAATTTGAGCGTCGCTTCGGTGATGACCGCGAGCGTGCCTTCGGATCCGACGATGAGTCTCGTGAGATCGTAACCCACCACCCCTTTGGTCGTGTAACAGCCGGTTTTGATCAACGCACCCGTGCCAGTCACCGCGCGCAAGCCGAGCACATGATCGCGCGCGACTCCGTATTTGACCGCGTGCGGGCCTCCCGCGCACGTGGCGAGATTGCCGCCGATCGAGCAGTAATCAGCGCTTGACGGATCGGGGGGCCAGAACAGGCCGTGAGGCAGCGCCGCTTCCTGCACTTCCCGGTTGAGCATTCCCGCTTCGGCGATCGCAACGCGATTGTCGGGATCGATAGCGACACCGCGCCGCATGCGTTCCAGCGAAAGCACGATTCCGCCCATGACCGGAACGCTGCCTCCCGCGGTTCCCGTGCCGCGTCCGCGCGGAGTCAGCGGCACCCGATACTCGTTGCACGCGATAACCGTCTCGCGGATTTGTTTAGCGTTAATCGCGAACGCGACTGCCTGTGGAGGGGTCATGGTGCGCGCGTTGTCGTAAGCGTAGGCGTAGCAATCCACGGGATCGGTGAAGAGCTGTTCGCGCGGATAGATTTCGGCGAGCTTGTCGAGCAGCGGTTGCGGAAGGCGATTCATCGTTGATCCACGGCCCTGGCAACTCTATCATGCGCGATCAGCGGAAAATAAAAAGGAGCCGATATGGACATGGTGTTATCTTTGCAACCTCTCGTGGCCTTGATCGCGGGAATTCTGATTCTGGTTGTTCCAAAACTCCTGAACTACATCGTCGCGCTTTACCTGATTGTCATCGGCATTCTTGGCTTGATTCGATAAGGAGAACTTGATGCGCATTTTTTTCATCGCTCTACTCACGTTGGGCTTGATCGCCTGCGAACGGGAAGGACCCGCTGAACGCGCCGGAGAAAAAATTGATTCGGCCGTGAAAAAAGCCGGAGAGAAAATCGAGCAAGCCGGGGAAAAAACTCAGGAAGCCGCGAAAGACGCGCAGAAGTAGTAGGCGCAGACTTAGCTCTCCCGGATTCGCGCAATAATCCGGGTCGTCGAGGTGGAATAGACAAACGGGATCGTTACAACGCTTCCGCCCCACGCTTTGACTTCTTTCGCACCGGCGATTTCATCGGGCGCCCAGTCGGCGCCTTTGACGAGAACGTCGGGGCGGCAAACGGCGATGAGTTGCAGCGGAGTGTCGTCGGCGAAAGCGACGACGAGGCTCACCGATTCGAGCGCCGCCAGCACCGCCATGCGGTCGGCGAGGGGATTGACCGGACGATTCTTTCCCTTGTCTTGCCGCTGTACCGATTCGTCTGAATTGACTCCGACGACAAGGCTTTTTCCGAGCGCGCGCGCCTGCGCTAGGTAAGTCGCGTGTCCGCGATGCAGCAAATCGAAACAGCCGTTGGTAAAGACCAGCGGGCGTGGCAGTTGTTCGATGCGCGTTCGGAAAGCTTCAGGCGCGCAAATTTTTCGCTCAAATGCGACCATGCCGTCACAATAATTCAATTCCGGGGGACGCGCGACGGCAAACCGCTCGTTTCAAAGTGCCGCTGACTTGCCTTTTCAAGCCCGATTCTGGCCTATCTTTATAATTAAAAACAGAAAAAATCAGTTTTCAGGAAAACCGCCCAGATCGTCCGTTAAGTCTTTGTCCACAAAATAAAAAGTCCCAAAATTTCCTTGACCTGTTAAACAGAGTTAACTATAGTGGGGAAAGGTGGGAAATTGTGGGAAAACTAGCCGACTAATCGCCCGCTAGCCGTCCTCGCTTCCCCCATTCAAAGGGGTGACATGTTTCGCGGCGTTGCGCTTTTAAGTCTCGACAGCAAAAACCGGCTCGCCATACCGACCAAGTTTCGTGACGCGATCCAAGCCAGAAGCGCGGGCCAGCTCATCCTCACTGCCGATCCGCACGGCTGTCTCCTGCTCTACCCCAAACCCGACTGGGAACCGATCGCGCAGAAGCTCATGGGACTGTCGAGCTTCGAGCCGAGGTCGCGCCATTACCAACGCCTCATCGTCGGCCACGCCGAAGACATCGAAATGGACAACGCCGGCCGCATTCTGGTCTCGCCCGTGTTGCGCAAATTCGCCGCGATCGAAAAGCGCGTGTCGCTCGTCGGACAGGGGAGCAAATTTGAAGTGTGGGATGAAGCCCAGTGGGACAAGCAGCGCGAAGTCGCGCTGTCGTACAACGACTCGCCGCTCGCCGGTGAACTGGAGGGCTTCTCTTTGTGAACGGGCACACGCCCGTGATGCTCGAGCAAGCGCTGGAAGGATTGAAGATTGAAGCTGACGGAACCTATGTGGATTGCACCTTCGGGCGCGGCGGACACAGCCGCGGCATCTTGCGGCGCCTCGGGCCGCGCGGGCGTCTCGTCGCGCTGGACCGCGATCCGCACTCGCTGTCTGCCGCGCAAGAAATCGCCGACTCGCGCTTTAGTTTCGTTCGCGCTGCGTTTTCGCGCTTTACCGAAATTTTGCGCGCGCAAAAGATCACTCACATCGAAGGTGCGCTTTTGGACCTTGGCGTTTCTTCGCCGCAATTGGACGACGCGGCGCGCGGGTTCAGCTTCAAGCGCGATGGTCCGCTCGACATGCGAATGGACCCCGAGCACGGCGTGAGCGCGGGCGATTGGCTGGCGGCCGCGAATGAAAAAGAAATCGAGGAGGTCTTACGAAACTATGGCGAAGAACGCTTTGCTAAGCAAATTTCAAGAGCAGTGGTTCGAACAAGAATTCAAACGCCGATCCGCACTACGCGGCAGCTCGCAAGCCTCATCGGCGGATGCGTCCGTACGCGCGAAAGAGGTCAAGACCCGGCGACACGGAGTTTCCAGGGTCTACGGATATTCATCAATCAGGAACTCGAAGAATTGTCGCTAGTCCTGCCGCAAATCCGCGCCGCGCTCGTGGTGGGCGCCCGACTGGTCGTCATCAGTTTCCACTCGCTCGAGGACCGGATGGTGAAAAATTTTCTTCGGGAAAAACCAAAGCTGCCGGACAAACTTCCATTGCGCGAGAGCGAAATTCCAACGCCTCCATTGCGTGAAATCGCGCGCCTGCGGCCAGATGCGCTTGAGATCGCCCGCAATGCCCGCGCGAAAAGCGCGGTCATGCGAATCGCCGAAAGGTGCGCGTGAGCCGGATCAATTTTCTGCTCGCGATCATCGCGGTTGCGATCGCGCTTATGCTCGTCACTACCCGGCACGAGGCGCGCAAGCTCGTGGTCGCGCTCGAACAGGAGCGCAAGCACTCGCGGGAAATCGAAATCGAGTGGGGGCAGTTGCAGCTCGAGCAGAGCACTTGGGCGACTCCACAGCGCGTCGAAAAAATCGCGCAGAGCAAGCTCTTGATGTCGGCGCCTGATTCCAGACATATCGTCCTGCTGTCGAGACAATGAGCGCCGACTCGAAGCTTCTGACGCCGCGCCTTCCCGCGTGGCGCTCGCGCGCACTTCTGCTCGCGCTGCTCCTGGCTTTCGTCTCGCTTACCGCGCGCGCGGTGTACCTGCAGGGCATGAATCACGATTTCTACCGCAAGAAAGGCGAAGAACGCTACACCCATGTTCTTAAAGTCTCCGAGCACCGGGGCATGATCACCGATCGCCACGGCGAGCCACTAGCGATCAGTACGCCGATGGAATCGGCGTGGCTCAATCCGAAAGAGGTCGAATTTGCCAAAGGCTCGCTGGCCAAGCTCGCCAGGATCCTCGACATGCGGCCAGACGAAATCAGGAAGATCGCCTCGGCCGAGGATCGTAACTTCGCTTACCTCAAGCGCCGACTGCCGCCGGAAGTCGCGAAAGCGGTCGTCGCGCTCGGCATTCCCGGAGTTTCGCTCGAGCGCGAATACCGGCGTTATTACCCCGAGGCTGAAGTTGCGGCGCATGTGATCGGTTATACCGGAGTGGACGACCAGGGCCAGGAAGGGATCGAGCTGGCGTTCGACCAGGTCATCGCCGGGGTTCCCGGAAAACGCCGGGTCATCATGAATCGGCTGGGACAAATCATCGAAAACGTCGGCGCGGTAGACGACTCGCGGGCGGGCGCCGATCTCGCGTTGAGCCTCGACAAGCGTCTCCAGTATCTCGCCTATCGCGAACTGAAAGCGGCGGTCGCGGACAACAAGGCCAAGGGCGGCGGCATCGTCGTCCTCGACGCCGAAACCGGTGAAGTTCTCGCGCTCGCCAACTATCCTTCGTTCAATCCCAACAATCGCGCGCAACTCGCGTCCGAGCGCAGCCGCAATCGCGCGATCACCGATCTGTTCGAGCCGGGCTCGACCTTGAAAAGCTTCACCGTCGCCGCCGCCCTCGAAGCCGGGCTGGTCAATCCAAACACGCTCATCGATGTTTCGCGCGGAATCTACAAGGTTGGCGCCAAAACGATTCGCGACGTTCACCCGCACGACCATTTGACCGTGGCCGAGATCGTGCAGAAGTCCTCGAATGTAGGTGCGGCGAAAATCGGCCTCGCGCTCAAACCTGACCAGCTTTGGCGAACGCTCAGCGCGGCCGGGTTCGGCGAGCCGCCGGATTCGGGTTTTCCAGGAGAGGGCGGCGGAATATTGCGGCCACACTTGAGCTGGCGTCCGATCGAGCAGGCGACGATTTCCTTCGGCCACGGAATTTCCGTCTCGCTTTTGCAGCTGGCGCGCGCTTACACGTTGTTCGCGAGTGACGGCGAACTCAAGCCCGTTTCTTTACTCAAGCGCGAACATTCGCCGAAAAGCGAAATAGTCATCAGCGCGTCCACGGCAAGAGCAGTGCGCGCGATGCTCGAAACTGTCGCCCTGGAAGGCGGGACCGCGACCCGAGCGCAGATACCGGGGTACCGAGTCGCCGGCAAGACCGGCACGGCGCACAAGATCGAGAACGGCGCTTACTCGCCCGATAAGTATGTCGCGTCTTTTGTCGGCTTCGCTCCGGTATCGCGGCCCAAACTTGTCGTTGCCGTGATGCTCGATGAGCCCGGAGCGGGAGATCATTTCGGCGGAGTCGTCGCGGCGCCGGTTTTCAGCGCGGTAATGGCGGGAGCATTGCGGCTCCTTTCGGTTCCTCCAGACGCGCCCTTTGAAACCCTGCTCATCGCGCAGGAACGGCCGTGATCGTCGAGGACGGGATCCCGATCGCCGAGGCCGCGCCTTTCGATCCCTGCATGCTCGAAAAGCTCGGCTGCCCAATCTCGCGGCTCGCGGTTGACAGCCGCGAAGTGCGAGCCGGCGATACCTTCCTCGCTTTTCCCGGCGAAGCGCAGGACGGAAGAAACTTCATTGCCGCCGCGGTAGCAGCGGGCGCCGGCTCGGTTCTCTGGGAAAGCGCGGGCTGGCAATGGGATTCGAATTTGAGCGTGCCCAATCTGGCGGTTCCCAATCTGCGAAGGCATGTTGGCGCGATCGCGTCGAACGTGCTTGGGAACCCTTCAGCCAAACTCTGGGTGATCGGCGTCACCGGCACCAACGGCAAGACTTCGTGCACGCAGTGGATCGCCGGCGCGCTCAATCGCCTTGACAAGAAATGCGCAGTCATCGGCACGTTGGGAATGGGTTTTCCGGGGGCGCTCGCCGAAACCTCCAACACCACCCCGGATGCGCTCATCCTGCACTCCGCTATGGCCGAGTTCGTCGAGGCTGGCGCGCGCGCGGTGGCGCTCGAAGTTTCGTCGCATGCGCTCGTCCAGGATCGGATCGCCGCGATCGACTTCGACATCGCGGTGTTGACCAATCTGACGCACGACCATCTCGATTATCACCGCGATATGGCGGCTTACCGCGCCGCCAAGGCGAAATTGTTCGATTGTCCCGGCCTCAAATTCGCCGTGCTCAATCTCGACGACCCTTTCGGGCTTGAACTGCTTCGCCGTCTGCCGAGACCGGGATTGAACGTGCTGGGCTATGGCTTTGATGCCGGGCACTGCGCTTTTCACGCGCGTGATTTGCGACAGGATGAAGCGGGGTTGACTTTCGAAGTCGCCACGCCCTGGGGAATCGCCGAAATCAACAGCGTTCTTGTCGGCCGCTTCAACGCGCGTAATTTGCTCGCGGCGCTCGCCGCGCTTTGTTTGAGCGACGTGAAACTTGCTGACGCGGTCTCGGCGTTAAACGAAGCGACCCCGGTTCCAGGGCGCCTGCAGAAGATCGGTGGGGGTGAGTTACCTATAGTCGTAATCGACTATGCGCATACTCCTGACGCGCTCAAGAACGCGCTCGCGACTTTGCGCGAGCTGACCAAAGGCTCGCTCGTTTGCGTCTTTGGCTGCGGCGGCGATCGCGATCGCGGGAAAAGGCCGCTCATGGGCGAAGTCGCGGCAGCGCTCGCCGACAAAGTCGTCCTCACCAGCGACAATCCGAGAAGCGAAGATCCGCTCGCGATCATCGCCGACATCGCCGTTGGAACGAGCGGCGCTCCCGAAGTCATCGCCGACCGCAAGGCCGCGATCGAACACGCGATCGCTGAAGCACAAAAAGACGACGTCGTTCTCGTCGCCGGTAAAGGGCACGAAGCGTATCAGGAAGCGCTGGGAGTCAAGCTTCCTTTCGACGACTTGAAAATCGCGGAAAAGGCGCTCTCTTCCAGACATCGATGATGCGGCTAAACGAAGCGGTATTCGCCATGAGCGCGATCTACAACGGTCCCGATCTCGCCGTTTCGGGAATCAGCACCGACAGCCGTAGCGTCGGCGCCGGACAGCTTTTCATCGCGCTCAAAGGCGAGCGCTTCGATGGCGCCGCTTACGTGGGCGAGGCGCGATCGAAAGGCGCAGCGGCCGCAGTCGTCGAAGGCGCTGATTTCAAAATCGGCGAAGCTGGAGATATTCCGCTCCTGCTGGTCAAAAATTCGCGCCGGGCGCTCGCCGATCTCGCCGCTTACTGGCGAAACCGCTTCGACATGCCGATCGTTGCGGTGACCGGAAGCAACGGCAAGACCACGGTCAAGGAGATGCTGGCGGGCATTTTGCGGGAAACCTGCGCGGCGGAAGCGCAGAGCGATGCTGTGCTCGCCACCCAAGGCAACCTCAACAACGACATCGGCGTGCCCTTGACCTTGCTCAACCTGCGCGCCCAGCATCGCTACGCAGTGGTCGAAATCGGCATGAACCATCCCGGAGAAGTGCGTTACTGCACACTCATCGTGCGCCCCGATGTGGCGCTCATCAACAACGCTCAAGAAGCACACCTAGAAGGTTTGGGCGACATCGCCGCGGTCGCGCGCGCCAAGGGAGAGCTATTCGAAGGCCTCGCCGCTGACGGCATCGCCGTCATCAACAACGATGACCCAAGTTCCATTTTGTGGCACGCGATGGCGCAAGGCAAACGCACCCTCACTTTCGGGTTGGAAAGCAAGGCCGATGTCAGCGCGCGCTTCAGGCCCGAACAGGCGGGAAACGAAATGGATTTCGATACGCCGCAAGGCAGCGCGCAGACGTTCCTGCCGGCGCCGGGAGTGCACAACGTGCGAAACGCGCTTGCGGCGACGGCAGCCGCTGTCGCCCTCGATGTTCCGTTGAGCGCGATTGCGCGCGGCTTGTCCCGATTCAGCGGAGTCAAAGGCCGGCTCGCGCGACGCGAAGGCGCCAGAGGCGCAACGCTCATCGACGACACCTACAACGCCAACCCTGGCTCGGTGGCTGCGGCGATTACTGTGCTCGCTACCGCCTCGGGCAAAAAAATACTCGTGCTTGGCGACATGGGAGAACTCGGCAAGGACGCCGCGCTCCTGCATCGCCGAATTGGGGTTCTCGCGCGAGAAGCGAAAATCGACGGCCTCTACACGTTGGGCGAAATGAGCCGTCACGCCTCCGAGGAATTCGGCCGCGGCCGGCATTTCGATGAACTGGCGCCGCTCGTTGCGGCGCTCGAAGAGGTTTTGGACGAGAACGTGACCGTGCTCGTCAAAGGTTCGCGCTTCATGCAAATGGAGCGCGTGGTGCAAGCGTTGGCGGTAAGGGAATAAGGTGCTGCTCGCTCTTACGCAGTGGCTCGCTCAAGACGTGCGAGCTTTCAACGTCTTCACCTACATCACCTTGCGCGCGGTACTGGCGGCGCTCACCGCGCTGGGCATTTCATTCATCGTCGGCCCGACGATGATCCGTCGGCTCACGGCTTACAAAATAGGCCAGGCGGTGCGCGACGACGGTCCGAAAACGCATCTCGCCAAGGCTGGAACGCCGACTATGGGAGGCGCGCTCATTCTCGTTTCGATCGCGATAACGACCCTGCTTTGGGCCGATCTCAAAAACAAATACGTCTGGATCGTTCTGCTGACGACCCTGGGTTTCGGCGCGATCGGCTGGGTCGACGATTACCGCAAAGTCGTGCAGCGCAACTCGAAAGGCCTATCGGCGAAGACCAAGTACCTCTGGCAGTCGCTCATCGCGGTTTCCGCCGCGGCGTATCTTTCGGCGAGCGCCCAGCTCCCCGCCCAAACCGAACTGATCGTGCCTTTTTTCAAACTGGTCGCGATTCCTCTCGGGACGTTCGGCTTCGTCTTGCTCGCGTATTTCGTTATCGTTGGAGCGAGCAACGCGGTCAATC
>JBOIGA010000026.1:0-22546 GCA_050741875.1 Burkholderiales bacterium
GCGTGCGCGCGCCGGACCGTCGCCGGCGACGCTTCGGAAAGCCCAAGGTGTTTCACCTTGCCTTCGCGCACGAGGTCCGCCATCGCGCCCACGGTTTCCTCGATCGGCACGTCGTTGTCCACCCGATGCTGGTAGTACAGGTCAATGTCTGAAACGTTGAGGCGCTGCAACGAGGCGTCGCAAGCCTGTTTGACGTAGTCGGGACGTCCGGAGACGCCCCGCCAGTTTCCGCTCTCGTCGCGGCGAATGCCGAACTTGGTCGCGAGCACGACTGAATCGCGGCGGCCGCGCAGGGCCTTGCCGACCAAAAGTTCGTTGGTGAACGGGCCGTAGATATCGGCGGTGTCGAGGAAGACAATGCCAAGTTCGAGCGCGCGATCGATCGTCGCCAACGATTCCTTTTCGTCGCCCACGCCGTAGAACTCGCTCATCCCCATGCAGCCCAGGCCGAGCGCGGAAACTTCGAGAGTGCCTAATAATCTTTTTTCCATCCGAGATTCTTAATTAGGACACGTTCAAGCGCGAGGCTCGTTCAAATGCGAGCGCGGAAACCTCAAGAGTCCCTAAGAATTTTTTTTGCATTGGGGCTTTTGAACCACGAAACGTTCAGGCGCGAGGCGCGTGGGAACGTGAGAGCGGAGACTTTGGAGTTTGCCGAGATCGCTTTTGCATTTTGTCTAAGTTTCTTCAGCCCTCTGGCTTCAGTTTGACTGCCTCACTCAGTCCTCAGTCCTCCGTTCTCTGTCCTCAGATCAGGGAGGAGCTTTGTTCGCTTGTTTTCGGTCTTCATGCCGTCGAGGAGGTTGCGGATGAGCTGCCAGAGCTTCGCGATGAGCCAAACCGCGAGGATGAGAAAAAGCGCGAGCAGCACGAGAAAAACGAGCGGGTGAAACCAGGCCATCCACATGCCACCGGCGAGCATCGCCTCCTCCGAAAACGAGGCGGCGACGTTGCTCACCGGTTCAGGCGAAGTATTGATGAGCGCGCGCGTTCCAGCCTTGCCGAAATGGGTCCCGGCGGCGATCGTTCCGCCCAGAATCGCCGCGGCGATCGTCATGACTTCGCTGTCCGCGCCGAGGACCGCCGCGGCTAGTGCGGCGCCGGCGGGGATTCTGATAAACGTGTGGACCGCGTCCCAAAGACTGTCCACCCCTGGGATCTTGTCGGCGAAAAACTCGACGAACACCATGAAGCCGCTCGCGGTGATGACGGCGGGATGGGTGAGGATCTGCAAGGACTCGGGGATCGGAACGGCGCCGTAGCGTCCGAGCAGTCCCACCGCCAGCAGCACGGCGTAGAGGCGAAGCCCGCTCGCCCACGCGAGCGCCGCGGCGATTGCTAGTTCAGGCAGGTATTCCACGTATGCGTTCCTCTTTTTTCGCCCATGCGCCGAGCACCGTGCCCGAAAGCAAGAAGGCAACCAGTTCCTTGCCGCCGGAAATCAGAATGAGCGGCAGGGTTTCTCCCTCGAAAGCCGAATGCGTGGCCGAGTTCAAAACGAAAAACCCAAGCCAGCAGATAAAGGCAATCCACATTCCCGACATCGCTGAAGCGACGTAGAGGCGAGTAAAAAGCCACGCCAACGTTACGTTGAGCGCGAGAGAGGCGGCGATGGCGAGCACGAAAGGCGTCGGGGTAGGTTGCGCGTCTTCGGGTACGAGACCGATTGCGTCCATCCAGAGGTCGCCGAAAAGCATAGGCGAGTACCACAAAAATCCGAGCGCCTGGTGGAGAACCACCACAACGAACACCGCCATCCAATTTATTTTCATAGTTCAACTCTCCTCCTGCTGCAAATAATACCATTTGACCTTACGAACGGATGCTTAGTGCCGCGACCGGATTCCTCAATCGCCCGCGCGCCTGCCAGTGATTCCCCAGACGAGGCGCTCGAGCGGATCGGGGTCGGTCAAGCGAAAATCCACCCATGTCATCGCGCGCAAAAAAATCGGCAGCTCCGGCTTTTCCGGAGCATCGAATAACAGCACGGGAATGACCGGGGACTTGCGGGCGACGAACTCGCGCAGAAAACCGTTCAACTCCTGTTCCTGCCACGGCCCGATTCCCGCCTTGCCCACGAACACCGCCGCCGATTTGATTTCGCCGATCTGTTGTTCGAGAAGCGGCTGCCACGGCTGACCGGGAGGCAGCTCCCATTCGTCGAGCCATGGGAGTATTCCGCGCGCTTTGAGCGATTTCGCGATTTTCTTGACTGCCGCTTTGTCGCTCCAGTTGTGACAGAGAAAAACGTCGAATGTGCCCGCCGCCCGCTTGCGTTCGATCTCGTTTTTCGCCGCAGTCTCGGCGGATGTAGTTTCTGGAACAGGCGTAGGCGCCGAAACCGGCGGAGCCGGCGCGGGGCCGACCGGCGCCTGTCCTGAGCTTTGTCCAAGGGCCGGCGCAACTCCGACCGGCTTTTGTCCGCCGCGCAGTGAAAAAGTACCCGCGTCAGCGCCACGCGCCGCCAGCGCTTCGCGCACGTCGGCTAGCGCTTCTTCGGGCGAGCCTCCGTTCGCGAGCCGCGCATAAAACACCCGAGCGAAAAGCGTGGCGAGCTTGGCTTCCATGCGAGGTGTCGCGACAGCCGCAAGCGATCCTCCGGCGATCGTTTCGACGCATTGAGCGAAGCTTTGCTCGCCCGTGGGCTGCAACACCGCGAGCCCGACCGAAGCTTTTTGCAGCACACCCGCGAGATATTGCGCGGAGAGCGCGCGAGTCGCCTTCGCCGAATTCTCGAACAGTAGCGAAGCGTACTGCGCCTGGCCGGCGCGGCCATGGCCGATGAAGTGCAGCACCTGAAATTGGCGTTCGGAAAGACGGCGCTTCAATTCATTTTCGGTTGAAGGCGAACAACGCGAAAGCGCAATGAGGTTCTGCTCGACCAAAGGCTGAAGCGCCTGTGCTAGATCGCGAAAGGTCGCTTCAGCATCGAAACGCGGCGCGTCGGAAGGCGCCGCGACCGTGACAATCACCGAAAGCACGATTACGTGGTCGTTTCCTGGGCGACGTGCGCCTTGGCGCCGCAGTGTGGGCAGAAGAGTTGCGTGGCGCCGAGCGTGCGCCCGCATTGCGTGCAGTGACGCGTGGGTGAATCGTGCTTGGCGTTCAGCACGCGCTCGTACCCGCCGCCGTCAGTCCACTTTAGGAATTCGCTCGCGCGCATGACCGTCCAGGGATGTTCCTGCCCCATCACCGAGAGTCCTTTCGCCAGCCACGACAGCTTGTCGGTGTCGAGCCCCTCGAATTCGCGCGCTTGGGCAAGGAAATCTTCATTGTTGATCGCGCCGTACGATTTCTGCGGCAATCCCGCGAGCTTCATCATGGTGCTGACTGCGGCGTTTACATCTTGCGTCGCCAAGAGCCCTGCGCGATCGGCGGTGAATTCCGACATGCGCTTCCAATTGAGCAGCGCGACCTGCAACCCGGTCGAGACCACTCCGCCGATCCCGAGCGTGAGTCCGCCGATGATGTCGCCGAGGACTGGAATGAATTCCGCCATCTGGTAATACAAAACGTGACCGCTTTTGATGTGGCCGAGCTCGTGCGCGATGACGAAAAACAATTCGTCGTCGGTCAATTGGTCGACCGCGGCGGAGGTGAGGACGACGATCGTTTTCTCGACTCCGGCGGTGAAGGCGTTGATGTCGCCTCCCGAGGCGATGTAGATTTCGGGAAGATGCGGCAGGTCGAGAATTTCCGCCGCGCTTTTGAGATGCGCGTGAATCTCGGGAAAATTATCGGCAGTGACGCGAAGATTACTGCCGGTCAACTGCACTCGAAGCAGCCGCTCGAACCCCCATTCATTGCATTTTCGAACGAGCGTCTCCAGCCCCGGAGTGCCTTCAAGCGCATCGAGTGCTTTGGTGTCGAGCGGATGCTCGTAAGTCTGCGGGCGAAGTCCGGTGAGCTTTCTGCGTTCCACTGCCTTACCACTTTTTCATTTTGCCGGCGGCGACCTGGTATGCGTCGATCATCGACCAGATCCAAACAGCAAAGTAGACAATTCCGAGAGTGACGGCGCCGCCTAGGATCGCGCCGGCAAGCATCACCGCACCCTTTTTGACGTCGCTGTTGTAGAACTGACCGACTCCGGGAATCAAAAGTGAAAGGATAAGCGCGATCCCGGGCGACTTGCCGGTTGCAAGTTCGCCGCGGGGCGCCGGGATCGCCTCACCGCGAATGCGAGGATCGGGATCGGCGCGAGGAGGAGGCGGCGCAGCGCTCAAAGCCGTGCCGCACTTTTCGCAGAACTTCGCTGTCTGGTCGTTCGGGCTTCCACAACTGGAACAGAACATGGCAACCTCCCTGGTTCATGCCTGTTTGGGACGGACTTGCTACTTGCTCTCATTCTAGTGCGTCACGATCAAGGGTCAAGCTGTGCAGACGATACTTTCCAGAATAGTTTCGGTCGATCGAGACGAAAGCACCGCGGTCGGATGGTCATTCGCGTACTTCTTTTGTCTGCTCGCGAGCTACACCATGCTGCGGCCCTTGCGCGAAGAGATGGGAATCCTCGGCGGGGTCGAAAACCTGCAATGGGTCTTCACCGGCACTTTCGTCGCGATGCTCGCCGCGGTTCCCATTTTCGGCTGGGCGGCCTCGCGCTGGCCGCGCAATCAACTTTTGCCCGCCGTCTACCTATTCTTCGTCGTCAATCTTCTCGCCTTCTATTTTTTGTTCAGAAGCGAAATCTCGACGGTCTACGTCGCGCGAGCGTTTTTCATCTGGCTATCCGTCTACAACCTGTTCGTCGTGTCGGTCTTCTGGAGCTTCATGGCCGATTTGTTCACCAACGAGCAGGCAAGACGCCTGTTCGGTTTCATTGCCGCGGGAGGCAGTCTGGGCGCATTCGCCGGTCCGGCATTGACTGCCTTACTCGCGACCTCGCTCGGAACGATCAATCTGCTTCCGCTGTCGGCGATGTTGCTGAGTGCGGCGCTCGTGGCGATCGGGCGTTTGAATCGTTGGGCCGAAGCTGGCGGCAGGCAATTCGGCAGGACCGCGATCGGCGGCGGAATATGGAACGGTGTGACGACCGCGCTTCGCTCGCCTTACCTGCTGGGCATCTGCGTATACATCGTTCTCTATACGACGCTTTCGACTTTTCTCTATTTTGAACAGGCGCATATCGTCAAAGCCGCGATTGCCGATTCGGACGAAAGAACGCGGCTTTTCGCCATCGTGGATGCGACGGTCAATATTCTGGCGCTCGGCGTCCAGATGTTCTTGACCGGCCGACTCATCGCCCGCATTGGGGTCACGGCGACGCTGGCGGTCGCGCCCGCGATTGCGGCTTTGGGGTTTCTCTTGCTAGGTGTTGCGCCCGCGCTCATCGCTTTACTCGCGTTTCAAATTCTGCACCGCGCGGTCAATCACGCGATCGCCAAACCCGCGCGCGAAATTTTGTTTACCGTCGTTTCGCGCGAAGAGAAATACAAATCGAAAAATTTCATCGACACCGTCGTCTATCGCGGCGGCGACGCGGCGAGCGGCTGGTTTTTCGCCGGCTTGACGGCGATGGGGCTGGGTCTTTCGGCAATCTCGTTCGTCGCCGCGCCAATCGCGCTCGTGTGGCTCCTTACCGCAATCACGCTCGGGCGCGAACAGGAAAGTCTCAGGAACGAACCGGTTGAGCGATCGAAGGTCGTAAGAGAGCATGCTTGATCGTCGAGACCTGTTGAAAATGATCGCCGCGGCGCTCGCGATACCGGCGCTGCCGTCTTACGGGCAGGAAAAGATGCTGCAACGAAAAATTCCAAAAAGTGGAGAGGCTCTGCCCGCGGTGGGGCTGGGAACTTCCGACGCTTTCGACGTCGCGCGCGACGAACGCGCTCCGCTTGCGCAGGTACTCCGGACCTTCGTCGAAATGGGCGGCAAAGTTGTGGACACCTCGCCGATGTACGGTCAGGCCGAAACCGTTGTCGGAGACTTGGCGGCCGAGCTTGGCGTCGGCAAGTCACTCTTCATCGCGACCAAAGTCTGGATACGTGGAAAAGAAGCGGGCGTGGATCAGATGACAACTTCCATGCAGCTTCTCAAAACGCCGCGAATCGATCTCATGCAAGTGCACAACCTCGTCGATCTCAAAACCCAGCTGGCGACGCTGCGCGATTGGAAATCGCAAGGAAATATCCGCTACTTCGGAGTCACGCACTACACCGTGGGATCGCACCGCGAGCTCGAAGACCTGGTGCGCAAGGAGAGCCTCGATTTCGTCCAGTTCAATTACTCGATCGCGACGCGGGAGGCCGAGCAGCGACTGCTTCCCGCGTGCGCCGAAACCGGTACCGCGACGCTCATCAATCGCCCTTTCGAGGACGGCGCGCTGTTTGGCAAAGTCAAAGGCAAGAACCTGCCGGATTGGACGAACGATTTCGATTGCAAAACCTGGGCGCAGTTTTTTCTCAAGTACATCGTTTCGCACCCCGCCGTCACTTGCGTCATTCCCGCCACCGCCAAGCTCAAACACCTCGAAGACAATATGCATTCGGGATATGGAAAACTGCCCGACGCGAAAATGCGCGAGCGAATGGTTGAGCACATGAAACAGCTTTAGCCTGAACAAGGTGTTCCCCCGTACTACAATACCCGTGCCGGCTTGCGGTTTATTCCTTATGCAGGAGGTCAATCATGTTCCAGCACCTGCTCATTCCAACCGACGGCTCGAAACTCTCGTCTGGCGCGATTCGCGGCGGGATTGAGTTCGCCAAAGCAATCAAAGCCAAAGTGATGGGGTTCTATGCCGCGCCGGAGTACAGCCCCGCAGTCTATGAAGACTCATTTCCAATTTATTCGATGTCGCGGGAGGAATTTCTCGGGGCCTCAAAAACCCGGGCCGAGAGTTACCTTGCGGCAATCGAAACCCTCGCGAAAGAAGCCGGCGTTAGCTATCAGGGCACGTGGAGCACGAGCGATCATCCCGCAGAGGCGATCATCCGCACCGCCGAGAACAACGGCTGCGACCTGATCTACATGGCTTCGCACGGCAGAAAAGGCATTCAGGCATTGCTGCTGGGAAGCGAGACACAGAAGGTTTTGACCCACTGCAAGATACCGGTGCTGGTGCACCGTTGATTGTAGTGAATAGGATGACTGGCACGCTCAGATTCTAGCCCGCCGCAGCCACAGCGCATTGGCAATCACCGAGACCGAGCTTACGCTCAACGGCGGTGCGGGCGCCGATGCTTACACAGGCGGCGCCAACACCCGACAATGCGATCAGTTATGAAGTGTGAGGTTCGGCATTCCTTGGTTAAGTGAAACGACTCAAGAGCCGCGTCCTTTCGGCGCGGCTTTTTTGCGCGTTCGATTGACTTGTCGCCCTTTCTTTTTTCCACGTTTCCTGAAGACCTCGTCGAAATCACTAAGAATGCCGGGCGCCTCGAGCACTGCCGAAAACTGTTTTATCAAGGCGCGCGCTTTTTTAATATTCGCGCGAGGATTCTGGTTGAGCACCGCTTCGATATCCGCCAAGTCGCGGGGCCGATTGGCGATCGCCTTCATGACCATAAGGTCTTCGACGCTCACCACCGGAATGAAAAACTCCTCGAACGACACTTGGCTGGCTCGCCCAACTGCATCGTGCTCGAAGGGTAGTTCTCCAAAAATAATGTCAGCCGCTATTCCCGTCGGTTGGTGGACCATGAGCAAAACTTTGGATTTTTTTGCGAAGGAAAGCGCATCTTTTGTCCGGGGGCGAAAGCCGAACTCCTTGCCGGCTTCGACGAACCGTTTCCAGTCCGACTCAGGGAGAGTAAGGAGTAGGTCTACGTCTTTGGTCAGCCTCGCGCCACCGTGGATGGATGCTGCGATTCCGCCGATAACCGCTCCGCGCGCGCCGCGCGCATTAACCCAATCAATCAAATGTTTCAGGGCAATGGAAAGCGGCGCCTTAGACGCCATACGCGCGGCGTAGACGCATCCATCGCGCTCGGATTTGCGCCTCTTCGCGCTTGCGGTCTGGGAAACTAAACATCTTTGCCGACTCCATCAAAGCTCCCGTCAACCGCAGCGTCTCCTCGGGAGACATTTTCTTAAGGTCTGCGATGTCGCGCGCGTTCGCAATTGCCCATCGGGCTTTGAAGCGCAGGGCGTCGGTCTTGGTCATGATCCTTTTCACGCTTGAATTCTACCAGTCAGGCCGATCGTTTTGAGGAGGCGCCGAGGAGGTCCACATAGGCGAACAACCACCCGACACTTCGTGCCACCCCTCCTTGTGAAAGAGGGGAGTCAAACTCGCGCGCGCCGTAGCCGTAATGCGTTAGCGATCACCGACACCGAGCTTACGCTCATTGCCGCCGCCGCGATCATCGGTGAGAGCAAAAGCCCGAAAGCCGGATAGAGCACGCCCGCGGCAATCGGCACGCCGAGCGCGTTGTAGACGAATGCGAAAAAGAGATTCTGTTTGATGTTGCGCATCGCGGCTTTGCTCAATCGCCGCGCGCGAACGATTCCGTTGAGATCGCCTTTGACGAGCGTTACTCCGGCGCTTTCGATCGCGACGTCGGTGCCGGTTCCCATCGCGATGCCGACCTGCGCTTGCGCGAGGGCCGGAGCATCGTTGATTCCATCGCCGGCCATCGCGACTTTGCGCCCTTCCGCTTGCAGGCGTTTGACGATCGCGGCTTTCTCACCCGGCAGTACGCCGGCGACTACTTCGTCAATTCCGAGTTTTTTCGCCACGGCTTGTGCCGTGACTTCGGAATCTCCGGTCAGCATCACGATCCGCACGCCTTCAGAGTGCAACGCGTCAATCGCCTTCGCCGCCGAATCCTTGATCGGATCGGCGACCGCGATCAAGCCGTAAGCCTTGCCGTCAACCGCGACAAACATCACGGTCTGACCGTGCGTCCGAAGCTTTTCCGCTTCGTGACCGAAACCGCCCGGATCGATTCGCAATTCTTCAAGAAGCGCCAGGTTTCCCAAAGCGACTTCGCGGCCTTCCACGCGCGCGATGACGCCTTTGCCCGTCTTCGAATCGAAGGACTCGGCGTCGCCCAGCTTGATTCCTCTTTGTTTCGCCCCGGCAACGATCGCGGCCGCGAGCGGATGCTCGCTGCTTTTTTCGACCGTGGCGGCGAGCCGCAGCAGTTCTTTCTCGTGTTCTTTCGGCGAGACGGAAACGAGCTTGGGAGCGCCGGCCGTGAGCGTCCCGGTCTTGTCGGTGACGAGCGTGTCCACCTCGCGCAAGATTTCGATCGCCTCGGCGTCCTTGAATAGAACTCCGGCGCTCGCGGCTTTTCCAGTGGCGACCATAATTGACATCGGTGTCGCCAGCCCCAGCGCGCACGGGCACGCGATGATCAGTACGGCGACTGCGTTGACGATCGCGAAAGCGAGCGCGGGCTGCGGACCGAAAGCGGCCCAGACGATAAAGGTCAGCGCGGCGATGATGACCACCGTGGGAACGAACCAGGCCGAGACCGAGTCGGCGAGCTTCTGGATCGGGGCGCGGCTTCGCTGCGCGCGCGAGACCATTTCGACAATTTGCGCAAGAAGCGTATCGGCGCCAACTTTGGTCGCCTCGATCACGAGAGTGCCGCTGCCATTGATGGTCGCGCCGATGACTTTGTCGCCCGGTGCCTTCTCGACCGGAATCGGCTCGCCGGTGATCATCGCTTCATCAATCGAGCTTTTGCCTTCGCGGACGCTACCGTCCACCGGCACTTTCTCCCCGGGCCGGACCCGCAGCTTCTCGCCCACGCGCACGTCGGCGAGAGGCACGTCTTCTTCGTGACCGTCGGCGTGAATTCGGCGCGCGGTCTTGGGTGAAAGATTGAGCAGCGCGCGAATCGCGGCGCCCGTACGGCCCCGGGCGGTGAGCTCGAGCACTTGACCGAGAAGCACGAGAGTCACGATCACCGCGGCGGCCTCGAAATAAACGCCGACTTCTCCGTGGTCCCCGCGCAACGCCGCTGGGAAAATGCCCGGAAAAAGCGTTGCCGCCATACTGTACCCAAAGGCCACACCGACGCCGAGGCCGATCAAGGTGAACATGTTGAGCTTGCGATTGACGATCGAGGTCCACGCGCGGCTGAAAAATGGCGCGCCGCCCCACAAGACGACCGGAGTCGCGAGCAAAAGCTCGATCCACCGCGGTGGCGCTTGTTCGAAAAACATTCCGCCCATTGAGATCAGAACGATCGGAAGCGTCAACGCGGCGCTTACCCAAAACCGGCGGCGCATGTCGCGCAATTCAGGGTTGTCATCCTCGACCGTCGCGGTCATGGGCTCGAGCGCCATTCCACAGATCGGGCAATTTCCCGGTGAATCGCTCACGACTTCGGGATGCATCGGGCAGGTATAGCGCGTTACTGGCGTGCTTTCGGGTTCGAGCGCCATTCCGCAATCGGGACATGCGCCCGGTCGTTCGGCACGAACTTCCGGATGCATCGGACAGGTGTAAGGGGCGGCGCTTTTCACTTCGCGCTCCTGGTGTTCTGCCGTTGGCCTCAAGAAGCGCTCAGGCGCCTCGCGAAATCTTTCGAGGCATCTCTTGCCGCAAAAATAGTACATTTTACCTGCGTGCTCGACGGAACCGGCGGCACGCTCGGGAGTAACGCGCATTCCGCACACGAGGTCTTCGAATTCTTCGTTTGCCCGACTGATCGGAACCTGTTTCATTCGTCCTGAGAGTGAGAACTTTGCTCAAAGTTTACAGGCGTCGAACGACAGTACTGGGAACCGTCCAGCGGCGGCGCCTGAAGACTAAGTTGCTTAGGCAAGCGCGAGCCGCGATTTGAGCGTCGCTGAGAGTTCGTGGAGGCGGTCCTCGCGGCTCGAATCAAAAGTGACTGCGCTCGCCTGTTCGTCCGGCGTCAGCGGCTCGACCGTAGCAAGCTGATGTTCGAGCACCGCGAGATCTGCATCCGAAGGGTCGTGACCGAGCTCCGCTCGCTTGACGACACGCTCGCGTAACTCGCTTTGCGGAGCGCGGCAATCGAGGACGACGAATGGAATCCCGAGCGCGGTCGCGAGGTTTTTGAAACGCTCGCGCTGCGCACGCTTGAGGAACGTCGCATCGACGATAACCGGATAGCCCGCATCGGTAACGACGCGAGCGAGGCGTTTCAGCTCCGCGTAGGTCTCCTCAATCGCGGCGGCGGAATAAAGTTCTTCTCTCGGCGCCCGCCCGTTGGCGAGCCTTTTTCGCTCGATATCGGAGCGCACGCGAATCGCTTTGAGATCCGGCGCGAGACGGTATGCGAGCGCGCTCTTGCCCGAGCCCGAAAGGCCATGAGTAATGATGACTCCGGGATGACCTTTGTTAGCGAAGCGCCGTGCAAGCGCAAGATAAGTACGCATCCGCTCGTCATTGCCCTCCGCGCCATGGCGCAGCGCGATCACTTTGGCGCGCACCAGCGCGCGGTAGACGAGGTAATAGGACAGCGTCGACAGTCCGGCGAAATCTCCTGTGCGCTCCAGATACGCGTTAAGCAAGCGGAAAGCAAAGTCATCGCGTCCGCGCGCGACAAAATCCATCATGACGAATGCCACTTCGCTCATCACGTCTATCCAGCGCAGTTCTTTGTTGAATTCCACGCAGTCGAACAGCGTGATCTCGCCCTTGAAGACAGTGATGTTATCGAGATGCAAGTCGCCGTGGCATTCGCGCACGAAGCCTTGGCGTTTTCGGCGCTTGAAAACTTCCGCCAGACGCGAATGCGCGTCCTCGGTATAGCGGCGAATCGCTTCGAGCGATTCATCTGAAACGAGAGCGGCCAGTTGCTCGAAATTCTGCCGCGCCGGTTGTTCGATCGATCGCGGTTCGCCGAAAGTGTCCCTGTCGCGAGCGGATTCGATCTGGCTGTGGAACTTGGCGATCTTCGCTGCCAGCGCATCAAGGTGCTCCGCCATGAGTTCGCCGCGCTCGAGCATCGCGGAGAGGAGCGCGTCCTGAGAAAAACGACGCATCTTGAGCGCGTACTCGATAACCAGAACGCCGCCGTCCAGAACGGGTCTGTCTTCAGTTCCGCCGATTCCAATGACTTCAAGATAAAGCGCGGGCGCGGTACGGCGATTCAGGCGCAGCTCTTCCTCGCAGAAATGGCGTCGCGCATTGAGATCGCTAAAATCGAGGAAGCCGAGACTGACCGGCTTTTTGATCTTGTAGGCGAAGTCGCCGGCGAGCAGCAGATGCGAAATATGCGTTTCCATATGTTCCACGCAAGAAGCCGGATGAGGATAGCGGTGCGGATCGTAAAGCGCGGCGATGATCCGCCGTTGCCGGCTTTCCGCGTCTGCCATCCCAAGCTCTAACGCCACGGTTGTTGATCCAGTTTCATGCAAGGTAAGAACGAGCGTCAGCGACAAAGTTTGGCATAGAATGTTTCTTCAACACGTTCGGAGTTTCGTATGGCAGTCAAGCCCCCACGCCCGCTCACTCGGCTCGCCGGCCAGGCAATTGCCGACTACGGAATGATTCGCGCAGGCGACCGTATTCTTCTCGGACTTTCCGGCGGCAAGGACAGCCTATCGCTGCTGCACACACTGATTCATTTGCGCGCGAAATCGCCGGTCAAGTTTTCGCTTGCCGCGGCGACGGTGGACCCGCAATCTCCCGAGTACGATCCATCCCGGCTCAAAGGGTACATGCAGGAATTGGGCGTTCGCTATTTCTACGAAAGCTATCCCGTGCTCGAGCTTGCGCAGGAGAAAATGGACAACCCTTCCTTCTGCGCTTTTTGTTCGCGAATGCGGCGCGGCATGCTTTACGGCGCGTGCCGCCGCGAGGGCTACAACGTGCTCGCACTCGCGCAGCATCTGGACGATCTCGCCGAAACCTTTTTCATGAGCGCGCTCTTCGGCGGGAGACTGCGCACGATGCAGGCGCACTACGTCAACGACGAAGGCGATGTTCGGGTGATCCGGCCTTTTATTTACGTGCGCGAGCGGCAAACCGCGGCCTTCGCCAAAGACGCGGGCCTGCCAGTCATTCCAGAAAACTGCCCCGCGTGTTTCGCGATGCCGATGCAGCGCTGGGGGCTGAAACAGAAGCTCGGAGAGTTCGAAAAGGAGAACAACAAGATTTTCGGCAATCTTCTGACCGCGATGCGCCCGCTCATGGGCAAGGACACGAAACCGAAGGAGTCAGTACTGAGTGTAAGCTTGTCGTAATGGGCAAGAGCCAGATCATCGCCGGGGTGAAGGACTATTTCGCGCAGCATGCGCGCGGGGTTGTCGCGGTCTATGTATTCGGCAGCGTTGCGCGCGGCGAAAGCCGTGCAGGGAGTGACATCGATATCGGTGTCTTGTTCGCCCAGACGCCCGCGGCCACTTTGTCAGGACCCGTGCTCGAAATCGAAGGCAAACTGGAGCAGTTATTGGGGAAGCGAGTGCAGCTTGTCGCGCTTAACGACGCTCCAGTTGACCTCATGCATCGGGTGCTGCGCGATGGTGAAATCGTTTTTGAATCGGACCGCTCCGCGCGAATTCGTTTCGAAGTCGCCGCGAGGAACGAATACTTCGATCTTCTGCCCATCCTGCGCCGTTACCGAAAAATGGCATGACCGATTCGGAGCTCATCGCCAAGAAGCTTGCGGAAATCGAAACGTACGTGCGCGAGCTGCGCACTATTGTAAATCCGGACGACGTCCTGACCGATGTCAAGGAAGAACGATTTGCGGCTCACACGCTGCAACTCGCGATTCAATCAGCGCTCGACGTCGCGTCGCACATCGTTTCTGACGAGCGGCTGGGAGAGCCTCGCACCAACCGCGAGCTGTTCACGCTCCTTGAACAACACGGCTGGATCGAATCGCCGTTGGCGCAGCGCCTGCAAAATATGGTCGGGTTTCGCAATATTCTCGTTCATGGATATCAGAAACTCGATCTTTCGATTCTTGTGGACGTGCTGCGGAATCGGCTGCCCGACCTGGTTTCGTTTGTCGAAGCGATTCGCGCGCGATTGCCCCGCGGATAGAACGGACACGCGCTGATCGTTCCAGTCCAGGAATCCCGTCGCGACCATGCGCGAGATTGAATTTGCGGCGAAGCGTGCTATTGATTAAACGTAGGGGAGCGACTTTATCCGAGGAGAAAAAAATGACCGATACCGTTCGCAAGGTGGACTACTTCACGACCGAGATTTCCAACAAACCAGGGGAAGGCGTGCGCGTGTTAAAGCAGTTACGCGAGGCAAACGTGAACCTGCTCGCTTTCACGGCTTTTCCAAGCGGGCAGCAGGCGCAGGTTGACTTTGTACCAGAGAAGACAGCGGCTTTGACCGACGCCGCCAAGCAGCTGGGGCTGAAACTCAGCCCCAAAAAGACCGGCTTTCTGCTCGAAGGAGACGACCAAGTCGGCGCCTTGAACGACACATTGGAGAAGCTTGCCAAGGCAGGCATCAACGTGACCGCAATGGACGCTGTTGCAACCGGGCGCCGTTTTGGTGCGATCTTTTGGGTCAAGCCGGAAGACGTGGACAAGGCCGCTAAAGCCGTGGGGGCACAGTAGTATGGCGGGCTAGGAAGCATCGTTTCTGGGTCTGGATGGCCTTGGTCGGATGCGTGCGGCGTGATTCTGCCCTCGCCCGGGCGGCGAGTTCGACTGTAGCCGGCGTTTCTGTTCACTTTTCCGCGGGCAGACCCTGGTCGCTCCAGTCCAGCATTCCACCCTTCAAGTTGTAGACCCGCTCGAAGCCGAGCGCGGTCAGCATCGCTGCCGCGGTCGCGCTTCGTACTCCCGCGCGGCACACGACGATCACTTGCCGCTCTTTCGCCGACTCGATTTCGCCAATGCGCGTGGTGAGTTCCTTGAGCGGAATGAGCGCGCTGCCGGCGATATGCCCAAGCTCTCCCGAATACTCATCGGTTTCACGCACGTCGAGCACGAGCGGCGGAGGAGACGAGCCAACCAACCGCCATACTTCATCGGGCGCCAAACTTCGCACCTGATTCAATTCAACGAGAGTCGGAAAATTCATTCGGTCGTCGTCCACTGCCGTCTGGTTGGGCTGCAACACCTCCTGGATTTTTTCAGGCAGCTCGAGATCTAGGCTTGCCATGAGCGCGACGTACTCCTGCCGCGTCTTGCCGAGCAGCCGTGGGTTCAAGTGTTTTTCCTCGCCGATGGTCGAGCTCGTGTTGCCGCGGTAGTCGTGCGCGGGAAAGACGAGGGTCGCATCGGGAAGCGCGAATAATTTCCGGGTGATCGAATCGTACTGCAGCCCCGCGTCTCCTCCGGCAAAGTCAGCGCGCCCGGTGCCGCGAATCAGCAGTGTGTCGCCAGTGAAGACTCGATCATCCACGTAAAGGCTCATTCCGTCCGGAGTGTGTCCAGGTGTTGCCAGCACCGTGAGACTGACCTCACCAACAGCGATGCGGTCATTGTCTTTCACGTGAATCTCGACATTCGGCGCAGGCGCGCGGCGGTGCATGACGACTTTAGCTCCGGTGAGATAACACAGCTCGCGAGTGCCGGTGAGATGATCGGCGTGGGTGTGCGTGTCAATCGCGTAGTCGAGAGTGAGTCCGCGGTAGGCGAGGACCGCGAGATAGCGCTCGACCTTCTCTTTGAGCGGATCAATCAGCGCCGCGCGTTTCGTCCGCTCGCACGCGATCAGATAAGTCTTGCATTTCCCTCGATTGAGCTCAGCGAACAACATGGCCACGATCCCGCTCACGAAATTCTGCCACGCCGCGGAAGAGGAGCCAAAAGATTGTATTCCCCTCCTTTCAAAGGAGGGGCGACACGAAGTGGCGGGTGGTTCTGCTTCCTTCCCAAGGAGGGGTGGCACGCAGTGCCGGGCGGTTTGAGCGCCCCAACGGCCCGCTCCGGCAACTCGCTTGCGCCGCGACCTTTCTTCACTCGTGTGGTTCTGCACGCCAGCCCGGCATCGGTCCTCTTTCTTCCACCGCCTCTTCGTTACGCAGCACCTTCTCGAGAGCCTCGACGTAGACGGTTCCCTCTTCAGGGTATTCGCACACCTCGTAAGATACCCGATTGCCGGTCGCAATGAATTCGAGCGGCTCGGCGCCGGTGTTTACGAAGGTATGAGCCGCCGGATCGCCCGCCGGGTAGAGAACGAAATCACCTCCCCGGACTGAGACTTCTTGGTCACCGTGACGGAGAACGCCACTTCCCCGCAAAATCGGGAACATTTCCTCCTGCAGGTGATGGCGGTGCATTGGTGAGGCCTGCTTCCCGGGTGCTAATCGTTCCAAGCGGAAGCCGCAGAGGCTCGACCCGGCGGCGCGAGCGGGATCTTTGACTTCTACCGCGATCTGCAAGCTTCGAAACCAGCCTGTCCAAGGTATGTCGTTCACGTTGACAATACGGGGAGAACTCATGTGTCCCTCCTTTTCTCATTCAGAGTGCGTTCGTGAACCGTGACCGAATCTGTCCGCATCGCGACCGCCGCCCAACTGCGCCGGATCGGCGACCTTTCAGCCCGGTCTGCCCAGCTCAGATCAAGCACGCGTTGCTGCGACTTCAAGGTACTCGACTTCGACGTCGGTGGTGCCGTCGGTTGCCCGGTTGTGCTGTGCCCACAAGTTCTCGAGGTCGCGCCGCAAGGCCGGGTGCGCCTCCTTAGGGAGAACCGCAAACGCCTGCTGCATTCGGCCAGAGTAGGTTCGGTAGAATTCGATCGTTTCGGAAACCGGAAACGGATACTTCAACGAAACTCTTATGGGCGTCAACCGCAACTCTGCGATCCCATCGCACAAGCGCTCACGCAGCGTCGCTTCGTCGCCCCACAACACGGAAGGTGACACCCCAGGTGGCGGGGAAACATGCGCGTCGATAACTTTGAACATTTGACCGAAGAAGCCGCAAGGCGTCCAATTGGCCATGGCGATTTGGCCGCCAGGTTTGCACACGCGCACCAGCTCGGCAGCAGCGCGCTCAGCACGCGGCGCAAACATTGCGCCATACATGCTGACGACGAGGTCGAACGATGCGTCTGGATACGGAAGTTCCTCAGCATCGCCTTCATCAAACTGGACGTTGACACCTTCCCTCAGGGCGCGCGAGCGAGCCTGTTCGATCAGGTTCGTCGCGATATCCACGCCGGTGACGTCAGCGCCTGCTTTTGCTGCAGGAATGGCGAGATTGCCGGTACCGCAAGCAACATCCAGCACGCGCATTCCCGGTTTGACGGCGCGACGCGCAATGAAATCGTTGGCGTGCGATTCACTATGCTTCGCCAGTATCCCGAAGTCGCCCGCCATCCAAATCTCTCTCAGCCGGACTTTGAGAGCTTGAAGATCCGGGATTCTTTCGGTCACGTTTGTCATGTTTCACTCCTTCTAGCCACAGCCGGGTAGAACGCTAGGCGGCATGGTCGCTATTCGGCAAGCCGAGTTTGCACGCCGGACAATTCAACATCCCTGCGGACAAGCTGTCCATCGGGGGTTCTCCAATAGTTACGCTGTGCGCGAAACGGGAGACTGAGGCAATGCCATAGAGTGTTGTCGCTAGGCTTCGAGTAACCCGGTACGCCAACGATGATGTCGGCTTGGGGGACATTGAGGCGCAGAGTACGGTGAAGCCTATCCCACCACGGAAAAACAACGCCGTAGTTGGAGTCCGTTTCGTCGCGAACCTGGGAGTGATGAATGCCATGCATCCGAGGTGTGACGACTAGCTTGTTCAGCAGCCGCTCCAAGCGCACCGGCAAGCGCACGTTGCTGTGGTGAAAAATCGTGTTGACGTGGAAGACAAGTTCATAAACGGCGAATGTGCCCAAGGAGGGGCCAATCAAGCCGATCTGGACTGTCCGAAATACCGAAGAGAGCGCGACCTCTCCAAAATGAAAGCGGAAGCCGGTCGAGACGTCGAGGTCGGGGTCGATGTGGTGAACGTTGTGAAAGCGCCAGAGCAGCGGAATGCGGTGAAGCGCCACGTGCCAGTAATAGAAGCTCAGATCGAGCAAAAGAAATCCGAACACAAATCCGACGCCGCCAGAAAGACCGGCAAGAGGGATCAATCCGAACGGTCCATGCGAAGTCCAATGCAGGAGGCGGGCAACAACGGGTTGCACAACGACCAATGCAGCCGCAAAGGCGAGCGCCGAGATAGACAGATTGATCAGCACTCGTGTCAACAAACGAGCCTTCGGGTGGCGCAACGAAACAACTCTCTCGATGAGAAAAAACAGGAGGAAAACTCCCACGACGATGCTGATAGTGAGCGGACGATTCACTCGGTGATGACCCGGTGGGTCGCGCGCGAGGCGCGACGTCACGCTTTGTACGCGCTGAAATTGGCGCCGCGCACGCCGAATTTTCGCGCAACTTTCTCCTTGCTGGTTCCCAGAAAGGAATCGAAAAATCCCCTGACCTGAGCGTCGCGGAACCCGCAGCGCTCCATCACCTCAACGAACTCTGCACTCCGCAGAGCACCCGCTATTCACCCAGTCCAAAGATCAATGTCGTTGCGGACGTCGAGCGACAACTCCTGTTCGATGATGATGTCGGCGAACTGTAATCTGCCCCCAGGTTTCACGACCCGAAATAACTCTTCGAATACCTTGTGCTTGTCAGGCGCAAGATTGATCACGCCGTTCGATATCACCACATCAACCGAGTCTGGGGCCAAAGGTAATTCGCTGATGTCGGCTTTCTCAAAGTGCGCGTGCGCTAACCCGGCAAGCGCCGCGGCCTCGCGCGCTCGTTCGAGCATCGCATCGGTCATGTCGAAGCCGATGACCCGTCCCTGCGGTCCGACTTGTTTCGCGGCGAGCAGGCAATCCATTCCGGCGCCGCAACCGAGATCAATCACGGTTGCGCCGGAAGGTAAGGCGCCCATCTGAAATGGGTTGCCGACGCCGGCGAATGAGGCAGTCGCGAATCGCGGCAAGGCTTGCAGCGCCACGTAGTCATAACCCAACTGCCTTGCCGCGTATTCCGGACCCCGGTGAAAGTGGAAGTCTCCATTCGGGTCGGTCGCCACCCTTGCGTAGGTGGCTCGTACCTCTTCTTTCAACTTCTTCTGGTCAAAGGTGATGTCACATGCGATTGCCATTTATCTCTCCTGGAAAGTCCAATCTCCAGTTACGGATAGTCTCATCATTCATTGCGAGCCAAGCGAAGCAATCTCGCTTTTAATCTACTGAGCGCCGAGATTGCTTCGTCACTTTGTTCCTCGCAATGACTGATTGAACGCAGTTTCGTTAAAGGGTGCTCATTTCTTTCTCGGGTCCTCCTCTGGATTGAGGTAAGTGATGCCCCAGGGGCCGGTGCCGTGAAGTTGAATGACCGCCTCTTCGTTGCCCGTGTAGGCGAACATCGGCATTCCCGCCGGCATGAACGTGACGCCGCCGGCCGGATAAGCTTTAGCCTTGGCGGAATCGAACTTCTCTCCTATTCCCAAATGGAACGTCCCGGACAGCACGGTGACGCGCTCAAACACGGGATGGGTGTGCGCTGGAATCCTGGAGTTGGGAGGCAGCTTGATGCGCATCGTGAACGGCGCGGCTTGCTTCAGATCGCCTTCCAACACCGCCAGCTTGGCGCCCGGTCCGATAGACGGGGCGTCGGCCCATTTGATTTCGGATGGATTGATTGAGATGTGCCCGGCGTGTTCTTCTGCTGCCAAAGCAGGGGCGGCGACGAACGCGGCAAACGCCAACGACATAACAGTGGTTTTCATTTCTCGCTCCTTTCTTCAGATGACAATGAATCTTTCGGTCGTCATTCCGGCGCCTGCCCCGTACCGCGATACGGGGGAAGCCGGAATCCAGTTCTAGACACCGGCTTTCGCCGGTGCGACGGGATTTATTCGGGCCTTAGCTGACAACATGCCTCCCCGGTCTAAGATTTCTCCGGATCGGCGGGTGAACCTTTCAACGGCACTCCGCCTTTCGCTGCGCAGTCTTTCGGTGTCGCGTTCAGGAATCCTTTTCCCTTGCACGAGTTTTGACCGGGGCATCCATTTAGCGCAGTGGCGCACGCGGTTTGCCCTTTGCACGCATTGATTCCGAAACACGCGATTTCTCCCGCCTCTGCTTTCGGGATAAAAGCGTCGACCGATTTGTACAGCCCGTAGAACGCGGCCGCTGCCGCAACGCTGATCGCTGCACCGTTGGCGACCTGACGCTTGAGCGCCGGCTTCTCGCGTCCGGCTTCGCGCCTCGCTTCGACGAGACAATCTTCGCGCTGTCGCTCGATGTAGTCCCAGAAGCTTGCGGCGACCAGTAACGCGAGCGCGCCGTAGACCAGCCACCATGGCAGTGGGTAGACCTCGGTCACCATCACCCACATCATCGCCGCCGCGGCCACGCCTCCCGCGAGCCCGAGCCAGAATGGGCCAAGCTTTGCGCGGCCCTGCGCCGAGCGGTAAAGCGTCCAGAGCGCGAGCGCGATGAATCCGATAAAGACCGGAAACAAGTAGGCATGACGTGAGGCACCGCTCATTCCGATCACACTTAAGGCCGAAAGCAGCAGAGGCGCGCCGAGGCAAGCAGCGAATGCGATTCCCGCGCCGGCAACCGCGCCGACCTGTTTGGCGAAATCCCTGATCGCATCCTTGACCGGGCTTTGCTTGCGCATCGGAAGCTCGTGCAGTTGCGGCTTCAACGCCTTGAGAACGATGGTCTGCGCGCCGAACAGCGCGGCGACTTCGCGGGTTTCCTCGCTCGAACTGCCGGAAAAATAGTCGAACTGCGAGAGCGTTTCGACATCCTTGAATCCCGCCTCGCGAAAGAGATCGAGATAGGTTTGTTTCTCCACCGCGCCGACGACGCATTCGGCCCACAGTTTTGGATCGCGCCGGGCTCTGCCGGAAACCGGCTTGGCGAGCGCGATATCGGCGATCTGAATTTTCCCACCCGGACGCAGCACGCGAAAGATTTCGCGGATCGCACGCCGCTTGTCGGGAACGAGGTTAAGCACGCCGTTGCTGGTGACGACGTCAACCAAGCCGTCAGCAAGCGGGATGTCCTCCACCTCGCCCGGCAAAACGAAGACGTTGTCAGCATTCGCCATGCGCGCGTTGGCCGTGAGCTTCTCGCGCATCGCAGCAGTCAGATCGAGCCCGTAGACTTTTCCGCGCGGGCCGACGACGCGCGACGCAATCAGCGAATCGGTGCCCGAACCGGAACCCAGATCGAGAACAGTGTCTCCTTCGTGAATGACGCCTGCGCTGAAGGGATAGCCCACACCCGCAAATGATTCGACGGCGGTCTGCGGAATGTCCCGAAGCACGCTTTCGGGGTAGCCGACAAAGAGGCACGCTTTGCGCCCGGTGGGAAAATGAAATGTCTCGCTGGGCGCGCTCGCAACCCGCGTGTACATCGTGCGCACCGCATCCAGGATGTGTTCACGTTGATGACTGACGATGGCAACCATCTGCGCCTCCTTTGGCAAAAGACTTAACCGTCATTGCAACTCCGGACTTGATCCGGGGAAGCAATCTCGTTTTTCTGGATAAACTACAAGATTGCTTCGTCGCAAAAACGCTCCTCGCAATGACGGCTGTTGTCATCGCGAGCGCACGCGAAGCGATCTCGGTTTTTGTTAGAGATTGACGTGGACCATTGAATCTCGTCACTTTCGTTCCTCGCGATGACCCTTTCATCGGAGCCCCTAGAACTGTTTCAGAATCTTGCGAATGCGTTCTCTCAACTCAACGGGCGGCGCTTCGCTTCCGGACTGCGCAAGCCGCGTTTTCAGACGCTTTTCAAATTCGGCGCGGGAGTAACAAGACCGGCAGTCGTGTAAATGCGCATCCATCGCTTCGCGGTCATGCTCTTCGAGCTCTTGATCGAGATAGGCGAAAAGGTTTTTGAGCGCTTCTTCACAGCTTTCGATTTTGGTCATCGTCTTACTCCGGGTGATTTAAATTCCGCGACAAGCCCATTTCCCTCGCGTCTTCCCACAGCGCTTTTTGCAGCAAGCCGCGGCCACGCGACAAGCGCGATCGCACGGTGCCCAAGGGGAGTTGCAGCATGTCGGCGATCTCGCGGTAGGTAAAGCCTTGCAGCTCCGCCAGGACGATCACCACGCGAAAAGCTTCGGGAAGCGCGTTGATCGCCTGCTCCAGATGTTCGCGCAATAGCTTATTCAGAAACTCCTGCTCGGGGTTGCCCCACCACAGCAAAAACGGCTGATGCAGTTGCTCGAAGAGCGAAAAGGATTCGTCATCCGTTTCGCGGTCTTCGTCGGCGGCAGGCTGCTCGGGCGAACTCGCCTGTTTGCGCCAATCGCTAATAAAGGTGTTGGTGAGGATTCTGAAAATCCATGCCCGGAAACATTGCCTATCGTGCAGCGAATCAAATCTGGCCCAGGCTTTGGCGACCGTCTCAGCCACGAGGTCTTGCGCATCGTCGGGGTTCCTCGTCAACCGGAGCGCGGCGCCGTAAAGGCCGTCGAGCGTGACCGCAAGTTCATGCTCGAAAAAATCGGGGTCGCTTGCGAGAGACATGATTTCTTTCCGGGCGACGAGTGCTGCTGTCATTATGCGCGCTGCCACATGAGCGATTTGATCCGAAGGACGCACGAGCCCCTCAAATTGTTCCCGGCGCGGCGGCAAAACGAATGCCTGCTAGTGTCGTGTGTCAAAAATAACTAGCATAATTCTTGCATGTCGTTCGGGGTATTCTCCA
>JBOIGA010000027.1:0-22106 GCA_050741875.1 Burkholderiales bacterium
GGCACTGACGGCTATTAGTCCTTCTTCATGCACGACCGCCGGCTTATTTACCTCGCGGCATTCCTGCGCGCCGTAGCCACGGGAATGCTCGCTGTTTTGCTCGGGATTTATCTCGCTGAAATCGATTTCAGCGCGGCCGAAATCGGCGTCGTCATCAGCGCGGGTCTGATCGGCGCGGCGCTCGCTTCACTTTACGTGACTGCGCTCGGTGACCGCACCGGCCGGCGCCGCATGCTGGTGGCGCTGTCAATGCTGTCGGGGGTGGGCGGTATCGCCGCCGCGCTTTCCTCTTCGTTCATTGCAATCATTGTCGCCGCCTTCATCGGCATGATGAACGGAATGGGACGCGACCGCGGCGCTTCGCTTGTTCTCGAACAGGCGATGCTGCCTGCGACAACCAACGATAGTGAGCGCACCGTGGCATTCGCTTGGTATAACGTTGTACAGGATGCCGGCCACGCCTTGGGTGGACTTGCCGCCGCACTACCCGCAGTGTTGCGCCACGTGTCTAGCGTCGAAACGACTTCTTCGTATCAAACGGCTCTGATTCTCTATGCGCTGCTGATGTTGTGCACCGCCGCGATGTATTTCCTGCTCTCAACGAGGACGGAAGCAAGAACGGCGAAGCCGAAAATTTCACGGCGCGGCAAAAGAGTCGTATGGAAAATGTCCTCGCTATTCGCTATGGACGCGGTCGCCGGGGGTTTTGCCGGAACCGCTCTCGTTTCCTACTTCTTCTTTGAGCGCTTTGGTGTGGGCGAGGCCGCCATCGGTGCGCTTTTCTTCGTCGCGCGAATCGCCAACGCGCTTTCGCATCTCGCCGCCGCGTGGCTGGCGAGAAGAATCGGGCTTCTGAATACGATGGTGTTCACGCACGTTCCGTCGAGCCTGTTGTTGATCACCGTGGCGTTCGCCCCCGATTTTGTCACCGCCTCGATACTGTTCATTTTGCGCGAAGCGCTCGTGGAAATGGACGTTCCGACGCGGCAGTCCTATGTAATGGCGGTGGTCGCAGAGGAAGAACGGACTTTCGCGTCGGGAGTGACGCATCTGACGAGAATGGGAGGGTGGGCGATTGGCCCTTCACTTGCGGGGTGGCTCATGCAGAGCGTTGCACTCGCGACCCCGCTCATGGTTGCCGCGGCGATGAAAATCGCCTACGACGTGATGCTGTTTGCTGCCTTCAAGAAAATCAAACCGCCGGAGGAATGACCTATTTGTTGGCGCCGTCCGTTTTCTTCAGACCATAGTAATCAGTCAAGAGCGCGCGCAGTTTTTCCGCCATTGTCATGCCCTCCTGCGCGGCATTGATTTTGATCACCCGGTGCAGCTCTTCGGGCAGGTCCAGAGTCAGCCGTTTCATCTTTCCCGGCTTCTCCGAGGCCACCGCCGCTTGAGCAGCCCCCTGTTTAACAAAACTCGAATACTTCGAATCACCGTGCTTCACTTGATCGAATTGCGCCATGATAGGTCTCCCCTATTTAATTCAAGGCTTAAGCTCGCAATTCCTGTACCAATACTAAGTCTATGATTCAATTGAAGGCGATGAGATTTTTTGGCGAGTTTTGGGGAAATAGTGACGAAAATTGAGCGGGGAAAATCGCCCAGCGATCACGCTCCATTTCGCCAAAATTGAGCGGGGAAATCGCCCAGCGATCACGCTCCATTTCGCCAAAATTGAGCGGCGGAAATTACCGCGTTTCTCCGGAGCTTCTCACCCAACCCGACTAGATCAGATGAGCCGACGCCCAATAGTTGTTTACGACGGTGACTGCGCTTTTTGCGAGTATTGGGCGCGGTATTGGGAACGCCTCGCCGAAGGCCGGCTTTCGCTCGCGCCTTACCAGCAGGCGGCCCGCGATTACCCGCAAATCCAGGTCGAGGAGTTCAAGCGTGCCGTGCAGTACATCGCTCTCGACGGCAAAGTCGCCTCTGCGGCGGAAGCAAGTTTTCTCGCATTGAGTCTCGCACGGGGCAGGAGGTTCTGGCTCTGGCTTTATCGCCATGTTCCAGGTTTCGCTGCGCTTTCGGAAAGAATCTACGCCTTCATTGCTGCTCGCCGATCGACATTCCACCGCTTGACCGTGGCGCTTTGGGGCCGGGAACCCGAACCGTCGCGCTATGCGGCGATTTCGTTCCTATTCCTGCGTGTGCTCGGGCTCATCTACCTCGCGGCGTTTGTTTCCTTCGGCGTGCAGGCCGAAGGGTTGATCGGAAGTCAGGGAATCCTGCCGTTCGACGAGTATCTCGAACGGATCTATGAGCGCTTTGGCGCGCAATCGTATTTTCGTTATCCAACTTTTTTCTGGCTGAACGCAAGCGACCTCGCCCTTACTCTCGTCTGTTGGAGCGGAGCGGCAGTGTCATTGTTGCTCATCTTCAACTGGTTTTCGCGAACATCGCTCGCCGTTCTGTTCACGCTCTATCTTTCAATCTTCACTGTCGGCCAGGTGTTCACGATCTACCAATGGGATTTGTTGCTTTTGGAAACCGGATTTGTCGCGATTTTGCTCACCACTGGCTCGCTGATCGCGGTCTTTCTCATGCGCTGGCTCTTGTTCCGGGTGATGTTTCTCTCGGGCGTGGTCAAACTCGCGAGCGGAGACGCCGCGTGGACAGGCTTCAACGCGCTCGCTCACTATTTCGAAACTCAGCCGCTTCCCGCTTTTTTTTCGTGGTACGCGCATCAAGCCCCGGAATTTACGCTGGTCGCGGCCGTCATCGCGACATTCGTGATCGAGCTCGCGCTCGCGTTTCTCATATTCGCTCCGCGGAGGCTTCGCTTCATCGCCGTATGGGCAATCATCGTTTTGCAGATCCTGATTCTCCTCACCGGTAACTACGGATTTTTCAATCTGCTCGTGCTCGCGCTCACTCTTTTTCTGTTCGACGATCGAGCGATCGGCAAGCTCGCGCGATTCCGCCTCCCCCAAAAGCGGCCGGGACACATCGCCACCGCAGTCTTGATTGCTTATGCGGCGATCGTGCTCGTGGTTAGCGGCGGACAAATCTACGCGGCGTTCATCCGCTCGAAAGAGCTTTATCCAGCGGCGTTGGCCAATCTGGTTGCGCCTTTGCGAATCGTCAATACTTATGGCGCTTTCGCGGAGATCGTCACGGAGAGGAACGAGATCGTCATCGAAGGTTCGAACGATCGCCGCGAATGGCGCGAATACGGATTCAAATACAAGCCGGGAGAACTGACGCGGGCGCCGTCGTGGAACATTCCGCATCAGCCGAGGCTCGACTGGCAGATGTGGTTTGCGGCGATCGGCAACGAGTCGCGCGACTGGTTTCCGAATTTCCTAAATCGTCTGCTGCAAGGATCACCCGACGTGTTAGCAATGCTCGAAGAAAATCCTTTCGCCGAAGCGCCGCCGAAATTCATACGCGCGATGCTCTATCAATATCGCTTTACGACCCCCGAGGAAAAGCGCGCGAGCTGGCAGTGGTGGGAAAGACAGCAGACAGGAATCTATTACCCGCAGGTTTCGTTGCGAAGAGTCGAGCAACAAGAACCATCACAGGCGCCGCCGTTGTTCGAGTCGCTGACCCGGCCGCAAGAGTAAGCAGCGCTGCGGTCCGGCGGCTCGACTATTCCATCTCGCGCCTTATCTTTAGCGCGCCGCTGTCTTCTAGCTCGACGTCGTCATAGCGAATCAGCGCGTCTTTTGCGACCGGCTTCAACAACTTCGCGTCGTGCGCCAGGCCGATGGGAAGGTAACCACTGGCAATGGAATCAGCGGCGGGCGTGAGCTTCCCCCAAACCGTATAGCCGCCTTCGCCGTCGAGCATGTCTCCCGGTCTCAAATCGCGCTTTGCGACTGCAACGACATCGGCGCGGAAAGCATTCGGTGCGCCCGTGGGTTCGCCCCTGAGCGCGACCGATGCAACGCTCACCGCGAGTTCCAATCCGATGAGATGGTAAGGGCGATAAAGAGCCGAGTACTCCCCGCTGTCATCGGTGACGAGTCCGTACTCGCCAAGACATTGCCGTACGTAGTTCGAATTCGCGCGAAAGACGACGAACACGCCCCAGCGCAAATCGCGCTCGACCGGCTTGCCATCTCGGTGCAGGCTGGAGACGACTTCGACCTGGCCCGCGTGATGCAGCGTTCCACCGTTGGCGCGAGGTTTCAGGATTCGCGGCAACTCATCCGCGCCGCACGGCGGAAAAGCGAGGCCATCGGGCGAGGGCGTCAACCCGGTCGCGTTTGCCACCGCCGCCATTTCGATCGCCGATTTTGTGCCATCGAGAAACGAATTGAACATACGAGCGTTGAAACCGCCGCGCGCGACCGTTTCGGAATTGAAACCGTAATAGTCCCATACAGTATCTGGAGTCGAATCGTGGTAGACCGGCAGGTACTTCGTTCCCTTGCCCGCGGCAATCACTTCGAAGCCCGAGCATCGCGCCCAGTCCACCAGCTCGCAGATCAGCGCAGGCTGATCGCCGTACGCGAGCGAGTAGATGACTCCAGCTTCCTTTGCTTTTCGCGCGAGTAAGGGTCCAACCAGCGTGTCGGCCTCGACTGTCACCATGACAACATGTTTGCCGTGGCGAAAGCTCGCGAGCGCGTGACGGATTCCGGCGTTGACTGCCCCCGTTGCTTCGATCACGACATCAACTTCGTCTTGTGCGATAAGCGAGAGCGTGTCGTCGCTTACGAAAGTCGTTCCATGCGCGAGCGCGTCCGCGAAGCTGCGCGCGGCGAATCGCTCCGCGCCCCAACCGGCGAGAGCCAGCGTTTCCCGCGCTTTGGCGATTGAAAGATCGGCAATTGCGGCAACGTGCAATCCATGAACGCGCGGCGCTTGCGCCAAAAACATGGCGCCGAACTTTCCGGCGCCAATCACGAGAATCCGAACGGGATTATCTGTGCGCCGCGCAAGCAGCGAGTACAGATTCACGCGCTTGCCGCCGAATTACTTCCTCAGAGAGTCGCGGATGTCGCGCAGCAACACCACTTCCTCGGTGGGCGGCGCGGGAGGAGGAGGCTCGGTCTTCTTCATCCGGTTGATCTGCTTGATCAGGAGAAAAATCGCGAACGCGATGATGAGGAAATTAATAATGGCGTTGATGAACAGCCCGTAATTGATAGTCGGAGCACCCGAGGCGGTAGCCTCCGCGAGCGAGGCGTACTCCTGCCCTGAAAGATTGATGAAAAGGTCGGAAAAATCCACTCCGCCCAACAACAGTCCGATCGGGGGCATGAGGATGTCCTTGACAAACGAGTTGACGATCGTACCGAAAGCAGCGCCGATGATGAATCCGACCGCAAGATCAACAACGCTGCCGCGCATCGCAAATTCTTTGAATTCTTTCAGCATGCAACCCTCCTTTTTTTGACAGCCGAAATGGCGCCGAAACAGACCCAGGCGGAATTATAGGCGAACGAAGAAGCGGCGCGGCGGGCGAGCAGTGTTTTAAGCGAACTCCAGCGTCAGACAAGCGCCGGCAAAAGACATTCCGACGCCTGCATAACGCGCGAAGCTGCGCTTGTCGAGCATTCTTCGTCCGTCGACAAAGAGCGGCGGCCGCTTTTGCGCGGCGAGCAGCTCGGGCAGTCTCCTGAACTGCTTCCACTTGGTCACGAGGACGACCGCATCTACGTCATGGACCGCGGCTTCCAGGCTGTCGGAGAACTCTATTTTCTCCTCGGGCAACACGAGTTTGGCCGTTGCCATCGCGACCGGATCGAAGGCTTTGACGATGGCGCCCTTCTGTAGCAATTCGTTGACGATTGGAATCGCGGGTGATTCGCGCATATCGTCGGTCTCCGGCTTGAACGAAAGCCCGAGCACCGCGACCCGAAGCCGATCGAGCAGCGGAAAGTGCTGTTCGAGAAGCGCGATAAGCCGTGCGGGTTGACGGCGATTGACTTGCACAACGGTGTCGAGCAGCTTCATCGGATGGCCGATGCTTTTGCCATGGGCAACGATCGCTTTCAGGTCCTTGGGGAAGCAGCTTCCGCCGAATCCGCAACCCGGAAAAAGAAAAGAGGTGATTCCGGCGCTCGTTCTCTCTCCATTCCTCCGCGTTATCGTAAGATCGCGCGCAAGGTGAACGCCCTGCATGACATCGACCACGTCGACACCGCCCATCGCCGCGCACAAATTGCCGATTTCGTTGGCGAAGGAAATCTGCGTCGCCAGCATCGAGTTCGCCGCATACTTGATCGTTTCCGCCGTCTTGTTGTTGGTGCGCAGCCTGGGAACGCCTTCCCACGTCGCGTAGACGCGGTCGATCGCGTCCATCGTTTTCTCATCGATACCGCCCAGCACAATGCGGTCCAGGTCCATCGAAGTATGTACCGCGACGCCTTCGCGAATGAACTCAGGGTTCATTCCGAGACCGAAATCATCGCCAGCTTTCTTGCCTGAGTGCTTTTCCAGCAGCTCGCGCACGACGCCGTCTGTCGTGCCTGGAAGGACGGTGCTTTTCACCACAACGACGTGATACGCGGTTTTTTCCTCCAACGCCCGTCCGATCGCCCGCGCCGCCTCCTTGATGTAAGACAAGTCGATGCTCTCGCAGTTAAACGGCGTTCCCACCGCTATAAAGGTGATTTCGCTTTTCAGGATCGCCTCGTGCAAATCGGTGGTCGCCCTGAGCCGGACGCCGACGTTCTTGTTCAGCAGCTCGTCGAGGCCCGCTTCGTAGATCGGCGCCACTCCGCGATTGATCTGGGCGACTTTCTCCTCGTCCACGTCCACGCAAATGACGTCGTGCCCGCGTTGGGCGAGGCAGGCGCCAGTCACCAAACCCACGTATCCGGTACCGACAATCGAAATTTTCATGATGTTGCTCCTTCCCTGTTGTAGTGATACCAGATCAACGCGCGCCGCAATCCTTCATCGATCGAGATACCCGGATTATATGACAAATGCGTATTCGCCTTGGTGATGACGGGACAGCGGCGATTGGGATTGTCAACGAGGTAATCAGGCTCGTGACTCTCCTTGCGGACGAGTTTGCCGGAATAAGCGAACAAGCCGCGGGCGGCCGCTATCACTTTTTCCGCCAGTTCGGCGATGGAAATCTCGGGCCGTTCGACGCCGATGTTGTATGCCTCTCCGGGTGCGCCGCGCACGAGCACCTTGTAGTAGCCGACGATCGCGTCCGCGCAGTAGCAGAAGGTGCGCGTGGGAGAACCATCCGAGTACATCACGATGTCGCGCTCGCTCAAGACGTCGCGCGCGAAGTCGGGCAGTACCCGGCCGTCGGTTATTTTCAGGCCCGGGCCGTAGTTGTTGAACGGTCGCGCGATTTTCACCGACAGTCCGAACTCGCGAGCGAAATTAACGCACAAGGTTTCGCCGAAGCGTTTGGACTCGTCGTAACACGCGCGCGGCCCGGTACAGGACACATGGCCGTAATACTCTTCCGGCGTGGGAATCATTTCCGCTGACGGATCGCCGTAGATTTCGCTTGACGAGAAGAAAAGAAATCCCGCAACCGGCTTTCCCTTATTCTTGCGCGCGACACAGTAGTCGAGCAGATTTCTGAGGCCGTTGACATTGGCGTCGATGGTCTCGATCGGATAGCGGCGATAGTAGGTCGGCGACGCGATGCTTGCGGCGTGGATGATGTAATCGAAGTCGGGCAGATCGGCGGGCAGCGGACGAGCCATGTCGCGCTCGACCAGGGTTAAATTCGGATCCGCCTGCCGCTCTTTGAGCCATGCCGGGATGCCGCGGATGAAGTTGTCATAGACGGTAACGTGGATGGGCGATCGGGCTTTCAAATTCCAATGCAGGGCGGAGAGAATCAGATAGTAGCCAAGGAAACCGGCGCCTCCGGTGATGAGCAGCTTCCTGCCGGCCAACTCCTGAAATTCGCGCTCAAGATTGGCGCGCATATATTCAAGGTCGAGCCGTAAAAGCTCGTCGTGAGTAGGCAAAGTATTGCTGGCTTGCATGGCTCTCCTCTTTTTCGAGCGAAATTGTCGCAACGCCGCTATTCCTGGAGGGCTGTTGGCACGCTCGAGGGTCGCGGTCTCGTCAATCCACACGCACGGCAAACGTGTTGCGTTTGCAACTGCGCGAAGTCCTTGTCCCCCAAGGGCGTAAGCAGGTGACGGTTTCTGGAAAGCTCGCTGGCGTGAAGTTTTTCTTATTGAAACTCGCTCAACGTCTCTCAACCGCCGGCCGGTAGCGGCTCGCAGGTCGCGCGCCTCGCGGCGGCGAAATGATGGCTAAATGATAGTGTCCCTTGTCGTTTTTGTACAGACGCGGTTTGAACGAACAGCGCGAGATAAAGTTCCGGGCGGGCTAAATGTCTCCGGCTTGCACGCGTTGCGCATACCACTCGACGGTGCGTCTGAGTCCTTCCTTGAGCGGGGTCTTGGCGGACCAGTTCAGTTTCTCGCGCGCTTGTGCGGTGTCAGCGACGCACGCTTGCTCGAGTGCGCGATCGCCAATCTCGCCCAACAGCGGTCTTGCCCGCGACGGAATCAGTTCGGCGAGATGCGCGACAGTCTCAGCAACCGTGGTGGGGACGCCTGAGCCAAGGTCGATCGTACCGCCAACCAAATCGCCGGCGCGCGCCGCCGCGAGGAGCCCGTCGACCACGTCGTCAACATAGACCCAATCGATAGGCCGGGCGCCGCTCGACAATTTTGGGATCTGCTCGCGCAAGAGCGCGAGCGTGACATAGGGAATAAGCTTGCGCAGATCTTGTCTGCCGGGCCCGTACACCATGAACACACGCAAATTGACGATCGGCGTTTGATAAAGCGCGTGAAACATCCGCGCGTATCCGCTCGCCGCCCACTTTGCCGCTGCATAAGGCGACGAAGGCGTGACTGCGAGCGCGTCTTCGGGTTCTTCCATCGAACCCGCGAGAACGATGCGTTCGCAGCCGATTTCCGTCGCCGCGGTCAGCACGTTCACCACCGTAGTGAGATTGCCGTGCAGGCACGGCAGCATCATGTCGAGATCGCGCGTCGCGCGAACGTTGCCTGCCAGATGAAAGATAAATCGCGGCTTGAGACGTGAGACGAGATCGCGCGCTAGCGCGTAATCTTCCAGCGCGCCTTTCCACCAGCGAAGGTTCGGGAAGTCAGCCTTACGATCGATTCGCGAAACCGCGTGGACGTCCGCGCCATGCGCAACAAGGCGCCGGCAGAGCGGCGAACCGATAAAGCCGCTGGCGCCGGTGACGAGTACCGTTTGTCCGGAGAATTGCCTATCGGCGATCATTTCTTTGTTGAAATCCAAACCAGAACTTGACGGAATCGCGGCGCACGGCCGAAAAGATAACATGCTGAGGCGCCGCACTTCCAAGAAAGCGGCTGCTCCTAACCAGCTAAGGTTTCGGCCGACAGTGGACGGGCAAATCGAAAGTGAACTTCGTTCCCGCGCCGGGATTGCTCTCGACTTTGATCTCGCTTTCGTGCAGCTCGATGATGCGCTTGACGATCGCGAGGCCAAGCCCCGAGCTTTGCTCGTGGCGGCTTTTTTCGACCCGATAGAAGCGATCGAAAATATGCGGCAGATGTTCGGCGGCGATTCCGCATCCGCTGTCCGCGACTTCGACTCGAACACTCTCATCAAGCGGAATGAGCTTGATCGTGACTCGTCCCCCCGCTTCGGTATGGCGCAGCGCGTTCTCCACAAGATTTTCGAGCGCGCGTTCGATCAGACCCACGTCGGCGCACACAGGCGGCGTTTCGGCGGGAGATTTCGCTTCGAGCACGACGTTCTTCTTTTTC
The DNA here is from genome assembly GCA_050741875.1 of Burkholderiales bacterium. Lineage (GTDB taxonomy): Bacteria > Pseudomonadota > Gammaproteobacteria > Burkholderiales > JBOIGA01 > JBOIGA01. The sequence continues at coordinate 9,717 of JBOIGA010000027.1, forward strand.
GCCGCCAGATCGAACTTTTGCGCGATGTCCTGCGCGAGTTCGGACAGCATGAAAGGTTCAGGTGCAACATGGGCAATCGCCTGGTCGAGCTTAGCCAGCTCGGTTAGCTTGGCGATCAAACTACTCAAGCGCGCGCTTTGGTCGGCAGCGATGGCAAGATAATTGTGTTTCTCCTCGGCGCTCAAGCTGTCCTCTTTCATGAGCAGTGTTTCGAGATAGCCGCGCAATGACGCAAGAGGGGTGCGCAGATCGTGCGAAATATTGGCAACCAGCTCGCGGCGGGTGTCATCCACCTGCTTCAGATCGAGCACCTGCGCGCGAATGCGCTCAGCCATCTGTTTGAACGTCGCGCTCAAGCGCCCGATTTCGTCGTTGGATGAAGGCAGGGGCGAGTGTTCGCTGAAATCGCCGCGGCGGAACTGATCCATGGCGCTGCTCAAGGTGCGCAGCGGACGGGTGAACGAGCGGATCATCATAAGCCCCGCTAGCAGCGCGAAGCCAAGACCAAAAGTCGCGATCCACATTCCTTCGCGCACCGAATAGGTCTTGATTAGTTGCTCGACGAAGCCTCTTCTGTCGGTATCTTCGAGCGTGACGTAAAGATAGCCGCCGCCATCCTCGACTTGCGCCACCGAAAAAATCGTGCGGTCTCTGGGACTCGCCGGATCGTCCCCCAGAATCGGCAGCGCGTCGGGCTCGTACAAACAGCGCTTGAGCGGTGCCACCTCGATCCGCCTCTGGTTCACCGCATCGGGCGGCAGCGACGATGCTTTGACATTGCCTTGCGCGTCGAGCAGATGGATTTGGGCGTTCATGTCACCGAGGCGCTCGCGCGTTGCCCGCAAGGTCTGATGATTGATTTCGTCAGGCGCGATGTTTTCGGCCAACTGCTCGGCGAGCGTGCGATGGAGCCGCTGGTTCATCTCCATTTCGGAAGCTTCCTGCGACATGCGGACGACGAAGATGGTCATCGCGACCATGATCGCGCCAAAAGTCACGAGGATGGCGACGAGTTTGCCGTAGAGGGTCACGTTAACCCGGCGTAGTCTCGGCGAACTTGTAGCCGACTCCCCAGACCGTCAGGATGTAGCGCGGAGTCGCATAGTCGTCGCCGATTTTCGCTCGCAGGCGATTGATGTGGCAGTTGACGGTGTGCTCGTAGCCCGCGTGGCCATAGCCCCAAACCATATCGAGCAATTGCGCACGGGTGTAGACGCGCCCTGGATTTCGCGCGAAATGCAGGAGAAGGTCGAACTCCTTGCTCGTAAGCTCGACGGTTTTTCCATCTACGCTCACCGAGCGCTTGGCGGTATCGATCTTGATTCCTCCCGCGTCGATCGAGCCGGAGATCGCCGGACCGCCCTGCGCCAACGCGTCCACGCGGCGGAAAATCGCCTTCACCCGCGCCATGAGTTCGGGAAGGCTGAAGGGCTTGGTCAAATAATCATCGGCGCCCAGCTCAAGACCGAGCACGCGATCGAGCTCGGAGGTTTTCGCCGTCAACATGAGGATGGGCGTGTAGTTGGCTTTTCCGCGCAGCCGCCGGCAAATTTCCAGGCCATCCATTCCCGGCAGCATGAGATCCAGAACGATCAGGTCGTAATTCTTGGCTTCGGCTTCGGCCAGTCCGCTTGGTCCGTCGAAGGCGAGCTTGACGTTGCACGGCAGATCCTTGAGATGCAGCTTGATGAGGTTGGCGATGTCCTGCTGGTCCTCGACGACAAGTACGCTGCGAGTCATGGCAACTCCAAGCTTGGTTTCTGCGAGTGATAGCGATGGGTTCACGCCGCCAGTATCGGCAGTGGCCATCGCATTCGGATCGCTAAATTATCTCATTTTTGTCACAAGCCAGAAGGCAGAGGACAGACTTCAGAGGTTGGAGAACAGAAGACGGAAGACTGACGATAGAGCGTTTCACCACCACAAGCGCGATTCCACCGAGGATCGCCGCTGAGGCGATGACCAGACGAAATGTGATCGGCTCGCTGACCAAAATCACCCCAGCGAGAGCGGCAATGACCGGCACGCTCAATTGCACGACGGCGGTGCGAGTGGCGCTCAAACTTGGAAGCGCCGCGTACCAGATCGCATAGCCGACACCCGAAGCGAGCGCGCCCGAGAGAACGGCATAGAACGCGCCCGCGGTATCGAATCGCAGCCACGGCAGTGCAGCCGCGCTCACTGCTAAGCCAGGCGGAGCGGCACGGACAAAGTTGCCGGCAGTGTCGGCAAGAGGATCGGCTGCCCCGCGTCCGAGCAGTGAATACACGCCCCCCGGCGACTCCGGCAGCGAGCATGAGAAGAGAGCCCACCAGAGGCGGCCTGTCCTGAGCGAAGTCGAAGGGCGCGGCGATTCCGGGCAGGAGTAAATAGATCAGTCCGCCCAAAGAGAGCATGAGCCCGGCATTGTCTCGGTGCGAGGCGCTCGCCGCGGGCAAATCCAGCTAAGATCATCGTCGCCTGCATGGCGCCGAACAAGAGCAGCGCGCCCACTCCTGTCTCGAGCGTGATGTAGGCGAACGAAAACGGCGCGGCGTAGGCGAAGAGCGCGAGCGCGCTCATCTAGTTACCGCGAACGCCGGAGTCGCGAAAATGCAAGATGAGCCAAAGCGTCAAAGCACCTGAAAGCAGGCGGATCGCGGTAAAGCTCGCCGCGTCAATGGCGGTTTCCTTCAGTGCAAGGCGGCAAAGCACCGTGTTCGCCGCGAAGCGAACATCGTGAGATGGTGAGAGTGATCAGCCGCGCACGAGACACGCCGGCGAGTTTAACTTGCGAGGAGCAGCGATCGGACTATCGCTGCCGCTTGAGTAGTGCGCCGGCTTTCGCCGCGAGCCGGTCTTCGATCTCGGCCAGAATTCCGTTCAGGATCATTGCCACGACGACGACGCTCACCGCCCACCAGTAACTCAAACCGCCCGCGAAGCTTATGGCGAGGGCGAACAAGCCCACAAACGTCCAAGAGAAAATGGCCGGCTTCATAAGTGAAAACGAATGGAATGGGTCCAGCGCGGCTTCACATGTTTTCTCGCGCGAGCGTGAGCCATTCGCGTTCATTTTCGCGGTAATGGTCGGGCTTGCGCGCGGCGTTCCAAAGCATGCGCGCGAAGACTTCGCTCGCCGCTTCTTTCCGGCCCATCCGCTTCAGGAGCGCGCCATAGCGAAAGCGCGCTTCCTCCCCGGGATACGATTCCACGAGCAACTCGAATTCGGCGAGCGCCTCATCGAAGCGGTGTAGGCCTTCGAGCGCTTGCGCGAGCACCATTTGAACTTCGACGGGACGAAACTTCGGCTCCGTTTCGCGCAGTTCGAGTGCAAGCCTCGCCGATTCATCGAACGAACCCGCAAGGACGAGCGTTTTGGCGAGACTAAAGCGAAGGTCGGCATCGTTTTCGTGAAGCCCGTTGAGGCAACTGCGGTACAGCTCGGCGGCCTCTCGATACATCGTCTGCGCGACGCACTCGTGCGCGAGCGCGATGCGATTGGCGATGCTTCCGCAAGCCTCCACGTCGGCCGCGCGCTCGCGTAAGTTCTTTCCCGGGTCGAGAGAGTGGGCGAGCGTGCGCATCGCTCTTTTGGCGTGGCTTCGTTCGCGCGAAGTGGGAAACACCTCGATGAAATAATACAAAACGCAGCCCGCGATCGGGAAGGCGATGATGATGAGCGCCCAGTAGTAAGGTCGCCCCGTCTTGAGCGCGTGGTAGGCGAAGCAGAGTTGGATCGCGCCGCAGATGGCGCCGAGGATGGGCATGACTTAATCGTCGCGAATTCCAAGCGCGGCGATGTTGATCGCTCCGGCGTCGCGTCCGCGCGCGCGCAAACGGTCAAGCTCGGCTTCGCGCGATTTTTTGCCGTAGCGCTGGACGGTGATCAAAGAGCCGCCGATCAGAATGAGCAGCACGGGCAGCCATGGGTATTTACCGAACACGATCGGGACCAGCAATATTCCCGTCGCCACGATAAGCGCTCCGGCAAGTTCCTTCATCGCAATCCCCATACTTGTCGAAGTTCTTCGAGGCCGGCCTGAAGTTTTTTGACCGGCTGCGGAAATGCGGGACGAAGTTTGATCTGCTCGCCGAACCGCTTCACGTATTCGCGATTCGCTTGTTCGTATTCGTCTATGAACTCAACGTCGGTGATTCCGTTATAGGCATCGCGGTGATAGCGGATGGTTCCGAGATAAACCGCGCGGTCGGCGGCGCCGATTTTGAACTTGATCCCGCCCGGCAGCTCGATCCAATCGGGATCGGGGCTTCTCGCGGTCGAGCGTGTCAAGACGATGCTGCCGGAATAGTAAAGTTCTTTCGTGCGCCGCTGGCTAACATAAAAATCTCGGCCTAACTCAACGATCGCTCCCGCACTGTAGGTGGAGAACGACTTACCGTCGAGTTCCAGCCATTTGTCGGCGATCACCGCGTGCGCCTTGCCGCGGAGCTGTTCAGCTTGTTTGCCGAGTACCTGCTCTCTGGGATCGAGCGGTGGCACGAGCTCAATCCGGCCGACGAGGAGGACTTCATCGGAACCGACGCTCGATATCGAATCGACTTGCACGCGTCCCGGGACACACGCCGAAAGCGCGAGCAGCGCAGCGAGAATCAAAGGCAGTTTGCGCATTTTTTCAGCTCGGCGAGGCGTTTCTCTACTTTCTTGCGCCAGACTCTGCTGCTCGGCCTGTCCCAGTCGCCAGCAAGGAGAATTTTCTCCAGCACTTGACGCTCGCTCGGAGCGGAGATCGACAAAAGCTCGAACTCGTCCTGTTCAAACCAACCTTTCTTGTGCGCCTTGTATTTCCAGGCGCCGACGAAATAAAAGCTTGGTTTGTTGATCTCGCGGTCGAGGTCTCCCTTGCCTTGACCCTGCATGCTGTAGATAAAAAGCCCGCTGCCGAGGAAACCATTGCCTCTGAATTCGGTAAACTTGTAGGCGCCGTTCGGAACGTTTGGCCGATAGAAGTAGCCGTCGTGAACGCCGAATCCAAAGTAGGGGAGGTCCTCGATAGGCCGCATCCGTTGCATCCACACACCCTTGACATCGGACGGCGCATCCTTCATGTCAAGGTACCCGTAGATGAAGGACATCGTCTCGGCTTCCGCTTCGCTGACCGGCGCAGAGGGGGGCGGCGCACTTGCGCAACTCGAGAGGAGCAGAAGAATTCCGAGCGCACAAATGACGCGTTGCGACATGTTGATCTCCCTAATCATTCGGGTTCAGCGCGCCAGACGCGACTGTCAGCTCGGAGAGCCGCCGTTTGGGCATGGAACGCGAAGGATCAAGCAAAGAGCAAGCCACGATTTGAGGCGTCGTTTCGCGAGCGCCGCTTGCGCCCAACTGCCGCTTTTCGTCAGTGACGGTCGAAGAAGGGCAAGGGGGACTCTGAGGGATGAGGGATGAAGCGCTTGCTAGACCTTAAGCTCGATAATCTCGCCTCGAAGTCTGCCGTTCAAAAGCATCAGACGGCCGACCGAGATGGGGAGCTTAAAGCGCCGGGGTCCAGCGCTTCCTGGATTGAAATAAAGAACGCGCTCCTTCTCTTCGATTTTTGGGCGGTGCGAGTGCCCGGCGACGACTGCATGGAAGCCCGCGGCGGCGGGATCGAGATCGAGCTCGTTTGCATCGTGCACGACGTAAAGATGAAAGTTGCCGACATGAACGACCTCTGTTCGCGGCAAAACGTCCGCCCATTCCCCTTTGTCGTTGTTGCCGCGCACGGCGATAACAGGTGCGATCTTGCGCAGCGCCGCCAGCACCTCTGGACTGCCGACATCGCCGGCGTGTACGATGAGTTCCGAATTTTTCAGCGCTTCCAGCGCTTCACGGCGGATCAATCCGTGGGTGTCGGAGATGACGCCGATTCGTGTGCTCATTCGAGCTTGGCTATTTCTTCCATCGCCGTGCCGTTGTCTCCCAGGTGCTCAATTTCAAGCACGAAATCCATGATGTCCGGCACTGATTCGGCAATCGCCAGTTCAACCGGATTACGGCGACGAGAAACGGCCAGGGTTTGGGTCTCGGGCGAAAAGCCCGAATCTTTCCAAACGCCGTACGGGACGAATGTCGCTGTACAGCGCGACGCGGGTCTGCGCATTGCGTAACCCGTGTTGATCGAAGTCACCGCCGCGCGTGCGCCATGCCGCTGCAACAGTCGATGCGCGTCTATTTTCAGCACGACTTGCGGATAACTGCCACCCGCGCGCCGCTGGCCATCGAGACGCTTGCGATCGAACCAGAAAAAGACCTTGCTGTTGAGCAGCTGATACCACTGCGGCGCGGTCAGTCCGATCAAGCATTGCGCAAGCGCGGACGGCGGCATCGGCCTCTGATCGCGGATGACAAAACCATCGGCGAGTTTTTTTCGTGCCGAACGCTGCTGCTTCTCGACGGCATTCCGCTCTTCGCCGCGCACGCCGAGGTGATCGAGAAGAGCGCTTGTGCTCAACAGGCCATGGCGCACGATCGAAGGCAGGTTTTCCGCTTCGGTCAGATGGTAAACGAAGGTGAACATCACGCGGTGGCTGATAGAAGAACAACGCCCATCGCGAGCAACCACAATGCATTGAGATGAAACAGCGGCTTGTAATAGTCGAGATTGTCAGGCAACGCCATGGTCACCGCCATCGCGGCGATACCCAGGATTCCCGTGCTTGCGCTGAGCCAAAGCGGTAGCGCGTGCCAAAGAGCGATGGCGAGCACAACTTGGCCGAGACCGAAGAACACCCGGCCGAACCGCACGAGACAGGTTGCGTACTCGGTCGGCACGCGCAGCGATTCGAGGTAGGCCGCTAGCGCCACGCTTTCTTTGCCTTGCATCTGCACCGCGCCCCACGCGCCAAAGTCGTGGTAAAAGGCCTGGGCCACTGCCGCAACGATGGAAGCGGCGCCAAGCACGGCCACGGCAGGCCACACCAAGACCGGCGGCGACGACGCGATCGTTCCTAGCGCGACAAATGCCATCAGCATCATCACATAGCCGAAGAGATGCACCCGGTACAGCCAAATCCAGAGACGAAAACGCTGCCGAATCGAGGCAAAGTCGCCGGGTTCGAGGAAGGCGCCGAGCTTGATCGGCAGCAGTGACCATCCCAACCAAAGCTGCCGCGGCGACGAGCAAAGAACCGGCAATGGCAAATCGCTCATTGCAAAGCTTGCCGCGTTCGCATCCGGTGCACGAGGCCCAGGCCGATCATCCGAAAGAACTCAATCACCAGCACGGCGATCGCGGCGGCGATAAAGCCGCAAACTACCGATATCGTGTTCAACAACAGTGCGAACGAATAATTGCCGTAAGTCTCGCGCAGTAGCTCCCGGTCTCCATTCGTAGCGAGATGCGCGACTTTGCCCGCGAAAGTGGTGGCTAGCGCGGCTCTCTCGGCTTGGAAACGGAGGTATCGCTCGTAGATGTTGCGGATGGGCCGCGCCTCGTCCTGGAAAACCGAATCTTCGCTCCCTTCGTGCTTGGCGATGAGCGACTCGATCGAACCGGCGAAGTATTTGTCGGCGATCTCCTGAAAACCTTTGAGATTGTTCGCAACCTCGATGAAATGCGCGTCGAGCCGTTTCTCGTATTGGTCAACGAAATTGGGGATCTGAATGCCGACGAGAAGCGCGGCGCAGGCGATGACGATCAGGAAGTAGCGATAGATCATCGATGAAACCGGCTCAGAATTCGATTATTACCGGCACCCCCGCAATCCAGGGATGGACAAAGACAAGCACAATCCACGCGACCACGCCCACGAGGACCGGAAGGAAAGAACGCTGCGCGCCAACCGCTTCGGGTTTTACCCATACTGTGCCTCGACTGAGAACAAGGATTTCGACAATAGCCCAGATGCCGAGGCCGCCGAATAACGCCAACGACCGGGACGCACCATTAGCGAGCAGATGCGCAATCGCCCAGATGAGCACACCGGTGAGCTGTGGATGACGTATAGCACGCTTGATGTCAGTCGGAATCCGGCTGCTGAAGAACAGGATCAGGGCGATCACCATTAGCGCGGCGGTCACGATTCGAAATTCCGGAGCGGGACTGTAGAGAATTGTCGGCGTGGCATTGCGCCAGCCGAATACCATGCAAACAAGAGAGATCACGATGAGAACGGAAAAGCCGCCTCGATACGCGCCGGCTCCCAGTTTTTCAATCAGCTTCGACTTGAGCCGTCCGGCGACAGCCGGGAACAGATGAACACCGCTCCAAATCAGAACACCCGTAATCAATAATCCCATACTGAACTGCTTCTAACAGTAGTCCGCTAATCCAGCGTTAGACAACTCTAGGAACAGATTCGGCGCAGGTGTGAGCTTTGGTGATGCGCCAGCTCCACACAGCCGATGCGATTAACGCCACCAGCCCGACGGATTCGACGATCTTGTTAAATGAGATGTACATGGTGCCGATGAGCAGAACGGCGGCAGCGGCCGAGAGAAGCAGTGGCCCGGTTTTGCGATGTTTCTTATAGCCGACGAAAACCAGTCCAAACGTGAGCAGTGCAAACAAACTGATCGCTGCTGCCTGAAGATGTGGGTTAATCGCGATGGTGATTCCGAACAAGGAAAGCATTGCGACAATCACAACCAGTCCGTTGCAGGCAATGAATGCCAGCGCCGCCGCTACGCTTGAAAGCCACTCGAGCCTTCCTGGAGATTCTCGTTGCTTGGCTGCCACCGTTCGTGTCCCCTCGTTGTGAAGAGTATGCGGCAAATAGAGCGAAGAGCGGGTTCTGATTCGTTCCAGACAGTCGTTTTTGTCAGCGCTCTTGCATCGCGAAGAAAGAACTTCAGGAGTGTTCGCTCACCCAGCCCGACTTTTGCATCAAGTCAAAATCCCAGAACGCCGCTTCGATCTTGTGACCATCGGGATCACGGATGAAGCAACCGTAGTACGGTTCGCCGTATTCCGGCCGTGGGCCGGGTGCGCCATCGTCTTTGCCGCCAGCCGCGAGCGCCGCGGCGTGAAACGCGTGGACTTCTTCCTTAGTCGTCGCGATAAAACCGAAGTGGGTTCCATTGCCAACCGACGCGGGTTTGCCGTTAATCGGCGTTTGCACCCAGAACTCGGGGACATCTTTGCCGAAAGCGACGGCGTTCGGGTAAATCGAGAATTTTTTTGCAGCCTAGACTTGTCAGCACTTTTTCATAGAACTCGACCGTGCGAGCGAAATCATTTGTGCCGATGGAAGCGTGAGAGAGGATGCTAGTCATAGCGAAATCATTGAATGGGCAACGCGCCTACTCGATTTTAATCCTTCCCAAGGCGTCACCGTTCAAACCGACGCGCGCGTTGTTGAGCGCAAGCGTGAGTTCGAAAGGCTGATTGAATCCGGAAGGCGTGAAGACGAGCGCCTCGTTGAGGGGCGCTTTGACGCCGTTGATCCGTACATTCGCAACCTCGACACTCGCTGGCCACTGCCTGGCGCGAAACGCGTCGTTCATCAGCCGCCATTTGTCTTCGGCGCCGAGCTCGAAAAAAGCGTAGCTGCCGTTTTCGCTTTTCCAGGCGATGGAAGCGCCGGTGATGATCGCTTCATCGCGCGCTTGCTGCATCAACAATGAAAGTTGCTCCGCTTCGGTCTTGAGAATCGTGCGCGGATCTTGCGCGAAATTGATCGATGCCAATCCGAGCACCACGCCGATGATGAACATGACGACGAGGATTTCGATGAGGGTGAAGCCGGAAGCGGGAATAGGGAATAGGGGATAGCGGATAGGAAAAGAGCGGGGCTTCCGATCCCCGATACCCGATCCCCGATACCCGAAAGTCCTCAATCTTTCTACCAGTTGCCGATGTCGGAGGCGGTGCCTTCGCCTCCCGGTTCGCGATCGGCGCCCAAACTGAAGACGTCAATTTCAGCGCGCACGCCGGGATTCAAGTAGCGATATTCGTTGGCCCACGGGTCTTTCGGCAGCCGGTCGAGGTAACCGCCGTCTTTCCAATTCAGCGGGACGGGCGCATTCGTCGGTTTGGTGATGAGGGCCTGTAATCCCTGTTCGGTCGTCGGATAAACGTGATTGTCGAGGCGATAGAGCTTAAGCGCCTGCGTTAGCGCGGCGATGTCTTGTTTTGCCGCGACGATTCGCGCTTCGTCGGGACGCGACATTATTCTGGGAACAATCAGCGTCGCCAGAATGCCGATGATCACGACCACGACCATGATTTCGATTAAGGTGAAGCCTTGATGTTTTCTCATAGCGCTGCCGTAGCGGAAAGCGTGATTATAAGTTCACGCGCGCTGGTGGAACCACCGCAAAAACCCCCAGCGCAGGAGGAGCTGGGGGCCGTCCTGCGAACTGCTTAATTGTCGAGCGTAACAGCGATGTCAACAACGTTCTTGTCGAATTTGCCGACGAAGCTCGCTTTGCCGGTCAACAAATTGATGCGGTAGAAACGGTACTTTCCGTCCACGAACAGCGACGCAAAACCCCGGTTGTCCACGCTATCGCCCCCACGATTCACTTTGCTGAAGATATCGAAGCCGGCGATCGCTCCTGCGTCGACGTCGAGCTTTCCGGTGGCAACCAATGTTCCTGAGTTGGCGGGCGACTGAATCGCGATCTGATCCAGGTTCGGATCGAGTGCGAACAGGGTGGTCGCGGTGTTCGTGCTCAAGTCGTTATTAGCGGATCGAACCACAAGCCATCGGGGCTCGCGCGGCGCGAAACATATCGCTGCAGGACATTTGAAAACGGATCGTTAGCGGAAGGATTGTTTATGGCGTCGTCATTAGCGGAAGTCGGAAGGGTACGCGGCTCGCTTTCCATTTGCGGGTCCTTTTGTATGGCGGGAGCCGCAAGCTTAGGTCAGCAATGTTGCGCTCAGGTCACGCCTTCATGACGATTACATGAATGGTCAAGCGGTGATGCGGATCTGTCGTAAATGGTGTTGTCACGATGAGTTGCAATACTTCCCGTTTTATTCGCACGAGGCACATGCGGCTGATCGCGGCCTTTTTCATCTGTGTCCTTCTGGGCTCTTGTTTCGCCGCTACTTCCGCTTATGACGACCGCGACAAGCGCTTCAGTTTCGCGCTCATCGGTGATCTGCCCTATGACGATTTACAGTTCGCCAAGTTTGATCGCGTCATCGCCGATATCAATGACGATGAACGCGTCACGTTTACGATACATGGGGGAGACATCAAGAGCGGGCCGAGCTTGTGCGACGACGCGATGTTTCAAGGACGCTTCGCGCAGCTACAGCAGCTCGAAGAAGCACTGCTGTACACGCCCGGAGACAACGAGTGGACCGATTGCCATTACGCTGCCGCCGGTCGCTTTCGGCCGCTCGAGCGCTTGGCCGCGATCCGCAAGCTTTTCTATCCCGAACCTGGTTTCTCGACCGGCGGCCGGCCCATTCGAGTGCTCACACAAGGATGCTTCTCGGGGTTCGAAACCTTCGTCGAGAACTCGCTCTGGTTGCGCGGCGGCGTCCTGTTCGCGACGCTGCATGTGGTCGGCAGTAACAACGGTCTCAGTCCCTGGAGCGGAATCGACGCCGCCGATTCGGTCGACACTCCGCGCGCGGATCGAATCGCCGAATTCAAGGCGCGCGAAGCGGCAAATCTCTTTTGGCTGGAGCGGATTTTTGAAACAGCGAAATCGGCCGAAGCCGCCGGCGTGTTTCTCGCGATCCAGGGCAACCCCAATTTCGAGTTGCCCGAGCAAGATCAAAGGCGAGCGGGTTTCAACTCATTTCTCGACAAGCTGACGCCGCTTTCCGTGCAATTTCTCAAACCCGTCATTCTCGCTCACGGGGATGCGCATTACTTTCGCATCGACAAACCGTTGGTCGCGCCGACTGCGAATGGAGGGCGAAAGATGCTGGAGAACTTTACTCGCGTGGAAGCTTTCGGGTCGCCGAACGTGCACTGGGTACGCGTGAATGTGGATTCGAGCGACCCCGATGTTTTCTTGATCGAGCAGCGCATCGTTCCGGAAAACAAGTTCCCGCGCTGAGGCCGCCTCGCGGGTGGAGCGAACAGCTACTCGGCGCCGATAAAATCGTTGCGCGCGGCAACGCCGATGTCAGTCTGATCAGTGAAAAGCCGTCAATTCCGGCTTGCAGCAAAATTTTGATCTCGCTTACTGAATCGCCAATCGCATTTGGATCATCGCCGCTCTTCAAGTTCGTCGGCAAGAAAGTGTTTTCGGCTCTGAACGTGTAGGGATGCACTTTGAGTCAGGCGGCGTGGGAGTTGGCGACGAAATCGCTCTGATTGTTGAGGTCCAGACAGCCCTCATCGCACGCCGCCGTCAACTCATCGAGATGCTCGTTGCAAAGCCAAAACCGCCTCGTGCATGCAACGAAAGCGATTCGCGTCAGCATCGAACAAACGATGACCTTTTTGCGCCGTCAGATCGAAAAGCTGGATCAAGATCTTGACGATGCTATTAAGCAC
>JBOIGA010000028.1:0-21569 GCA_050741875.1 Burkholderiales bacterium
TTTGCAGCAGTCCGCGGTCACCGACGATCGCGACGACATCGCTCCGGGAGACTCGATCGTCCTCATCGTCGAGGATGACGAACGCTTTGCGTCGGTTCTGCTCAGTGTCGCCCACGAAGAGAAATACAAGGGTGTGATCGCTCTACGCGCCGATACCGCTTTGCAGCTGGCGAAGAAAATCGTCCCCGACGCCATCACGCTCGATCTCGCGCTTCCCGACATGGACGGTTGGGCGCTGCTCGATCTTTTGAAGCACGATCTCGCCACCCGGCATATTCCGGTCACGCTCATTTCGGGGACCGACGAAAGGCAGCGTGCCCTCCGTATGGGCGCGGCGGGATTCATTGTCAAGCCGGCCGAACCCGAGCAGATCGTGCGCGCTTTGCGCGACATGGTTGCGGTGAAAAAGCGCGAAACGCGCTCGTTGCTTTTGGTCGAACCTGACCGCAAGGCGGTGCGCGGCATCGCGGAAACGCTGGGCCAGGGGATCGAAATCAAAGACGCGCAGAATGGTAAACAGGCACTCAGGCTTCTGGGCAAAGGCAGCTTTGATTCAGTTGTCGTTGGTTCGCCCGTAACCGATATCAAGACGCCCGATCTCATCGCCAAGATCGGCACCCTCAAAGCGCCGCCGCCGATCATCCTCTATCGCACGACTCCGATCGCCCGCCGCGAACAGGTCAGGCTCAAAGCGCTCGCAAAAGATGTCATCTTCCGCGTCGCCAACTCTCCGGAGGCGTTGTTCGACGCGGCAATGCTCTTTATGCATCGCGAAGTCGCGGCTTTGAGCAGCGAACAACGCGAGGTGCTCGATTCGCGGCGCCAGCATTATCCAGAGCTTGCCGGCAAGAAGGTGCTCATCGTCGACGACGACATCCGCAACATCTTCGCGCTGACCTCCGTGCTCGAACGTCATGAGATGCAGGTGTCGTACAGCGAACACGGCCGCGATGGAATCGACTCCTTGAAGCGCAATCCCGACCTCGACATCGTGCTGATGGACGTGATGATGCCGGAGATGGACGGGTTCGAGACGATGCGGCGGATTCGGGCGATCGATGAGTTCGCCAAGTTGCCGATGGTCGCGTTGACCGCGAAGGCGATGAAAGGTGACCGGGAGAAATGCATCGAGGCGGGGGCATCCGACTATATCGCCAAGCCCGTCAACATCGAGCAGCTTCTGTCCATGTTGCGCGTGGCATTGAGCCAGTGAGGGGAAGCGGGCAGCGGTCACGCCGCCGCCCGCTCGCCTTGACCAAAGATCGCCGCAGGCCGGGAAACAGCGGGTGACCAACGGAGCAATAACAAAAGAAGTCGGCGATTTTTTAACCAGGCACATTGACTCGGTCGCGCAGCTCGAGGTTCTGCTGCTCCTCTACAACAACGGACACAGGCAGTGGACTCCACGGGATGTCGCGAGCGAATTGCGTATTGCTTCCGATTGGGCGGCGGAACGCATGAAGGAGCTGCACGCCAACGGCTTGCTGGCGGAGGAATCGGAATCGAGCTACCGCTACGCGCCAAAAAGCGAAAAACTAAAAAGCGTCGTCAAGGCGGTGGCTCAAACCTACGCCGAGCGGCGGGTGGCTGTGATCGATTTCATCTACGCCAAGCCGCTTTCGAATCTGCGCGTTTTCGCCGAATCCTTCCGCATTCGCAAGAAGGATGACAAAGATGGCTGAGCTTGTGTACTTTCTGTGCGCGGCGACGAGTCTGGCCTGCGCCGTGCTCCTGCTGCGCGGCTACGCGCAATCGAAAGCGCGTCTGCTCTTGTGGAGCGGACTCTGTTTCGTCTTTCTTGCCTTGAATAACGTGCTGCTGGTTTTCGACCTGGTGCTGTTTCCGGCTTACGACCTTTCGCTCTGGCGCTCGTGGAGCGCGGTGATCGGTGTCGGGCTGCTGATCTATGGCCTGATCTGGGAGGTGGATTGACCTATCCTGTTCTCACCGGCGTGCTGATGATGGGCTACGCCGTCGCGGGTCTGTTGTTTTTCAAGTTCTGGCGCAAAACGCGCGACCAGCTTTTCTTCTATTTCGGCATCGCGTTCTGGATTCTGGCGGTGAACCGGGTCGCCAACGTGCTTATTGTCGACGAAGGCCAGGAGCCGACCACTTTTCTCTACGTCGTGCGCTTGTTCGCGTTCCTGCTGATCCTCTGGGCGATCGTCGCCAAGAACCGTTCACGCGCTTGAGGCATCGGTTGACGAATATGACGATTCGCTCATACTCGCGGTGATGAACAAGGCGAATATCCTGATCGCCGACGACGAGCCCGGCAATCGCATGGCGCTCAGCGAAACGCTCGCCGACTTGAAGCAGAACATCATCGCGGTTGAGTCGGGCGAAGCGGCGCTGCGCGCGGTGTTGAAAAATCAGTTCGCCGTGATCCTGCTCGATATTCGCATGCCGGGACTGGACGGTTTCGAGACCGCGAAGCTGATCCGCGAACGGAAGCTTTCGCAGCAGACGCCGATTCTTTTCCTGACCGGAGTGTATGAGGACGTCGCCTCGATGTTCCGCGGCTATGCGCTTGGCGCGGTGGATTATCTTTTGAAGCCGATCGTGCCCGAGATTCTGCGCTCGAAAATTTCGGTTTTCGTCGACTTGTACAACAAGACACAAGAACTCAATGCCCAAGCGGAAGCGCTTTCGGCGCTTTCAGCGCATCTGGAAACGGTGCGCGAAGACGAAAAAATGCGGCTTGCAAGAGAACTGCACGACGAGATCGGCAGTTTGTTGACCGCGGTCAAGCTCGATCTCGCCTGGGCGCACGAGCAAATGAAAAAGCAGCCCGAAATCGCCCATTACAAGATCGGCGATTGCATCAGGCTGGTGAATACGGCGGTGCAAAGTCAACGCCGGATCATCAATGATCTGCGTCCGAGCATCCTCGACGACTTCGGCATCGGCGCGGCAATCCAGTGGCAGGCGCGCGAATTCAGTTCGCGCAACAAGATTCGCTGCGATGTGATTCTCTACGACGACGAAGCAAGGCTCGATCCCGCCCAGTCGGTGGCGGTCTATCGCGTGCTGCAAGAGGCGCTGACCAATATTTCGCGCCATAGCAAAGCGACCGAAGTGCATTTGAGCCTTTCGCGCGACGATGAGGTCGTGGCGATGGAAATCCGCGACAACGGAGTCGGCATTACCGCCGAAGACCAGATAAAAGCGGGTTCGCATGGCATCCAGGGGATGATGGAGCGCGTCCGGCAGCTTGGTGGTTCGATTACGATCGCGGGAGAGCGCGGCAAAGGCACCGCGATTGAAATTCAGCTTCCGGTCGCGCGCGATGCCGCTGCGGCGTGAAAGGGCAGGGGCCAGGAGTGAGATTTACATTGTTTGCTAATTTTTGAATGCTGATCCCTGACCCCTGACCCCTGATCCCTGACGAATGAAAACCACCTTCCTCGATTTCGAGGGTCCGATTTCGGAGCTCGAAGCGAAAATCGAGGAGCTTCGTTACGTCCAGGACGATTCGGCGCTCGATATTTCCGAAGAGATTTCCCGGCTCTCAAAAAAAAGCCAGGCGCTCACCAAGGAGATCTATTCGAAGCTGACGGCTTGGCAGATCGCGCAAGTCGCCCGCCATCCCCAGCGTCCCTATACGCTCGATTACATCCAGGCAATTTTCGCCGATTTCGAAGAATTGCACGGCGACCGCCGCTTCGCCGACGATCCCGCCATTGTCGGCGGCATCGCGCGCTTCAACAATCAGACGGTAATGCTGATCGGGCACCAGAAAGGCCGTGACACCAAGGAAAAAATCTTCCGCAACTTCGGCATGCCGAAACCCGAAGGCTATCGCAAAGCCTTGCGCCTGATGCGGCTCGCTGAAAAGTTCGGCTTCCCGGTGCTGACTTTCATCGACACTCCCGGCGCCTATCCCGGCGTCGGCGCCGAAGAACGCGGCCAGTCCGAGGCGATCGGCAGAAATTTGTATGTGATGGCGGAATTGAAAGTCCCGATCATCTGCACCGTCATCGGCGAAGGCGGTTCCGGGGGCGCGCTCGCGATCGGAGTGGGCGATGCGCTCCTCATGCTGCAATACGCGACCTTCTCGGTGATTTCACCGGAAGGCTGCGCCTCGATTCTGTGGAAAAGCGCCGAGCGCGCGGCCGACGCGGCCGAGACTTTGGGCATCACGGCGAACCGGCTAAAATCGCTCGGCCTCGTCGACAAGATTATTTCTGAACCTGTCGGCGGTGCCCACCGCGACCCGGTCGCAACCGCGCAAAACGTCAAAAAAGCCCTGTTCGAAACATTGCGTGGCTTGCAGGCAAAATCGCAAGAAGAGCTGTTGCACGGCCGGCTCGAACGGTTGATGGAGTATGGCAAGTTTAAGGAAGTGGAAAAGAGTTAAGGGAATGTGTGCCGTCACACCGGCTAAAGCCCGGTGTCCAGGAGCTTTGATAACGCTGGATTCCAGCTTCCGCCGGAATGACGAGAGAGGAATAGATCAGAAATTCCCTGGTTTGATTGACCGCGTTTCGCAACGACTTTTCCAGCATCTCGAACCTCGCTCGAAACTGGTTGTCGCCCTCTCTGGCGGGATCGATTCGATTGTGCTTCTCGACGTGCTCGATAATCTCAAGCGCGATCTCGACTTCACGCTAAGCGCGTTGCACGTCAATCATCAGTTGAGTCCCAACGCCGACGAATGGGTCGAGTTCTGCCGCGCAGTTTGCTCAAGTCGCGGAGTCCCATTTGAGGCCGTCACCATTCAAGTTCCTCGCAAAGGCAATCAGGAAGCCACGGCTCGCGCTTTGCGCTACCAGGTTTTCAGCCGGCAAGCGGCTGACTTCGTCGTGCTCGCGCAGCATCAGGACGATCAAGTAGAGACTTTCCTGCTTCGTTTATTGCGCGGGGCTGGGGTAAACGGGCTCGCGGGGATGCGAATGTTGAGGACAGGACTGAGGACTGAGGACTCAGGACTGAGTAAAGCAGGACTCAGGACTCAGGACTCGGGGCTAAGTGGTGGAGGTTTGAGGTCACTCGGCCCTCAGCACTCAGTCCTCAGTCCTTGCCCGCGCATTCTTCGTCCTCTACTCGGTGTTCCTCGGGCCGGGATTCTCAATTACGCGATAAAGCGGGGGCTGAAATGGATTGAGGACGAAAGCAATCGCGATACGAGCTTCGATCGCAATTTTCTGCGCCGGGAAATTCTGCCCGCGATGGAAAAGCGTTTTCCAGCTTATCGTGAAACCATCGCGCGCGCGGCGGATAACCTTGGGGATGCGGCGGAGCTCCTTGATGAGTTGGCTTGTATTGATGCGAAGCACTGCATCACCGAGGAGGCGATTGACATCGCCGAGCTCAAGCGTCTGTCGCTTGGACGCGCAAAAAATCTTCTGCGCTTTTTTCTCCGCGAGCGCGGACTTCCCATGCCCGATCGAGCGTGGCTCGAACAAGCGCTTCGCCAGATATTGCACTCGCGGACCGACGCGAAGACATGCATTGCGCTGGGCGAATTCGAGCTGCGCCGCTACCGCCAAAAAATTTATCTGGTGCGAAGCTTCCCCGAGCGGGACGCGGACTGGAGCCTTGCGTGGCGCGGTGAAAGCGAGATCGTTATCCCTGAGCTCGGCGGCGCATTGCGCTTTGTCGAGACGTCCGGAATGGGGATTTCGCGCTCACGATTGTCGGCGGTCATGATTCGCACGCGCAGAGGAGGCGAGCGTTTTCGTCCCGACTGCAATCGGCCTCGGCGCAGCTTGAAAAATCTGCTGCAGGAGCATGGCGTTCCTCCGTGGCTGCGCGACAACTTGCCTTTGTTGTTCGATGCGGAAACTTTGGTGTGGGCGCCGGGAATCGGCATTGCCTGCGAATACCGCGCCCGCGAGGATGAAATGGGAATCGCGCCGGAATGGACAAATGGCAATGTGCGCCGGTTTTAATTAGAATCAAGCAAGGGAGTCACTCAATCCATCTGGAGAAAACAATGCGACTTCGTTTCACGTTTCTTGGATTCCTCGCGCTCATCTTGGCCCTCGGCGCGCAAGCTCAGGAGTACCCTTCGAAGACCATCACCATGGTCGTTCCTTTCTCGGCGGGAGGGCCGACCGACACCGTCGCGCGGCTCCTCGCGCAGGCGATGGGCGCGCATTTGAAGCAGCAAGTCATCGTGGAAAATGTCGCGGGCGCCGGCGGCACGCTCGGCGCGGGCCGCGTGAAGCGCGCGGATCCCGACGGCTATACCATCTTGCTGCACCACATCGGACAATCCACCGCGCCCGCACTCTACCGCAAACTCGCCTACGATCCCGTCAAGGATTTCGAGCCGATTGGGCTCGTCACCGACGTGCCGATGACCATCGTCGCAAAGAAGGACTTTCCCGCGAAGAATTTCCAGGAACTGATCGCGTACGTCAAAGCCAACAAGGACAAAGTTACTTACGCCAACGCCGGATTGGGCGCGGCTTCGCACTTGTGCGGGACACTTTTCATGAGCACGATTCAAACGCAGCTTACGACCGTGCCCTACAAGGGAACGGGTCCGGCGATGAACGATCTGCTCGGCGGGCAGGTGGACTTCATGTGCGATCAGACCACCAATACCACCAGCCAGATCAAGGGCGGAAAAATAAAAGCATATTGCGCAACCACTGCCAAACGCGTTCCTTCCCTCCCCGATCTGCCGACTTGTTCGGAGGCGGGATTGCCGAATTTTGAAGTCGCAGTGTGGCATGGGCTGTACGCGCCCAAGGGAACGCCGAAGCCGGTGATAGACAAGCTCGTTGCCGCGTTGCAGGTTGCGCTCAAGGACGCGACGGTGAAACAGCGCTACGCCGATCTGGGCACCGAACCCGTGGCCCAGGATCGCGCTACGCCGCAGGCGCTCGCCTCGCACCTTAAGGCCGAGACCGGCAAATGGGGGCCGATCCTCAAGGCCGCTGGCGAATACGCTGACTAGCGCTTCAACTAGCGCCTCAGTTTTGAAGGACTAACACCGTCTCCCCTCGTGGGAGAGGGTAGGGTGAGAGGCAAGTCTCATGACACCCTCTCCCCAGCCCTCTCCCATCAAGGGAGAGGAAACGAAGGGAGGGTTCATGCTCATCAGCAATCCCAAGGATTTCTGGGCCGGAGCAATTTATGTCCTGATCGGAGTGGCCGTGGTCGTCCTCGCGCTCGACTACGGCATGGGCTCCGCGCTTCGAATGGGACCTGGTTATTTCCCGACCGTGCTTGGCGCGGCGCTCGCGCTGATCGGAGTGATTTCCCTCGTCCGTTCTTTCCTGCGGCCGGGTGAGCGCGTCGACGCATTCGCGGTCAAGCGTCTGTTGCTGATACTCGCGGCAACGCTGCTGACCGGCTTTCTGATTCGCGGCGCCGGAATCATCGTCGCGCTGCCACTGCTGGTACTCATCAGCGCTTACGCAAGCGCTAAAACTCACCTCGTTCCGGCGCTCGCGCTCGCGGTGGGTCTGACCGCGTTCTGCGCGCTCGTTTTCGTCAAAGGTCTCGGCATTCCGCTGCCGATTGTCGGTCCGTGGTTAGGCGGTTAGCGTGGAACTCCTTTCCAACCTCGCTCTCGGCTTCGAATCGGCGTTTACCCTTACCAATCTGCTCTATTGCCTGGCCGGGGTTTTTCTCGGAACTCTGATCGGCGTGTTGCCTGGCCTCGGGCCGACAGCGACTATCGCGATGTTGTTGCCGATCACGTTCACGCTGCCTCCGGTTTCCGCGCTAATCATGCTCGCGGGAATTTACTATGGATCGCAATACGGCGGCTCTACCACGGCGATTCTCGTCAATCTTCCGGGTGAGGCTGCTTCGGTCGTCACCGCGCTCGACGGTTATCAGATGGCGCGCCAGGGCAACGCGGGCAAGGCGCTCGCGACTGCCGCGATCGGCTCATTCTTCGCGGGCACCGTCGCGACTTTTCTGATCGCGGTGTTCGCGCCGCCGTTGACCGAAATCGCGCTCAGGTTCGGGCCCGCCGAGTATTTCTCGTTGATGGTGCTGGGGCTGATCGCATCCATCGTGCTCGCTCACGGGTCGCTCTTGCACGCGATAGGCATGGTGGTGCTCGGGCTGTTGCTGGGACTGATCGGCACCGATGTCAATTCTGGTATCGCGCGCTTCACCGGCGACCTGCCGCAGCTCGCCGACGGAATCAGCTTCGTCGTGTTGGCGATGGGAATGTTCGGCGTCGCCGAAATCGTGCGTAATCTCGAACACGAACGCGAGCGCACCTTGGCGGCGAAGAAAATCACCAATCTCATGCCGACGAAAGCAGATCTGAAGCGCATCGTCGCGCCGATTCTGCGCGGCACCGCGATTGGCTCAGCGCTCGGAATTCTGCCCGGCAGCGGCTCGATTATGGGAGCTTTCGCCGCCTACTCGGTGGAGAAGAAGATCGCAAAGGATCCGTCGCGTTTCGGCAAAGGCGCGATCGAAGGCGTCGCAGGGCCCGAGTCGGCCAACAACGCTGGCGCGCAAACTTCGTTCATTCCCATGCTGACTCTAGGCATACCGTCGAACCCGGTGATGGCGCTCATGATCGGCGCCATGATCATTCAGGGAATCGTCCCCGGACCATCGGTGATGATTGAACAGCCGGAACTGTTCTGGGGAATCATCGTTTCGATGTGGATAGGCAATCTTTTCCTGATCATTCTCAATCTGCCGCTGATCGGGCTGTGGGTGAAGATCATTTCGGTGCCGTATCACTTGCTGTATCCGGCGATTCTGGTGTTTTGCGCGATCGGTGTTTTCAGCCTGCGCAACAGCGAGTTCGATATCTACTTCATGGCGCTGTTCGGGTTGCTCGGCTATATCTTCATCAAACTCGATTGCGAGCCCGCGCCATTGCTGCTGGGTTTCATACTCGGACCGATGATGGAAGAATTCCTGCGCCGCGCACTCCTGATTTCGCGCGGCGATCCCTTGGTGTTCATCACGCGTCCGATCAGTGCGACCATGCTGGTGCTGGCGGTGGCGGCGCTCATCGTCGTGCTGCTGCCCGCGGTGAGCAAGAAACGCGAAGAAGCGTTCCAGGAGGAAGAATGACGAGGTTTCCTTGATGAGATTATTGGCGCGATCGGAGTATCCCTGACGCCCTAATTCCCCATGAGTTTGATCGCGAACGTTAGCAGCAGGGTCGTCGCGACGCCGTTCAACGCCATCGCCAGCGCGGAGAATGCGCCGGCGGTTTCGCTCACCTGAAGCGCGCGAGCGGTGCCGATTCCGTGAGCGGTGATACCGACTGCGAACCCGCGCACTGCATAATCCTTGACGCCGATCAGGTTGAGCAGAGCGCGCACCATGATGGCCCCGGAAATTCCGGTGATCGCAACGGTGACCGCAGTTAGAGAAGGCAGGCCTCCGATCTTTTCGGCCACCCCCATCGCAATCGGCAGCGTCGCCGACTTCGGCGCGAGAGACAGCAATGTCTCGGTAGAGGCGCCCAAAGCCCAGCCGATTGCGACCGCGGACCCGATCGCGGTGATCGAGCCGACCAGTGTCGCAATCATCACCGGCACGAACATCGCCTTCAGCCGCTCCAATTGCGCGTACAGCGGGATGGCCAACGCCACCGTGCTAGGACCGATCAGGAAATGGACAAATTGAGCACCGTCGAAGTACGTCTCGTAAGGCGTCCCGCTCGCGAGTAGCACGCAGACGATGAACGAAACCGAAATCAACACCGGATTGGCGAGTGGATTCATTCCGCTCGCGCGATAGATCAAGTACGCGGCCTGATATGCGAGCAGCGTCACGGTGAGCCACAGAAGCGGCGACGCCGAGAGATAAACCCAGATCTCGAAAAATTTGGGCGTCATGAGGCCTGCTCCTTCTCGCGGGCGAGCAGCGCTCGTAATGTGAGCGCCGTCACGACCATCGTAATCACCGCCCCTCCGATCGCCGCAGCCAATATCGGCAGCCACTCTTTACCGACGCGCTCGAAATGGATCATCACGCCCGAGACAGCAGGCACGAACAACAGCATTAAATGCTGCAGCATCGCGTTGCTGGTATCGCGCAAGTTGTCGGGCATACCGCCACGCGCGACCAGCACCGCAAACAGGAACAGCATGCCCAGAACGGGGCCGGGCAGCGGCAGCCCAAACCACTGCGCCAGGACTTCTCCGATGAGTTGAAACAGCAACAGCCAAGTGAGCGCGCCAAGCATTCGAGGCTCCAAAAAAAGCGCCATTGTACGTGCCGACGTACTTGGCAGGACTCGCCAGTTAGAGCTTATCCCCAAGCCAAATGGCTTGCAGCCAAGACTCCGTCGATCCCTCAGAGCGAGGCCGGCTTACCGGGATGAGGTGGCGGCGGATCACCCGTTTGCGCAACTGCCTGAACCCGCTTTCCCTCATCCTGATCCGAGGGCGGAGAGACTTTTTCCGCCGGTCGCGCAGGCCGCAGGCGCTTTGCCTCAAACAACGCGAGCGCGCAAAGCAAAGCGAGCGCGACTGCAATCAACAGCATGCCGGCGAGCTCGGCTCGCGAGGGTGTTTCGCCAAGCTCAATCCACGCCGCGAGCACACCGGTCGCGGGAACGATCAGCATTCCGAGCCCGGCCATCCCGACGGGCAGCGTTTCGAGCACGAACAGCCACAAGACCCATGCGATCGCCGTGGCGAAAATCGCGTTATAGATCAGCGCGCCGACGAAATACCCGCTGAACGTAATCGGCTCCGACGGAACGAGAAGCGCGATCGCGACGAGCACTAGCGATCCCAACAGCATTTGCCACGCGGTGAGCGAAAGCAGGTCCACGCGCACCCGGTCGCGCAGCCGCTTTGCGACGATCGCGCTCGCGCCCCAGGCGAGCCCCGCGGTTACTGCCATCAGGCTGCTCGCGACGGTGCCTTGCATATTCCACGGTTCGAGAATCAGGAGTAATCCGCCTGCCGCGACCGCGACCGCGATCCATTGCCAGCCGCGGAGCCGCTCGTTTAACAGCGGCCAGGCGAGCAGGAGCACCCAGAACGGCATCGTGTAACTCAACACTGCCGTCTTTCCTGCGCCGCCACTCACCAGCGCCCACTGCGTGAGCGCCATGAATGCCGTGGTCTGCAACAGACCGAAGAAGAAGGTGGTCTTCAACTCGATCGGCCGCAGCGGCTTGCGCTGAACTAAGAGCACGACGAAGAGGGCAGCCGCGCCGAACACGGTTCGGAGCGCAGCGAAGTCGAACGGACCGGCGTACTTCAGCACCTCCTTCATGACCACCCAGTTATAACCCCAGATCAGCGACAGGGTGACAAACCCGAGTCCCGCGTACCACAGAGTTCGATTGACAGCCATTCTTGCTCACGTCTAGGGAACGGGTGATGCTCGATCAAATGGCAGGTCCACGCGGCGGCGTGCCGATAGTCAATGGAATGCAGGCGATCTCGTCAGTTGTACAGATCGTGCGCCGGACCAAAGAATTCAAAATGGATTCGCTCAAGCCGACCGCGAGGCGCCTCGATCTACCATCGCGTCCAACATGCTCACCATCGGCGTGAGTCCAACGCCGCCGCTCAACAGAACGACCGGCCGGTCATTGTCCTCATCCAGGGATTGTCCGATCGTGAAGCATTGACTTCCCTTTCCGGTGCGTAAAGCGATTGAAGGAGTGTCCCTACGCGCTTAATGTATCGACGAACGGGTGTTTCTCGTACCAATGCCGCGCGATATCGATACGGCGGCAAATCCACACCCCCGGATGCCTTTGCGCGTAATCGAGGAAGCGCGCAAGCGAAGCCGCCCGCCCCGGCCGACCTACCAGCCGGCAATGCAGTCCGACTGACAACATCTTGGGCGAATCGAAGCCTTCGGCGTAGAGCACGTCGAAGGCGTCTTTCAGATAAGTGAAATACTGGTCGCCAGAATTGAATCCCTGGTTCGTCGCGAAACGCATGTCATTGGTGTCGAGCGTATAGGGAACGACGAGGTGCGGCTTGTCGGCGACGCGCACCCAATAAGGCAGATCGTCGGCGTAGGAGTCGGCATCGTAGAGAAATCCTCCATGCTCGACCACCAGCCGGCGGGTGTTGGGGCTGTCGCGGCCGGTGTACCAGCCGAGCGGCGCCGCGCCGGTCAAGCGCTTGATGCTTTCCACGGCGCGTTTTATATGCTCCCCTTCGGTCTCCTCATCAACGTTCTGATAGTTGATCCAGCGCCAGCCGTGGCTGCAAATTTCCCAGTCCGCATCGAGCATCGCGGCGACCGCGTCGGGATTGCGCTCGAGCGCCATCCCGACGCCGAAAACGGTGATCGGAATCTTGCGCTCGGTGAACATCCGGTGCAGGCGCCAGAATCCGGCGCGGCTTCCATACTCGTAAATCGTCTCCATGCTCAAGTGCCGCATCTCGAACGCCTGCGCGCCGATGATCTCGGAGAGAAACTGCTCAGATGCTTTGTCGCCATGGAGCACGCAGTTCTCTCCGCCCTCCTCGTAATTAAGCACGATCTGCAGTGCGAGCCTGGCGTTGCCGGGCCACTTGGGATCGGGCGGATTTCGCCCATATCCGACCATGTCGCGTGGATAGCCCCTCGCAGCCTCGGTTGTCGTGCCGCGCCATTCCTCACGTCGCGTTGTCATCGTTTCCTCCTGTTCGCAGGTTTGTTCACTCGGCTTGCGAAGACTTCCCCGAGATCGATCGGCTTAACGCGATCAAAAAGGTGAAGCCTTCCTTCGATTTCGTTAAGGTGCTGGATCATCTCGGCAACCGCTTGGCTTTCATCGCCCCGAGCGATTTCCTCGATCAGATCCAAATGGGTGTCCGGCGCGCAGGCCGGATTACCTGCCATCTCGTACACGGCAATGATCAGGGAAGTGCGCGACACCAATTCGTTAAGAAAGTCAGCGAGAACAGCGTTACCAGCGATCTCGGCAAGCCGGATGTGAAAATCTCCGGAGAGCCTGATGTAGCTTCGCGGGTCGCGTCGCTCTAACGCGCGCTGTTCTTCCTTTACCAGCGCGCGCAGCCGATTGAAATCCTCTTTGCTTGCCGCTCGAATCACCGAAGGGATGAGCGCGCTTTCAATAGTGCGCCGGGCTTCGAATACATCGCGAGTTTCCGCAACCGAGGGACTCGCCACCACCGCCCCCCGGTTCGGCCGCAGCACGACGATGTTGTCGTGTGCGAGGCGTATTAGCGCCTGTCTGACGATGGTGCGGCTCACGCCGAAAATTTCGGCGAAGGCGGCTTCGGTGAGCTTGGTTCCCGGCGGCAGCCGATGGTCGATGACGGCCTCATAGATCGCGTCGTAGACCTCCTGGTCCCCGCGCTCTTGCGCGGGCGTCGCTTCTCGCGGTGGAGCGCGCTTGCTGCCTTTAGAGGACGCCTTGCTCATCGACCGACTCTTTCTAAGCTGCGTTGCGGTTTCCATTTGGCACACTCATTTAAAATAAACTCAAGCGATATTGTATGCAATGATGGATTCATACGGCAAACGAGAATGAATTCTATCCGTTGACAGTACGTATACCTCGTGCCAGTATTCGGCAGCCTAAATGCATCGCCTGGTCTTTGGCGAATGCGACTGTTCCCACTCGGTTAACCCTGCCCTCGAGGAGGATCAAAATGGCCCGCACCGCCGTGAATCAGTCGATCCCGCCCGGTGAGCGCGAATCGCTCCGTCCCACGATCGCTTTGAAGTTGCGACGGGTTTTACGCGCAGCGGTCGTGAGCGCCGGGATGCTCGCAGCCGTTTTGGGGCTCGCTACCGACCTCGCTCTAGCGCAGGAAAAGGTTCTGAAGATCGGCGTGCTGGGAGTCATGCGCGGGCCTGCAGCTTCCTGGGGGCTCGTCAACAAACATGCCGCCGAGACCACTGCGCAGATGTACAACGAAAAGGGCGGAATCGAGATCGGCGGCGAGAAATACAAGATTCAGGTTGTCGCGATCGACGACCAACTCGACCCCAAGCTCGCGGTCGCCGGCGCGGAGCGGCTGATCCGCGAGGAAGGCATCCGCTATATCATCGGCCCAAACGTCGACACCACCGCGGCGGTCGTGGCGCCGTTGCTCAGGGCCGGCAATGCCATCGACATACCCTATGCCTTTGCCAGTTACCTCTATACCCCCCCACAGAGAAACTCGATTCTCGGCATGGTCGCGTCATACCAAGTCGGCCCGATCATCTACCGATATCTCAAGGACAAGAGAGGGATAAAAGCTGTCAGCTTTGTCGCGCGTAACGAGGCGGATTCGCTTAACCAGCGCGACGAGGGTGTCATCGGGGCCAGGCGGGTTGGCCTCACCGTCGCTTCCTCTTCCGAGGTGTACGAGCCCGGCACGACCAACTTCAGGCCGGTGATGGCGAGAGTTCTGAAGGGCGCGGACGCGGCATCACCGCAGGCGGGGCAGGTCGGCGGCGCGGTCACTCCGGTTGGGGGCACCCCGGACCTGATCGTGCTCTCCGGCGTCGCCCCCGGCGATGCGCCGTTGATCCTCATCGCGCTGCGCGAGCTGGGCTACAAGGGGCTGGTCAGCGCTGAAACAGCGCAGGATGCGAAGCTCCTAGCCGAAGCCGGAGCGGCCGCAGAAGGTTTCATTTCGGTGGGCGGCGCCAGCCCCCCGGAAACCCGCAGCCCCTACATGGAGGAGTTCGTGCGGCGCTATACCAAACTTGC
Organism: Burkholderiales bacterium; assembly: GCA_050741875.1. Lineage (GTDB taxonomy): Bacteria > Pseudomonadota > Gammaproteobacteria > Burkholderiales > JBOIGA01 > JBOIGA01. The sequence continues at coordinate 14,576 of JBOIGA010000028.1, forward strand.
GGGCGAGTGGCACGACGAGGCCGGCACCAAGGTCTACGCGCTCGAAATGATCCTGCGCACGCTCCAGAAGGCGGGGCCAAAGGCCATCAATGACGTCGCGGAGTTCATGAATGCCATTCCCACGTTCGACATCGACAATCCTTTCGTGAAGGAAAAAACCACCCTCAGGTACGTCGGCAGTAACGTCTTTAACCAGCAGCGCCAGATCGGCGTGCCGATGGTAGTGAACGAGTTCAAAGGCGGCAAGTTCCACCCCCTGTTCGTCGGCTCAGTCGAGTAGCCGCCCAGCCCAAGAGAGGAGAGGAAGATGACTGAGCACCAAATACCCGCGGGTTACAGCGAGCGTCTATACAACAAGGATCTAGCGCCGCTTAAAGAGCGCACCTGGGGCACCTACCAGATATTTTGCATGTGGATGTCGGACGTCCACAGCGTGGGGGGTTATCTCTTTGCGGCGAGCCTGTTCGCTCTGGGTCTCGCGGCGTGGCAGGTGCTGGTCTGTCTGCTGGTCGGCATCGTCATGGTGATGTTCCTCACCAACCTGGTAGCGAAAGCGGGCGTCGACTTGGGGACGCCCTTCCCAGTCGTGTGCCGGCTCTCTTTCGGCGTGTTAGGCGCCAACATTCCGGCGATCATCCGCGGCGTCATCGCGGTCGCCTGGTACGGCATCCAGACCTACGTCGCGTCAAAGGCGCTGATCGTCGTCGTGCTTAAATTTTTCCCGCAATTCACACCTTACGAACAGGTCTATTTTCTGGGCTTGTCTTATATGGGTTGGTTCGCCTTCATGACGATGTGGTTCTTCCAATTCGTCGTTTTCTACGGCGGTATGAAAACCATCACGCATTTCATCGATTGGGCCGGCCCCGGTGTTTACGTCGTCATGTTCCTGCTCGCCGGCTGGATCGTCTACAAGGCAGGTTGGGAGAACATCAACTTCACCCTCGCGGACGTCAAGTACACCGGCTGGGCCGCGTTCTGGCAGATGATGGTCGCGATTGCGCTCGTCGTGTCGTATTTCTCGGGCCCAATGGTGAACTTCAGCGATTTCTCGCGCTTCGCCTACAACATGGGCGCGGTGAAAAAAGGCAACTTCTGGGGCCATCCGGTGAATTACCTGGCCTTCGCGATTGTGACCGTCATCACCACCTCAGGGACGATGTCGGTATTCGGTCAGTACATTCACGACCCGGTCGAGATCGTCGCCCGCATCGACAGCACCACGGCTGCAGTGATTGGGGCAGCCACTTTTTTGATCGCGACAATAGGCATCAACATTGTGGCCAACTTCGTCGGGCCTGCGTACGCTTTCTCGAGCGTCGCGCCGAAGCATATAACCTTTATTGGTGGCGGGATGATCACGGCGATTGCAGCGATGTTCGTGATGCCCTGGCACTTGTTCAATACGCCAGTAGTCATTCACTACACGCTCGGCACGCTCGGAGCTGCCATCGGCCCATTGTATGGAATCCTGGTTGCCGATTATGCCGTGGTCAAACACGCGCATCTGTTTCCCGACGAGCTTTTCAGCGACAAGCCGACTGGCCATTATTGGTACAAGGATGGGTATAACCCGGTCGCCATCAAATCGCTGATTGCCGGCTCCTTAGCCGGAATGCTGTTCGTGTTCATTCCCGCGTTGCAGGTCTTGTCCGCATTCTCTTGGTTCATCGGCGTCGCCGTCGGCGGGGGCACGTATGTGTGGATGATGAGGCGCGGTGGTGTCGCTCAAGAGCGAGACCAGCGCGCAAGGATGAAGTTTGAGCAGGGCAAAGTGGCCGCTGCCGGCTCATGATCAGCCTTCAGTTGAGAGGAGCGCGAGTCATGCGAATCAAAGTCATCAATCCCAACACCACCGAGTCCATGACCCACGTGATCGGTGAAGCGGCGCGCGCCGCTGCCTCGCCGGGTACCGAGATTGTCGCCGTCAGCCCGAAGATGGGTCCGGTCTCAATCGAGTGCCATTACGACGAAGCCGCGAGCGTGATCGGGCTGCTCGATGAAATTCGCAAAGGCGAGGCTGAAGGCATCGACGGCTACGTCATCGCCTGCTTTGGAGACCCCGGTTTGCTCGCGGCGCGGGAGGCTGCGCGCGGACCCGTCATCGGCATCGCCGAAGCGGCAATGCATGTCGCGAGTTTTATCGCGACCGGCTTTTCGGTGGTCACCACGCTAGAGCGCACTTGCGTGATCGCCCAGCATCTCGCGCAGAACTATGGCATGTCTCACTTCTGCCGCAACATCCGCGGCACCGACTTGGCGGTGTTGGACCTGGAACGCCCCGAGTCCGACGCCTACCGGGTGATCGTGGATGAGTGCCGGCGGGCGCTGAAAGAGGACCGATCCGGAGCGATCGTATTGGGCTGCGCCGGGATGGCGGACCTGTGTGCGCGTATCTCGCGCGAGATACGCGCGCCGGTAATCGATGGCGTAGCAGCGGCGGTGAGACTGGTCGCAGCGGGTGTCGGACTCGGATTGAACACCAGCAAACTCGGCGATCTCGCGTATCCGCTGGCCAAACCTTACACGGGACTCTTGCAAGCTTTCGCCCCGAAATGAGTCACGTCGGCTGAGGCTGGCCGACGATTAACTATGGCGGAATACTCGAAAGGCACCCGCCCGAATCAATGTAGGCATCGAGCGCCTCGCCCAGGGACTGAGAGGCGATGCGCCTCACTGCCCGCGCGATCCCGGCAATCATTCCGCCGCCCCCTATGGACGCTACGATGGCATCAATATCGTGCACCTGCTCCAGGATTTCGAGCGCAATAGTGCCCTGTCCTGCGATGATCGCCGCGTCGTCGTATCCGTGGATATAGGTCAATCCCCTGCTGCTGCGTGAGCGCATCGGCATGGGTGCGCGCCTCCGCCAGGTTATCGCCGTGCAACACCACAGTCGCCCCCAACTTGCGGCAGTTGGCGCTGTACGGCGGCGACGACAGCAAGGTAGAAGCGCGGCGTTACAGCCCCGGTGAATGTTGCGGAACGATTCGAGGCACGGTCAGCGGCAATCCCGATCAGGCGCACGTTTCGACCAGCTTTGTCGAACGGCAAAACCTCACCATGCGTATGAGCTGCCGTCGCTTCACGCGGCTTACCAATGCGTTCAGCAAGAAAGTGACAAACCTAGAACACGCGGTCGCGCTTCACTTCATGTGACCTGCCCCCTTGCGTAGTGCCACTCGATGCTTCGTAGAGCCCTGGTTGCAAGGTTAATGGATCTCCTGGTTTTGCGCTGCATTACGCCCGCAGGAGCGATTGAGCGCGCCGTATTCAGCGGGCGTCATGTATCCGATAGCGCTGTGGGGGCGGTTCTCGTTGTAGTCGCGGCGCCAGGCGGCGACGATGGCGCGCGCTTCGGCAAGGGTTGAGAACCAGTGCTCGTTCAGGCACTCGTCGCGAAACTTCCCATTGAACGATTCGACGTAGCCGTTTTGCATCGGCCTTCCGGGCTGAATGAGTTTGAGCGTCACGCCGTTTTGGTAAGCCCACTGATCGAGCGCGCCTGCCGTGAATTCGGGGCCTTGGTCGGTGCGGATCGCGCTGGGCTTGCCGCGAAAGCGCACGATCCTCTCAAGCACGCGCACGACGTAGTGGCTTCCCATGCCGTGGTCGAGTGCGATCTCGACGGCCTCCTTCGTGAAATCGTCGACGACAGTCAGGCACTTCAACCGCCGGCCGTCTTTAAGGCAGTCCATGACGAAGTCCATCGACCAGACCTCATTGGGTCGGCTGGGCAGAAGAAGCGGCTGGCGCTCAACGGCGACGCGCTCGCGCCGGCGCCGGCGGCGCACCGCGAGGCCCGCGAGCCGGTAGAGCCGGTGCACGCGCTTGTGGTTGGCCTTGACCCCTTCCCGGCGAAGCAGCACGTGGATTCTGCGGTAGCCAAAACGCCTTCGTTCCTGGGCGAGCTCGATCATTCTTGCCGTGATCGCGTCGTTCTGGGGATCAGGCTTCGGTTCGTGTCCAAACATGGTGCGCGCGAGCCCCGCAAGCCGGCAGGCGCGGCGAATCGAGATGCCGGTTGCTTCTCTCATCGCCGTCACTGCCGTGCGCCTATCTTGCGGGCTCAGTGCTTTCGGCCGAGAGCGGCCTTGAGCGCTTCAATGTCGAGCATCGAGTCGGCCAGCAGCCGCTTCAATCTCGTGTTCTCGTGCTCGAGAGCCTTCAGCCGCTTGGCTTCTTCGACCTTCATGCCTCGGAACCTGGTCCTCCAGCCATAGAACGCCGCGTCGCTAAAGCCATGCTTCCTGCACAGCTCTTTTATCGGCACGCCGGCGTCGGCCTCGTTCAAAAACCCGATGATCTGCTCTTCGCTAAACCGCTTCTTCATGTCCGCTTCTCCTCTGGAAAGCGGACTCTACTAAGATCAGGCTGGCACTGCCCAGTGGGGGCAGGTCACATGTATTACAACTTCGCGCGCATTCACCAAAGCCTAAGAGTTACGCCAGCAATGGAAGCGGGCGTTTCCGATCACGTCTGGACGCTGGAAGAGATTGTCGCACTAGCAACTTAAATCCAATTGAATCCACGCGCCATGGCCGTAAGAAGGGCTGCGGCAAGACCGATGTATAGTAGTAGCGCCCAGATTTTGGCAGAAGAAATGCTGTCCTTTATTCCGGAAATTTTGTCACGAACATCACGGCCGTCTACCTTAATTTCTGCGATATCCGACTGTATATGTTCCACATCGGATTGTAACTTTGCAACACGGGCTTCCATACCACCTCCACCACCATCGCCGGAAATCCCTGTGTGACTCTGGGCTCTCGGGAATCCAGCGTCTGTTATTGAAGTCTTGCGCTCAAAATTCAGCACATCAGCCATTAGCATCTTCCTTCGGACCGCCGAGCGTATCCAAGTATTCCTGCTTGATCCAGGGCTTAATCGCGGGAAAAGTTAGCACGAGAAGTGCTCTACCATAATCTCCTGAGTCCGTAACCCCTCGTATGAAGTCAGCTGTTAATGACGCCGGCCCGCGAAGGTGCCAAAAAACATTATTGAAAGTGCAATGGCTCAACCTGACGGGTGCTCGTCCATCAAAAAACATTCGGCATTCATCAAAAATACAATCTTCGAAGATATTACCGTCTAGTTCTATATCGTCTTTGACAAACGTCTGCCCCTTTATCTTCATTCCGCCTCCCCGGCTGGTGGGGCAAAAATAGTAGCACTATTTTCCTTTTTGACTATTTAGTCCTGTTGTAAACCTCAAAATGACCCACTGCCGAACACTACGCCGATCCCTATCAGCAGCGCCGACGCGCGGTGATGCCGGCGGCGGGGATACGCCGGCTGCTGACCTTGGCGAAGGCATGCGGCGCCTACCGGAACTGCGCCAACGTGTACAACATCCGCCCGGTGAAGATGCCGCTGTTGCGCGACGCGTGCTACACAGTTTGCTTTACTTTACCAGTTGCTCGAACTCTCCTTGAATTGAATAGACGCACAGACCGGTACCGCCGCTTGTCGTGACCTGCAAAGCAGCTCACCAATCTCGGGTTTCTCTTGTTTCCGGGTGCGAGAAGCTGATCACTTGAATTTTTGGCCCCTCCCGTCTGAAGTGGGGAGGCCACGAGCAAGTGTTGCGAATATTCTTTGGGACTGCAGGAATCAACCAGCGCTCCAACTCATGCAGCACGTCGGCATCCCTGGCGATGCGGTACTTGACGCTGTGGATGCATTCGCGATCGCGGAATTCGCATAGGTTTTCAGTGGTCCCCCCGCAGGGCCCGTTGGCCAGTCCTTTCGGGCAGCTTTCGGGGCACACGTATTGGGTTGCCGGGAGCCGGCACATTCCGCAGGTCTCGCAGCCAAACGGCCCTTTCATGGCGCGCTCCATCCGAGTCAACAGGCGATCCATCTCGCCGTGACGTTCGACCGGCTTTAACACCGGGCCCAGAAGCTGAGCACCCAGTCCCTTGGCAAACAGAAAGCCGTGCAGCCCGTCCATCACGCGGTATTTGAGCCTATCCCGGCGAATAAAGCGCTGTCGGCGCGGACGAGCGAGATACCAGGGATCGCGGGGAGCGGGATCGGCGTGGCCGCCTTCAGGCAGCGTGAGCGACTCCTCCCAGGTCTTGTTCCAGGTGATCCGCTCGCCGCACAGCTGGGACAATTCGGCAACCTGCGTCTTCAGCGCGGATAGCTTTTCAATGGAATGCAGGCCGGTGATCTGGACCCCGGAATACCCGTAAAGCTTAAGGCCCAGGATCTGCAGCGCGAGACGGCGCATGACCCGGGAGGCGCCCTTATCGGCGAATACCCGCTCTTCTTCCTCCAGCAAGGCCAGGAAAGAATCGGTCACGGTCACGCCCGCGAGCTGATGGTGGCGGATGTAACGCGCTCTTGCAGCCGACATGGGTATGACATTGGCAACCAGCGGGATGCGGTAATCGCGCGTGCCAAGCCAAGCGATCGCCTCTTCATACTTGCGCATGTCGAAGCCGATCTGGGTAATGACGAAGTCCGCGCCCGCGCCCACCTTCTTGCCCAACTTCAAATACTGGGCCATGGCATCCTCTTCTCGGTATTTGAAGGGATTGAGAGCCGCGGCAGCCACTAGGCGAGGATTAAGCTGCTTTGCGCGCTCAATCGCTGGCACTGATTCAAGGTACCGGACGCGCCGGTCAGGGGGTTCTTTTTTCAACCGGTCGCCAGTTAAAAACAGCACGTTTTCCAGGCCGTTTTCCTGCATGCGCTCAAGAAACCCATCCAGGTCATCCAGTTCCCGGCCTTTTCCCGAAAAATGGACCAGGGGCTGCTTTCCGCTGTACTCGGAGAGATGCGAGCCCGCCGCGATAGGATCGGGATCGCGCTCCGAGACCACCCGGTCGGTGACCGCAAAGCCGGCGAGTAGCTGATCATCGGCGAGAACTTCGGCGATGCCGCCGAGTTTGTGCAGCTCGTCCCGCAGAATCTTGTCCACCGAAGGAATGAACTCGATGGTCCAGAAAAACTTGCTACCATGGAGTGCTTCTCGGATCGTATTGGC
>JBOIGA010000029.1:0-21545 GCA_050741875.1 Burkholderiales bacterium
GCCCCAGGCGGAACGGTAACTGCCAGAACGGGTTGATCTGATAGCTCGTCTCGTTCTCGCCGCAGTTGTCCAGCGTCGTGCCGAAGTTGGGCTTGAATTTGCCGCGGTCGATGTAGGCGAGCACATCCACGCCGAAGTAAGTGAAGCCGGGTAGGTTGAGGTCGACAGTGAAGCCCGGCAGGAACACGCGAGGATTGGCGCCGGTGTTTTTCGCGCCGTAGTTGATGCCGGCGGTCAGGCTGACGTCCTTGATGATCCCGTAGGAGAGGTTGGCGCCCGTAGTCTTGCTCAGACTCAGGTGGGTATACCACTCGCCATAGACTTCGCCGGCGTTGTCGTCGGTGCTGTCGGACCTCAAAAAATCGACGAAGAAGAAGTTGCTGCCGTACTTGTACCCGCTCGCATGCTGAAGGGTAATGATGTTTTTCGTGACGTCGTCCGGGTTGAACGGCTCCTCAAACTGCGTGCCGTACTGGTAATTCACCTCGGTGTCGCTCCACTCGGCTGAGTTGGCAGCTTGCGGGGCGAACATGCTGAGCAGCCAGGCTGAGCACGTAAGCACCGCGGCGCGACGGTTCTTTGGGTGTAACTCGTTCGTTTTCATGGATGGTCCCTTTCTCTAGTTAGGAAATTACCAAATCGATTCCCTTCCTCCCGTGCCAGCCATCCGCGACCGACGATAGACCTCAGGGAATCGGCTTCGATCAGCCCTGTTCGATCAGGGCGAAAGCTTTAATCGCGCGATCTGCGCTATCTCGTCCAGGCAATGGCGGAACTCCGCTTCCCGCGGAATCTGCCGGAGCAAGCTGGGTTGCAGTTGCAGATTGCATGCGCGTGTTCACGTTCTTTTTGCCATGACCTTCAACGCCGCCGCATCCCAAAGATCTCGGCAAGATCGGTGGGCTCTTCCTCCTCTTCGTGCAGATTGAGCTGGTTTTCGAGGGCCTGCAGGTGGGACGTCATAGCAGCCACCGCCTTGTCGGTGTCGCCGGTGGCGATCGCGTCCAGGATTAGAGAGTGCTCATTATTTGAGCAGGAGGCATCAAGGCTCGTACCTCTGTATGCAAGCACAATAAGCGGCGTGCGGGCGACGAGTTGGTCGAGAAACTCGGCTAGCACGGTGTTGCCGGCCATGTCGGCGAGCGCGCGGTGGAACTGGATCGACATCTTGAGCCCGGCGCTCATCTCGCCGCGACGATAGGCCTCGTGCTCCTGCTTGACCAGCGCGCGCAGCTCGCGGATCTGCTCTTTGGTGAACTTGCGGGTGAGGGTATCGATGATCGCGCCCTCGATCGCTCGGCGGGCCGCGAAAAGATGGCGGCTTTCCTCGACGGTGGGGCTCGCGACCATCGCGCCCCGGTTCGGGCGTAACACCACCAGTTTGCTGTGCTCCAGGCGGAGGAGCACCTTGCGTATCACGCTCCGGTTAACCGCGAACAACTCGGCGAGGGCGACTTCCTTCAGTTTGGTTCCAGGCGCCAGGCGATGGTCGAGCATTGCCTCCTGGATGCGCTCATGGATCTCATCCTCGAGAGCGCCAAATACACCTCTATTGTTAGCTGCGCCAGTGAGGGAAGGGTTCGCCCTGGTGCCTCGCGCGCGCCGCTCCGGCGCCTTGATCTTGCCTTTTCCTTCGCGAGATGTCTTCATGAAAGCCGTGTCTTGTGATCAGCAGCTGCCTAGATTGTTAACACAATGTGTTGCCAAGAGCAAGAAAATTTTGGTGAGGCCCGTTTGCGTTTGCCGCAAGACTTCGAGTCTGCACGAAGAAGACGGTTAAGCAAAATAATCGTAGTAGCACATAGAGTCAACAGACTGTCGGCATTATCTTTTGCAATGCTGCATTTCAATGTGAACAAGCCGAGGAAATCGTGTTGACAAGAAAACGCCTCGCGTGCCAACATGTGGGCTCACAAAAAGGGGTAGTGAATGGGGCGTCTTACAACACACGTTCTGGACACGGTGCGTGGGCGACCGGGAGCCGGGATCAGCCTGTTGCTCTACAAGATAGATGGGGAGCGGAAGCTGCTGAGGGAGGCAGTGACCAACGCTGACGGACGCTGCGACCGCCCGCTGCTGGAGGGGGGCGAGCTGCAGCCTGGAACTTACGAACTGGTGTTCCAGGTCGCCGAATACTTCTCCCGGACGGGCGCCGAGCTTCCTGATCCGCCCTTCGTCGGAGACATAGTCCTGCGTTTTGGCATCGCCGACCCCAATCAGCACTACCACGTGCCGTTACTGGTTACGCCCTGGAGCTACGCGACCTATCGAGGCAGTTGATAGCAGCGCCCGAGTATTCGACCGCTCCGACGCGTGACGGAGTGCTATAAATAGGTCAGCTGCTGATGCCCCTCAGGAGGGGCTTCGGTCATCGTTGAAGATCACGGTATTAGGAGAGTGACGATATGCCAAGCAGAAAGCCCAAGACACCAGCAGGCCTCGGTGCGGTGCGCTTCGTTCTGGACGGCGAGGTCATGACGGTACAGAATATTCCCCCGACGCGAACGGTTCTCAACTTTCTGCGCGAGGATCTAGGCCGCACGGGCACCAAAGAAGGCTGTGCTGAGGGCGACTGCGGAGCGTGCACGGTAGTCGTGGGCGAACTGAATGGGGACCGTCTGCAAATGGAGACGGTGAACGCGTGCATCCAATTCGTGCCGGCGCTCGACGGCAAGGCGCTGTTCACTGTCGAGGACCTGCGCCAGGACGACGGCAGCCTGCATCCGGTGCAGCAGGCCATGGTCGATTGCCATGGCTCGCAATGCGGGTTCTGCACGCCAGGCTTCATCATGTCGCTGTGGAGTGTCTACCTTGAGCACCAACAGCAGAGCACCCGTCCAAGCGAGGGCCTGCTTCGCACCGCGCTCGCCGGCAACCTCTGCCGCTGCACCGGCTACCGCCCGATCCTGGAAGCCGGACAGAAGATGTTCGATCTGCCCGAGGTCGAGTTTGACCGTGCGGCGGTGGTCGACAAGCTCAAGTCCCTGCAGCGTGACAAATCGCTTGTCTATGAGTGCGACGGCTGCAAGTTCTTCGCCCCGAAGACCCTGTCCGAATTCGCCAAGCTGCGCACTGCGAACCCGAACGCGACCATCCTCGCCGGCTGCACCGACGTCGGTCTGTGGGTCAACAAGCAACTCCGCGACCTTGGCGACATCATCTTCACCGGTCACGTGGCTGAGCTGAAGGAGATGCGCGAGGAAAACGGCACGCTCCGCATCGGCGCCAGCGTGTCGCTTACCGACGCTTACGGCGCCCTGGCCAAGCACTATCCCCAAGTTACCGAAATGTGGGAGCGCTTCGCCTCCGTGCCGATCCGCAACGCCGGCACGCTCGGCGGCAACGTCGCCAACGGGAGTCCGATCGGCGATTCGATGCCGTGGCTGATCGCTGTGGGCGCCAAGGTCGTGCTGCGCAACAGCAAGCAGTCACGCGCGATACCCATGGAGGACCTCTATGTCGCGTACATGAAGAAGTCGATGCGCCCGGACGAGGTGCTGGAAGCGGTCGAGGTGCCGTTGCCGACCCCGGCGATCAAGTTCCGCACCTATAAGATCTGTAAGCGCTACGATTCCGATATTTCCGCCGTGTGCGCGGCCTTCGCCATCAAGCTCGACGGCAGCCGCATCGCCGAAAGCCGCGTGGCCTTCGGCGGCATGGCGGCCACACCCAAGCGCGCCGCCGCGACCGAAAAGGCGCTCAACGGTAAGCCCTGGACGGAGGCGACCGCGCGCGCGGCAGCGGCGGCGCTGGCCAAAGACTACACGCCGCTCACCGACATGCGGGCAAGTGCCGAGTATCGCCTCAAGTCCGCGCAGAACCTGGTTTATCGCTTTTTCCTGGAAACCCAACTCGAAAATCCGCTGCCGGCGCGTAGCGTCAGCGTTTTTGCTTTCGCCTAGGAGACGCAAATGAACGAGCAAGTTGAAGGCTTGGCATCCGCACCGTCTCAAAAGGGGCAGGCGCATCTGCCCCTGCCGCACGAGTCGGCGCACCTGCACGTGTCCGGCGAGGCGACCTACATCGACGATATTCCCGAGCTGGCCGGCACGCTTTACGCGGCGCTCGGTCTGAGCGAGAAGGCGCACGCGACCGTCAAGGCTATCGATTTGGCCGCCGTGCGTGCTTCGCCCGGGGTGGTTGCGGTGCTCACCGCCTCAGATATCCCCGGTGAAAACAATTGCGGTCCGATCGGCCATGATGATCCAATCTTTGCTGACGACCTGGTGCAATACATCGGCCAGCCCATGTTCGCCGTGGTCGCCGAATCCTATGATGCCGCCCGGCGTGCCGCACGCAAAGCGGTGGTCGAGTACGAGGAGCTGCCCGCCGTCCTGACTCCGCAGGAGGCGAGGAGGCAGCACTCGTTTGTGCTGGCGCCCATGCACCTGAAACGCGGCGATCCGGCCAAGGCGCTGGCGGCTGTACCGCGGCGTCTGAAGGGCGAGTTATACGTCGGCGGCCAGGAGCACTTTTATCTGGAGGGGCAGATCTCCTATGCCGCGCCCAAGGAAGACAACGGAATGCATGTCTGGTGCTCGACCCAGCATCCGACCGAAATGCAGCGCATGGTTTGCCATACGCTGAACCTGCACTCGAACCAGGTGGTCGTGGAAATGCGGCGCATGGGCGGCGGTTTCGGCGGCAAGGAGTCACAGTCCGCGCTGTTTGCCTGCGTCGCCGCGCTGGCCGCCAAACGGCTGCACCGGCCGGTGAAAGTGCGGCTGGATCGCGACGACGACATGATGATCACCGGCAAGCGGCATTGTTTCCATTACGGGTACGAGGTCGGCTTCGACGACGACGGCCTGATTCGCGCCGCCAAGATCGAAATGGTGTCCCGCGCCGGCTTCTCCCTCGATCTGTCGGGTCCGGTCGCCGCGCGCGCAGTGTGTCACTTCGACAACGCCTACTACTTGAGCGACGTCGACATCCACGCCTATTCTGGCAAAACCAACACCCAGTCGAACACCGCTTTCCGCGGCTTCGGCGGGCCGCAAGGCGCGATCGCGATCGAGTACATCATCGACAGCATCGCGCGCGAACTCGGAAAGGATCCGCTCGACGTCCGCAAGCTCAATTTCTACGGCAAGAAGGAGCGCAACCTTACGCCCTACGGCCAGACCGTAGAGGACAACGTGATCCACGAGTTGGTGGCCGAGCTGGAGGCTTCGAGCGAGTATCGCAAACGCCGCGAGGCGGTGCGCGAGTTCAACGCCGGCAGCCCCGTACTGAAGAAAGGCATGGCGTTCACCCCGGTAAAGTTTGGTATCTCCTTCAACGTCGCGCACTACAACCAGGCCGGTGCGCTGGTGCATGTCTATACCGACGGCTCGGTGCTGGTGAATCACGGCGGCACCGAAATGGGCCAGGGGCTCAATACGAAGGTCGCGCAAGTCGTGGCGCACGAGCTCGGCATCGGCATGCGGCACGTACGCGCCACCGCAGCTGACACGAGCAAAGTGGCAAACACTTCGGCGACAGCGGCGTCCACCGGCAGCGACTTGAACGGCAAGGCCGGCCAGGATGCCGCCCGGCAAATCAAGGCGCGGCTCGCTGAGTTCGCAGCGAAGACTTACGGCGGCAAGGCTGAAGAGGTCGTCTTTGCCGATGACACCGTAACGGTGAACGGTCAGTCGATCGCTTTTCCGGAGCTCGCGCTGCAAGCCTACCAGGCGCGCGTGCAACTGTGGTCAGACGGCTACTACGCCACGCCGAAGCTGCACTGGGATCGTATCTCCATGAACGGCCGGCCGTTCTTCTACTATGCCTACGGCGCTGGCATTTCGGAGGTCATCGTAGACACCTTGACCGGCGAGTGGAAACTGCTGCGCGCGGATTTGCTGCACGACACTGGCAATTCGATCAACCCGGCCATTGACATCGGGCAAGTGGAAGGCGCGTTCATACAGGGCATGGGGTGGCTTACTGTGGAAGAACTGTGGTGGAACAAAGAGGGCGAATTCATGACCCACTCGCCTTCGACCTACAAGATTCCCGCGGTCAATGATTGCCCGCCCGATTTTCGCGCCAAGCTATTCAAGAACGCCAACGTCGAGGACACGATTTTGCGTTCCAAGGCGGTTGGCGAGCCGCCGCTGCTGCTTGCGTTCTCAGTGTTCTTCGCGATCCGTGACGCGGTGGCGAGTGTGGAGGACTATCGCTTCAACCCGGCCCTCAATGCGCCCGCCAGTTGTGAGGCGATCATGAAGGCTATCGAGTCGGTGCGCTCCGCTGCTTCGCCTGCGGCTGCGAAGCGATCAGCGGCCAAGACCGTGGCCTGAGGGCGCAGCGCGGATAGCGGTCAAGGGATTTCGGGGCAATCATGAGCGACTGGATTCACCATCTGCAACGCCTTCGCCGCGACGGGGCGCCGAGCGTCCTGGTCACGGTGGCCTCGGTCAAGGGCTCAACACCCCGGGAGCCAGGCGCGAAGATGGTCGTTACGCAAAATGAAACCTTCGGCACGATCGGCGGTGGCCGCCTGGAGTTTAATTCGATCGAGCAGGCCCGGAGGATCCTGGAAGCCCCCCCCGAATCTTACGGGGCCCAATTCATCCGGTTTCCCCTGGGGCCAGGCCTTGGCCAGTGCTGCGGGGGCCTTGTGAACGTACTTTTTGAAATGCTGCGAGTGCCCCAGCCGGAGTGGATCGGCATCTTGACAGAAGTGCAGCGGAAAAACCAAGCCTGCGTTGTTGTGAGCGTGGCCAACACTCGGTCCACTGGGAACAAGCTGATTGTAACCTTGGATGGATACTCAGGCGGTCTGGGCGACTCTGAACTCGAGGGAGAAGCGCTACAGGTTGCCCAGGAAATGCTTAAGCCCGGGAAAGGTGCACGGGGACCGCTTCTCAGGGAAATCCGGGATACTGGGGCCGAGACGGCCGATACCTGCGCAGAACTTCTGTTCGAACCAGTGGAGGCAAACGATTTCAACATTGTCTTGTTTGGCGCAGGACATGTGGGCAAGGCGCTCGTCAATGTGCTGAGTGGACTCTCTTGTCGCATAACCTGGGTTGACGGCCGTGAGGAACAGTTTCCTCGCAAGCTGCCAGACAACGTCACGATCGCGGGGACGGATATGCACAGGTTCGACGTTGCGGACGCGCCGCCGGGGAGTTATTTTCTCGTCATGACCCACAGCCATGCGCTGGATTTTTATCTTTGCGGGGAAATACTCCAACGTGATGATTTCCAATATTTCGGACTGATCGGGTCAAGATCCAAGCGAGCACAGTTTGAGAAGCACCTTAAGCGTGAGGGAGTAGCGCCTGAGCGGTTGAAGCGCATGACATGCCCGATTGGCGCAATAGGGATTTCCAACAAGCAACCTTCGGCAATCGCGATTGCGGTCGCTGCGGAGATCTTGCAAGTTTACGAGCGCGCAAAAGCGAACGGGAAGGTTGGCGAAACGAATGAGTGCCACCTTTCAACAGGCATAAGCCTGAAAGGGTGAATATTTGTCCTGACCGGATCGGAGCCGCATAGAGAGAAAAACGGCAGGTCGGACGGCAAACGTATGATAACGGGCCGTCAAAACTTGCCGAAAAGTGAGGACAGCAATGGAGAACACACATACCAAAAGTCTTGCGTCCACTGAGACCGAGCCCCGCATCGAGCTGCGTGGTATAACCAAGATCTATCCTGCGGTTGTCGCCAACGAAAACGTCGAGCTCACCGCGCTCCCCGGCGAGATCCATGCCGTGCTTGGAGAGAACGGCGCGGGCAAAAGCACGCTGATGAAGATGATCTACGGCGTGGTCAGGCCGGACGCCGGGGAGATGCGCTGGGAGGGGAAGCCGGTCATGGTCGCCAACCCGGCACATGCGCGAGAGTTGGGCATCGGCATGGTCTTTCAGCACTTCTCCCTGTTCGAGACCCTCACCGTGGCCGAGAACGTGGCGCTAGGCTTGCCTGGCAAGCCTGACCTGACTGAGTTGTCGCAGCGCATCACCGAGGTTTCCGAGCGCTACGGCCTGCCTGTGGACCCTCGCCGGCTGGTGCATTCGCTCTCGGTCGGAGAACGCCAGCGGGTGGAGATCATCCGCTGCCTGCTGGTGAACCCGAAGTTGCTCATCATGGATGAGCCCACCTCGGTGCTCACGCCGCAGGCGGTCAGAAAGCTGTTCGAGACGTTGCGCCAGCTCGCGTCCGAGGGCTGCAGCATCCTCTACATCAGTCACAAGCTCGACGAGATACAGGAGCTGTGTAACAACGCGACGGTGCTGCGCGGCGGCAAGGTGACAGGCCATTGCGATCCGCGCAAGGAAACCCCGGCCTCCATGGCGCGGCTGATGATCGGCAAGGATCTGCCGCATCCGCGGCATCCACCGGCGAAGGAAGGCGGTGAAGCGCGGTTGGTGATTGCCGGCCTGTCCCACGAGTCTCCCGATCCCTTCGGCACGGACCTCAAGGACATCCACCTCACCGTGCACAGCGGCGAGATCGTCGGCATTGCAGGCGTGTCGGGTAATGGACAGCAGGAGCTATTGAAGGCGCTGTCGGGCGAGGAGCCTTTGACTGAGAAGTACCCGGTCCAGATTTGCGGCGTGGAGGCGGGCCGCATGGGCCCAGGGCAGCGGCGCAAGCTGGGCATGTGCTTCGTGCCCGAGGAACGGCTTGGCCGCGGCGCGGTGCCGCCCATGTCGCTGGCCGAGAATGCGCTGCTCACCGCCCACCGCACCGGCATGGTCAAGAACGCTCTGATTCAGTTTGGTGTGGTTAAGACGTTCGCGGATCGAGGTATCAAGGACTACAACGTGAAGTGCGGCGGGTCGCACTCCGAAGCGAAGAGCCTGTCGGGCGGCAACCTGCAGAAATTCATCGTCGGCCGCGAGATCTTGCAAAATCCCAAGCTGCTGGTTGTCTCCCAGCCTACCTGGGGTGTCGACGTCGGTGCGGCCGCCTTTATCCGGCAGAGGATTATCGACCTGCGTAACGAGGGCGTGGCGATTCTGGTGGTGTCGGAAGAGCTCGACGAGCTGTTCGAGATCTGCGACCGCCTTGCCGTGATCGCCAAGGGGCGGCTGTCACCGGGCAAACCCATCAAGGAAACCAACGTCGAGGAGATCGGCGTGTGGATGAGCGGCATGTGGCCAGGATCCGAGGAAGCGGCCCGTGCCGCGCAACATCGTGAGGAGGTGCAAATTGCGGCTCAAGCTTGAAGCGCGGGCGGAACCGTCCCAGTTGATGGGCTATCTATCGCCGCTCATCGCGGCGGTGCTGACGATAATCGCGGGATTCATTCTGTTCTCTGCGCTGGGAAAGAATCCCCTCCACGCTTTCTATACGTTCTTCGTGCATCCGATCAGGGACTTGAACGGCATCGCTGAGCTGCTGCTGAAGGCGTCGCCGTTGATGCTGATCGGGGTTGGCCTGGCGTGCGGTTATCGGGCCAACGTCTGGAACATCGGTGCCGAAGGTCAGCTAGTACTCGGCGCCATCGCAGCAGGTGGGCTTGCGCTTTACTTCCATGGCAGCGACAGCGCATTACTACTGCCGGCAATGGTGGTGGCGGGAGCCCTTGGCGGCATGGCGTGGGCGGCGATCCCGGCATTCCTGCGCACCCGCTTCAACACCAACGAGATCCTGGTGAGCCTCATGCTCGTCTATGTGGCGTACCAGTTGCTGAGCTGGCTGGTGCACGAACCCTGGCGCGATCCTGAGGGCTTCAACTTTCCGCAGTCGAAGCAGTTCAGCGAAGCAGCGCTGTTCCCGATGTTGATCGAGGGCACGCGGCTTAACGCAAGCTTCCTGATCTCACTCGCCGCAATCGCCGCCGGCTACCTGTTCATGACCCGTAGCTTCATGGGCTTTCAAATGCGGGTGGCGGGGCTCGCCGACGCGGCGGCGAAGTATGCCGGCTTCAATGCCAACCGCTTGGTCTGGCTCGGCCTGCTGCTCGGCGGCGGAGCCGCAGGAATCGCGGGCATGGGAGAAGTGGCTGGTCCAATCGGGCAACTGCTGCCTTCGGTGTCACCGGGCTACGGCTTCGCCGCCATCATCGTCGCCTTTGTCGGGCGGCTGCATCCGATCGGCATCCTGCTCGCGAGCCTGTTGATGTCGCTGCTCTACCTGGGCGGCGAAGCAGCGCAGATGGGGCTGAACCTCCCCTCCGCCATCACCGGCCTGTTCCAGGGGATGCTGTTGTTCTTCCTGCTCGGCTCTGACGTGTTCATCAACTACCGCATCAAGGTAATCCAGCCGCCAAAAGCCCATCCTCAACTCAAGGAGGCCGCAGCATGATCGACACCACTGTTGCGATTTTCGTTGCCGCGATCGCGGCGGGGACGCCGATGGTGTTCGCAGCCCTCGGCGAACTAGTGGCGGAGAAATCCGGGGTGCTCAACCTGGGTGTGGAGGGGATGATGCTGGTCGGGGCGATCGCCGGCTTTGCTGTCGCCGCTCAGAGCGGCAACCTTTGGTTGGGCGTTGTCGCAGGAATGGCAGCCGGAGCGGCAATGTCTTTCATCTTCTGCGTGCTCACGCTCAATCTGATGGCGAATCAGGTGGCTTCAGGCTTGGCGCTGACGCTATTCGGTCTCGGTTTGAGCGCTTTCCTCGGCAAGCCTTACGAGGGCGTGTCGCTCACGGGCGTGACGCCGCTCGAGATTCCGCTGCTTAGCCAGATTCCTGTGCTCGGCCCAATCTTGTTCAAGCATCACATCCTGGTCTACGTTTCGTGGGCGGTTTTCGCGGGGGTGACGTGGTTTCTCTACAAGAGCCGCGCCGGACTGGTGCTCCGCTCAATCGGCGAATCGCCCGACTCGGCACACGCCATTGGCTATCCGGTGATCCGCATCCGCTATCTGGCGACGCTCTTCGGAGGGGCCATGGCCGGGCTCGGCGGCGCTTATCTTGCGGAGTTCTACACGCCGCTGTGGGTGGAGGGAATGACCGCCGGGCGCGGCTGGATCGCGCTGGCGCTGGTGGTGTTTGCGACGTGGCGTCCCGCGCGTGTGATGGCTGGCGCCTATTTCTTCGGCGCTGTAACGATCGCGCAGTTCTTTGCGCAGGGTGCGGGAATAGCGGTGACGGCCCAGTTGCTTTCGGCCATGCCTTATGTGTTGACGATCTTAGTGCTAGTGATTATCTCACGCGACATTAATATGATTCGCCTGAATGCTCCGGTCTCGCTGGGCAAGCCTTATCGCCCCGCATAGGAACGTATCGGCACAGCAACACTGTCATAACCCAACTCCCTTCCTGCCGGCGCGGCAAGTCCGCTCAAAGCAGCAGGGGCTTCATCTGAACTATCGCTTTCCGAAGGAGGAACAAATATGAAAAGCACTGATAGATTAACCCGGTTGATTTCCGCGCTTGCGGCAGGGAGCGCGTTGGGCTTGGCGCTGGGCGGCGCGGCATCCGCTCAGGAACCCATCAAGGTGGGCTTCGTCTATGTCAGCCCGATCGGGGATGCCGGCTGGACCTATCAGCACGATCTCGGGCGCAAGGAACTGGAAAAGGCGCTAGGCGGCAAGGCCCAGACCAAGTTCGTGGAGAACGTGCCGGAAGGCGCCGACTCTGAACGTGTCATTCGGGAATTCGCCTCCAGCGGACACAAAATTGTGTTCACGACTTCGTTCGGCTATATGAACCCGACGATCAAGGTGGCGAAGCAGTTCCCCAAAACTGTGTTCGAGCACGCCACGGGGTACAAGACGGACAAGAATGTCGGGGTCTACAACGCCCGTTTCTACGAAGGCCGCTATCTGTGCGGCGTGATCGCCGGCAAGATGACCAAGAGCAACGTCGGAGGTTACGTGGGTGCGTTCCCGATTCCAGAGGTGGTGCAGGGCATCAACGCCTTCACTCAGGGCATGCGCAGCGTCAACCCGAAAGCCGAGCTGAAGGTGATCTGGACCAACTCCTGGTATGACCCGGGCCGCGAGCGTGAGGCCGCGAACACGCTGCTGTCGCAGGGCGCCGATGTCATCACGCACCACACTGACTCCACCGCGGTGGTGCAGGCGGCCGAAGAGAAAGGCAAATATGCCTTTGGCTATCATTCCGACATGTCCAAGTACGGTCCCAAGGCTCACCTGACGGCGACCACGCACCACTGGGGCGACTTCTACACGAGAGTGGCCCAGGACGTCATGGCCGGCAAGTGGAAGCCCGAAAACATCTGGGGCGGGGTCAAGGATGGCTTCATCAAGCTGGCGCCGCTCAACCCGGCCGTACCGAAGGATGTGGCCGAACTGGTGGCCGCAAAGGAAAAGGACATCGTCTCCGGCAAGCTACAGCCGTTCCAAGGTCCGCTCAAGGACAATACCGGCAAGGAGCGCGTGCCCGCCGGCAAAGCGATGACTGACGACGAAATGCAGAAGATGGATTTCTACGTCGAGGGCGTGCAGGGGTCGCTGCCGAAGAAGTAACCCACAGGCCGTTTCTAGTTTTACCCGGCGATGACGCCGAACCAAGAAAACGTGTGGCGGGCGTCCGCATGACGCCTGCCACACTCGATCAAGCGAGAGACTCATGGAAGCGTACGCAATCGACTGGTTAAACCTCCTCGCGCGTTGGCTGCATATGATTACCGGCATCGCGTGGATCGGCGCGTCGTTCTATTTCGTCATGCTGGACAACTCGCTTACGCCGCCGAAGAAGCCGGAAGACGCCAAGCGCGGCGTGTTCGGCGAACTGTGGGCAGTGCACGGCGGCGGCTTTTATGTCAGCCAGAAATTCCTGACTGGGCCAAAAGGCGAGCCGCTTTCGCAGGACCTGCATTGGTCCAAATGGGAAGCCTACACCACTTGGCTGTCCGGCATTGGGCTGATGGCGCTGATCTACTGGTGGGGGGCGAGCACCTATCTCATCGATAAGAGCGTGATGGACCTTTCGCCTGCGGTGGCGATCGCCATCAGCATCGGCTTCATCGTCGGCGGCTGGCTGGTCTATGACACGCTGTGCAACCTGCTGGGCAAGAACGATACCGTGCTCGCCGGTGTGGCATTCGTCTTTATCATGGTCTGTGCCTGGGCGCTGTCTTGGATTTTCGGCGCGCGCGCGGCCTATATTCATGTCGGCGTCATCATGGGCACGATGATGGTGGCCAACGTCTTCTTTCACATCATTCCCGGACAGAAGAAGATGGTGGAGGACATTCGCGCCGGCCGCGAGCCTGATCCGGCCCCGGGTCTCATTGGCAAGCAGCGCTCGGTGCACAACACCTATTTCACCCTGCCGGTGCTGTTCACCATGATCAGCAACCACTATTCCTTTACCTACGGCCACAAGTACGGCTGGCTGGTGCTGGGCGTGATCATGCTGGCCGGGGTGTTGATTCGGCAGTTCTTCGTGCTGCGCCACAAGGGCGAGGTCAAGGTGGCCTTGCCTGCCATCGCTTGCGTGCTGCTCGCCGGAGTGGCTGTGGTGATCGCGCCCAAACCTGCGGCGATGCCCGATGCGGCGAAGGGCGGCGAGAAGGTGGCCTTCACCAAGGTGCGCAACGTGATCAAAGAACGCTGCGCGTCCTGCCATTCCGCCTCGCCAACCCAGCCGGGCTTCACAGCTCCGCCGTTAGGTTACGCGTTCGATACGCCGGAGCAGATCGCCACGCAGGCGGCGAAGATCCACGAGACCGTCGCCACGAAGACCATGCCGATCGGCAATCTGACCAATATGACCGACGAGGAGCGCGCGCTGATCACCAGCTGGTTCGTGCAGGGCGGCAAGACCAACTGACGGGGTGACGGGATGAACACACAATCGCCCGCCGAGTTGAAGGGATTGCGGGCGTTTCGCGGATCAATCCTGCATTTTCTCGGCGATCCCGGCGATGCGCTTGATTCGAGTCTCATCCAGTATTTCGAGGATGGCCTGCTTGTCGTGGAGAACGGCCGCGTTAAAGAGCCAGGTGAAGCGCGAGATCTGCTCTCCAGTCTGCCTCGCGAAGCGAAGCTGGACGACTATTCCGGCAAGCTGATCGTGCCCGGCTTTATCGATGTCCACATCCACTACCCACAGACCGACATCATCGGTTCCTATGGCGAGCAACTGCTGGAGTGGCTCGAAAAGTACACCTTTCCCACCGAGAGAAAGTTCGGCGACAGGCAATACGCGAGAGAAGTGTCCGATTTCTTCCTTGACGAGCTGCTGCGCAACGGAACGACAACCGCTCTCGTGTTTGGCACAGTGCACAAGGAGTCTGTCGATGCTTTCTTCGAGGCGGCGGCGGCCAAAAGCATGCGAATGGTCGCTGGCAAGGTAATGATGGACCGAAATTGCCCTGAGTTCCTGCGCGATACGCCTGAGTCGGGTTATCAGGATTCTGCTGAGCTGATCCGCAAGTGGCATGGACGAGACCGCCTGCTCTACGCTATCACTCCGCGTTTCGCGCCGACCTCCACCGAGGAGCAACTCAAGCTTGCCGGGCGGTTGGCAGCAGAGTATCCGGAGACCTGCATCCACAGCCATGTTGCCGAGAACCGCAGCGAGGTCGCTTGGGTCGCGGAGCTCTATCCGTGGAGCCGAAGCTACCTGGACGTCTATGATCGCTTCGGCCTGCTTCGGGAAAAAGCCGTCTACGCCCACTGCATCTACCTGGACGAGGAAGACCGTAAACGCATGGCCGACACTGGAGCGGCGGCGGCGTTTTGCGCGACCTCTAATCTCTTTCTGGGCAGCGGCCTGTTCGACGTGCGTCAAGCGCGAGACACCGGAATACGCGTGGGAATTGGGACCGATGTCGGCGGAGGGACTAGCTTCAACATGCTGCAGACGCTCAACGAGTCCTACAAGGTCACGCACCTCGCCGGCCAAAGGCTTTCGCCATTCAGAGCGTTCTATCTCGCTACTCTCGGCGGGGCCGAGGCGCTTTACCTGGAGGACAAGGTCGGCAACTTCGCAGCGGGGAAAGAAGCTGATTTCGTCGTGCTCGACCCCGGAGCAACCCCACTCATGGCGCGGCGAATGGAGAACGCGTCGAGCCTCGCCGAGCGCCTTTTCGTGCTGATGATGCTGGGGGACGACCGGTCGGTGTTCGCGACCCACATTATGGGCGAGCGCGCGCACGCCAGAACGGCGGCCCCAAGCCCGTGAACGATTTTCGCGCCGTTCCAGTGTAGTGGGGTAATGCGTCAGACCTTCTTTGTAAGACATATCCCATACTGACGGAGCCAACCCATGCGAACCCGCCAAGTTCTGACCCTCTCCGATGTGAAATCGATCGCTGCCGCCGCGGAAGCCGAAGCAAGCCGCAGTGGCTGGAAGGTGACCATCGCTGTGTGTGACGAAGGCGGCCACCTGCTCTGGCTGCAACGATTGGATGGCGCTCCGCCGATGAGCGCCCAGGTGGCGCCCGAGAAAGCGCACCTGTGTGCTCGGTCGCCGCTCAAGTAAAGTCTACGAAGACATGGTGAACAATGGCCGCTACGCCGCTCTGCGCATGCCAGTCGTTCCGTTGGAAGGCGGCGAAATGATCGTCGTAGACGGCGAGTGCATCGGCGCAGTGGGCGTCTCCGGCGTTAAGCCAGGCGAGGACGCCCATGTGGCCCGAGCCGGAGTAGCGGCGATTGGAGCGCGCTGGGAAATGTGATTTCCTGAGCTCAATCGTTCCTGCTTTTTGACCGATGCGCAGGGAACGACAGGACATCGGCACACCGGAGAAGAAAATGGCCAACGCGCACGCTCCCCACTTCGCTCATGAGGAACTCCACGGAGAGAGCCATCTGGGCGGACACAGACATGTCGATGAAGTTCTGCCGATAGGCAAGCTGTTCACGCTGGGGTTGCAGCACGTGCTGGTGATGTATGCCGGCGCAGTAGCGGTGCCGCTGGTCCTCGGCAGCGCGTTGAACCTGCCGAAAGATCAGGTTGCGCTATTGATCAACGCCGATTTGTTCGCCTGCGGAGTGGTCACGCTCATCCAGTCGGTTGGCTTGTGGAAATTCGGCATCCGCTTGCCGGTCATGATGGGCGTCACCTTCACCGCTGTCAGCCCGATGATCGCGATTGGCGCTAACCCTGAGCTTGGCATCCTGGCGATTTACGGCGCGACCATCGCTTTCGGGAATCTTCGGCATCCTCATCGCGCCATTCATGAGCCGGCTGCTGCCACTGTTTCCGCCCGTTGTCACTGGCACGGTGATCGCGGTGATCGGGATCTCGCTGATGGGGGTGGCGGTGAACTGGGTGGGTGGCGGATTCGGCGCGCCCGACTTCGGTCATCCTGTACATCTCGCCGTCGCGCTGGTCGTGCTGCTCACCATCCTGTTCATCACCAAGTATGTCAAAGGCTTCTTTGGCAACATCGCGGTGCTGCTCGGAATTATCGTCGGCTTCGTGATCGCGCTCGCGCTCGGCAAAGTGAGTTTCCATGGGCTCGATGAAGCGAGTTGGGTGGCGCTGATCTACCCATTTCAGTTCGGCGCGCCAAAATTCGATCTGATCGCCATCATCTCCATGTGTTTGGTGATGATCGTGACCATGGTCGAATCCACCGGCATGTTCCTGGCCATCGGCGATCTCGTCGGTCGTCCAGTGACTGAAAAGGATCTAACTCGCGGCTTGATGACCGACGGTCTGGGTACGGTAATCGGCGGCGTCTTTAACACCTTCCCGTATACCTCGTTCTCGCAGAACGTCGGCCTGGTCGGCATCACCGGTGTTCGCAGCCGCTGGGTGTGCGCGTCGGGCGGCGTAATATTAGTTCTCTTCGGCCTGCTCCCGAAGATGGCGCACGCGGTAGCGTCGGTGCCGCAGTTCGTGCTGGGCGGCGCGGGCGTTGTCATGTTCGGCATGGTGGCGGCGACCGGCATCCGCATCCTGGCGCACGTCGATTATGAAAAACAGCGCCACAACCTCTTTGTCGTCGCGATCAGCATCGGCGTGGGCATGATCCCGCTGGTCTCCGATAAGTTGTTTGCCCAATTGCCGACGGGGCTCGGCACCATTTTGCACAGCGGCATTCTGCTCGCCACGATTGCCGCGGTGGGCCTCAATCTCTATTTCAATGGCATGAAATCGGTGGAGGAGACGCGCCGGGAACTGGCCGCGACGACCCACAGCGCGGAGTGATGGGGCGAGCGTACCGACACCAAGGCGGTTAGGTGAGCGACAGGACCTTATTGGCGCGCCACGCCGAGGTGCTGATGACCCTGGACGAGGCGCGGCGCGAGATCCGCGACGGCGCCATTTTTGTCCGCGGCAACCGTATCGAGCAAGTCGGCGGAACGGCGGAGCTGCCGCAGACGGCGGATCAGGTGATCGACCTCTCCGGCCAGGTGGCGATCCCAGGGCTGGTGAACTGCCACCACCATCTCTATCAGACACTCACCCGTACCGTCGGTACAGCGAAGGGGCTTTCATTATTCGATTGGCTGAAAACCCTCTATCTGCTCTGGGCCGAAATGGACGGCGAGGCGGTCTATGTCAGCGCCAAGATCGGACTCGCCGAATTACTCCTCAGTGGGGCGACGACTGTTGCCGATCACCTCTATCTTTTCCCCAACGGCGCGAGCATGGATGACGAGATCCGGGCCGCGCGGGAGCTTGGAGTGCGCTTTCATCCCACGCGCGGCAGCATGAGCCTGGGCGAGAGTCAAGGCGGACTGCCGCCCGATCGCGTTTGCGAAAGCGAGGAAGCCATCCTGAAGGATAGCCAGCGCGTGATCGAGACCTACCATGATGCGAAACGGCACTCGATGTTGCGCATCGGACTGGCGCCATGCTCGCCGTTCTCAGTTACGCCCGAACTCATGCGCGAGAGCGCGCGAATGGCGCGCGCTTATCCACTCGTCAATCTCCATACTCATCTCGCCGAGACACTCGATGAGGATCGCTTCTGTCTAGCGAAATTTGGAAAGCGCCCGATCGAGCACGCCGAGTCTCTCGAGTGGCTCGGCGAGGACGTGTGGTTTGCACATATGGTGCATCCCCAGCGGCAAGAGATCGGCAAGCTCGCTCACAGCCACACCGGCGTGTGCCACTGTCCCTCGAGCAACATGATCCTCGCCTCCGGCATCGCGCCGGTGCGCGAGATGCTGGATTCCGGCGTCAAGGTCGCTCTTGGCGTTGACGGCTCGGCCAGCAATGACGGCAACCACATGCTGGGCGAGGCGCGTCAGGCAATGCTGCTGCAGCGCGTAGGTTGGCCGGGGTTCGAATCGCGTGCCGACCGGTTCTCCGCGCGCGAGGCCCTGGAGCTCGCTACGCTCGGCGGCGCGAGGGTGCTGAGACGCGACGACATCGGTAGCCTGGAGCCGGGCAAGGCGGCGGACTTTGTTGCCTTCCGGGTGGACGATCTGAATCACGCCGGCAGCTTGAGCGACCCGGTCGCCGCGCTCGTGACTTGTGCGCCGGCGCGCGCGTGGCTCTCGGTTATCAACGGTCGAATCGTGGTCGAGGGCGGACATTTGCTCAGCGCCAACGTTGAACCGCTTGTAGGGCGCCACAATCAAATCAGCCGCGCGATGCTCGAGCGCACGGGCATGGCGTAGACATCAGCTCAATCGCAAACGCCTGGCCTCAAAGCGTGAACGCGGCGGTTCGATCAGAGCAACTGTACGGGCCCTAAGCTCAGCTCTTGTTGGCGGCTCGTCGTAAAGATGGCAGATAGCCGTTTAGGCGAGCACTGCCGAGAGGTCGGCCGAAGCAAGATCGTCCTCACTGAACTGATAACCCTTTATGACCAGACGGTAGCGCCGTTCACGACTCGAGGATGTGTAACTGTGTCCGATAACATGAAGCGAATTTGTGTATTCTGCGGATCAAGAACCGGCAAGCGACCGGAGTTTAGAGATGCCGCGGCTGAGATGGGCAGAGTGATTGCGCAACGAGATATGACGTTGGTTTACGGCGGAGGCAGCGTCGGTCTAATGGAGGTCCTCGCAGATGCCGTTCTCAAGCACGGCGGCGACGTGATCGGTATTATTCCGAGAGCGCTATGCGGCAAAGAAGGCCCCCATGTCGGCATTTCCGATGTGCGCGTTGTCGACACGATGTACCAGCGCAAGGCGCTGATGATCGATCTCGCGGATGCATTCATTGCCTTACCCGGCGGCATTGGCACGCTCGACGAGTTTTTCGAGGTTTGGACTCTCGGGCGCCTACGCATGCACAGCAAACCCTATGGACTGCTCGACGCTTCCCAATATTATCTGCCGCTAATCCGCTTCATCGACGAGATGGTCGCGGAAAATTTCCTGTGCGACGCCGACCGCGCGGCGCTGCTCATCGAAGAAAACCCGGAAGTGTTGATGAACAGGCTCGAGAAATATCATATTAAGTAAAGAACGCGCCGTACGGTGGGTAGAATCGAGCCGATCGTTCATTCACTGCCCATTCAACTTCACCCGATCTCTTCGAGCCAACAAATATCGGCAGCCACTCTTCGCCGACGCGCTTAAAATGGATCATCATGCCGGAGACGGCGGGCACGAACAACAGCATCAAGTGCTGTAGCATTGCATTGCTGGTATCGCGCAAGTTGTCCGGCACGCCGCCGCGCATCACCAGCACCGCGACCAACAAAAGCATGCCCAACACCGGACCGGGCAACGGCAACTTGAACCACTGCACAGCGACTTCGCCGATGAGTTGAAATACCAGAAGCCAAGTGAGTGCGCCCAGCATTTGAGCCTCCCGAGAACAGCGTCATTGTAAGCGGCGGCGCAGGTGGCGTGCACAGTTAATCTGCGCTTGGAGCCGGCGCGCAGGCGTGAGGAATCAAAGCGAGCTTTGATGGTTGGTCTATCATTTGAGGGAGAGTGATCATGATCGAACAGCGCAAATCCATGCAGCATTTAAGAATTGTCGCTGGGCCCTTTACGTTCATTACAATAATGGAAGAAGCGGGGCGCCGAAAACATGCGCGGCGTTCCTGAAATTGGTACCCGACCGCCCGCCGCGCCAAAAGCATTTGGCATGCCATGTCGGCGTCTGCCTTCGCCGGAGTCATCGGCGGCCCGCTCGCCGGCGGGATCATGGGCAACTTGGGCGGCGTTAATGATTGGGCAGGCTGGCAGTGGCTGTTCCTGTTGGAAGGAATTCCTCCCGTGATCGCCGGCGTCACTGTCTTTTATCTAACGGACAAGCCGGAGCAGGCAGACTGGCTCACGGCGGAGCGGCGGCGCCTGGTGCACGAAGACCTGGCGCGAGACGCGCAACTGCTCGGACATCGCGAACACAGCATCATTGCTTCCCTCAAGGATCGCCGGCTGTGGCTGCTGGTGCTGATTTACTTCTGTCTGCTGTGCGTGAATTCCGTGCTTACCTTCTTTGCCCCGAGCATCGTTCGGGAAGTCGGATTCGCGAGTGTACAGGCGTTTGGTTGGATTACCGCTCTTGCGTATCTGCTCGGGGCGGCGGGCATGATTTGGAACGGTTCGCATTCGGACCGCCACCAGGAAGTGCGCTACCACTTTGGGCTGGCGGCGCTGCTTGGCGCTATTTCGCTGGCGGTCGCCGCTATGTTTATCCAGATGAGCCCCATCATCACTCTGATCGCCATGACGCTCGCCATCGTCGGCACCATGAGCGCGATCCCGGTGTTCTGGCAATTGCCGGGCCGGTTGCTCTCGGGAGCGGCCGCGGCTTGTGGCGTCGCGCTCATCAATTCGATCGCCAACCTGGCCGGCGCAGGCGCGCCCTATATGACGGGGTTGATCAAGACGACGACTGGCCAGTACTCGTTAGCGTTTTATATCATCGCCGTCATCGGAGCCATAGCAGTGCTACTGGTGCTGAAATTCGTTCCCAAGCTGCACAAACAGCCGAGCGGGCCGGTGACGTTTCACTAACACGGGAGTCGCAGATTGCAGGAGTACGATATGAGCAAGACGACCGAATTAGCCTTGAAAGCAGTCAATCAGATGGACCGCGCCGCCTTCGTCCAAGCGCTCGGACATACCTTTGAACATTCCCCGTGGATCGCTGAGCGCGCATGGGATGCACGCCCGTTCGAAAGCATCGCGGAGTTGCATCAGGCAATGGCGAAGGTCGTCAAAAGCGCGCCACGGGACAAGCAGCTTGCGCTGCTCAACGCTCACCCTGATCTCGCCGGCAAGGAAGCGCAGACAGGCACTATGACTGATGACTCTGTGGTCGAACAGAAAAGCGCGGGCCTGAACGCGCTCACCAAGGAAGAAATGGCGCGAATCACTCGGCTCAATTCCGAATACAAGGCGAAACATGGCTTCCCGTTCATCGCTTGCGTGCGCCACTACAGCAAGGAAGGCATTTTCTACGAATTCGAGCGACGAGTCGGGAATGACAGTGAAACGGAGCTCAGAACCGACTTGGAGCAAATCTTCGCGATTACCAAGTTGCGTTTGAATGCGCTGTTTGGGACAAATTGAAATCGACAGGGAGGATAACTATGAAATGGCGTTCAAACGTCGCGGTTACCCTCGGCGCATTCAGCCCAGTTGCTGTTGCCAACGAAAGTATTAGACTGGATTTGGCGAGCGAACATTGCTGCAGCCGCCGTTGAGGCTTGCCGGTCGAAAGGATCCTGGCGGGCGAGATTCCGATTCGCCAGGGTAACTGGCCGTCGCGTAAGGCGGGCTTGTGTAACAGTTTTGTGAGGAGATAGTCTTATGGAC
>JBOIGA010000030.1:0-20608 GCA_050741875.1 Burkholderiales bacterium
AACGCCGCCGCCGATCATATGCTTGATCACTGCGCCGGGCGACTGGTCGAACTCGTCGGTGATGGGCTCGGCATTTTGTGTCTCCCGCATCTCGTCGGTGCCGCCGACGAAGAGCACGCGCAGCCAATACTGGCCGGCCCTCGCGCGACGGCGCAGGAACTGCAGAGTTGCGAGCAGTTCGTCGAGTGAATAAGGGATTTGTATAAGTACCGCCGCCGCGCCGATCAGCGCAATGGTGCTCCAAGTGCCGATGACGACCGGCTGGATGATGATAAAGAAAATGGAGGTGATGCCGAGTGGCGCAATCATCAGGCCGAACAGCACCACCAGCCAGGGCATGGTGCGCCAACGCATCCGCGAGCCGACGATGCCGGTGAGGATCTCCAGCAGATAGGTGTAGCCGCCGACGGCGGCATCGGAGACTGGCCACGCTTTTGAAACCCACGACGTGATGATCTCCTCGGTACCATTTTGCGGATCGAGGGGCGAGCCGTCGAAGAACGGATCCCATACATCAGGTATGTGGCCAAGCTGATAGGCGGCGAGGTAGCGTGAGACGTAGAGGCCGATGACCGCCAGCACGATGATGGGCAAGCGCTGCGTCCAGCCGGACGGGTTGTAGCTCCAGTCCGGCGGCACCACGGGACCGGTGAGCGCGGCGATCGCCGAGGGACCCGGCTCGGGCTTGGGGCAGACTGCAAAGCCAAAGATCAGCGCACCAACGAGCGTGTCGGAAAGATAGGCGGCGGCGTTCTCCGTCGAAAACAGGAAGGGCACGCCCATCACCAGCGTGCCGATACCGGCACACAGCCAGCGCGCCCATTGCGCGCGCCAGGACAGCGCCAGAGCAGCGCAGACGATGAGCATCGCGCCAAGGACTATTTCGCTCCGGCGCAGGAGCGGTTCCTCGATGTTGATCAGCAGCGGCTGAGTGATGAGCCAAGTGGCAAGGCCCATGTTGACGAAGTGCGCCCAACGATTGGCGCGGTGCTCGGTCCTGACCTGCGCCTCATGGCGGGCGCGTAGTTCCTCCGGATTCTTACCCAGATCGTCCGCCTTGCTGAGCCACACGGGCGGTGTGATGCGGTGGCTTTGGTACCAACCGGCCGGGTCGTTCTTTAAAGCCGCGACGAGGCGCGGCAGCTCATCTTTCAATCGGTGCCGCGGCTCCCAGTCGAGCAGATCGCGGGCGCGCCGGATGTCGAGCGCGTAGTGGTCGTCGGCCATGGCGACCATGAAGGGCTTGATGAACGGCTCCTCGCCCGCGTCGATCGCGTCGGGGATGACCGGCTCGAGCTTGCCCTGCGCCCACGCACCGGCGGCGGCGATGGACTTTGGCAGGCGCAACGTAGACCAATCATCCACACCGTGAATGAGATAGCCGAGCTCGTCCTGTAGCGCGTCGTAGCCGATCGCGTCGGGCTCACCGATCAGAATCTCGGTTTCGGGCGGCAGCACATCGCGGCGGTCGACGGCGCGGCGGAACGCTTCGAGCATGTCGTTGCGGTGGAGCATTGCCTGACCGACCAACGTGCTGCCTGAGTAGAAGTAGCTCTGGAAGTCGCGCTCGTAGATCCGCGCCATATGCTGGGCCATCGTCGGCACCATCGAGTGCTCGTCGTAGACCCCCGCCAGCCGCAGAATGACGTAAGGGATCCGTTTGTGTTCCGCACGGATCACCGCTTCAGCGGCGGCCTTCGATTTCGGATAAGCCCAGCGCGGTTCGATCGGCTGGTGCTCGTCGATGCGCTCGCCGGGGCGGCAAGGCGCGTGCACGAGCATAGTGCTCGCATAGGCGAATTGCTTGACTTCGAAGTGCTGCAGCGCGCGCAGAAGGCGCCGCGTGCCCTCGACGTTGACGGATTGGTAGAGCGGGTTGTCCTCGCCGGTAAAGTCGAAATAGGCGACGAGGTGGATGACGCTGGCGATGCGCGAGCCGAACGCGTCGCGGAACTTGCGCAATGCCAGCTCGACTGCGGCATCGGACGTGAAGTCAGCCTCGAACACCGGGAAGTCGGCGCCCTGTGCCTTAAGGTCGAGGCCGACGATCCGGTAGTCGCGATCGAGCGCCTCGCCGAGCGAACGGCCGAGGTTGCCGGTCGCGCCGGTGATAAGGACGATCGGCCTCAGGTCTGAGCCGGTCATCGGCAAATCCTCACCGGTAGCCGATACCCATTACGTAATCCCGCAGAAGCGACGCTTCATACTCTCCTTCCGCCATCAGCGCCCGAAGCGCATCTCGCGCATTGACGACGCCAGACGGTTTGGAATTCTCGTCGATGACGGGGACGTGTACGAAGCCGCGCTTCTCCATCATTGACAAGACATCGAGCAGGGAGTCGGTCGGGCGGCAGTAGGCGACATCCCGGGTCATCACGTCAACGGCCGCGGTCGTGCAGGCGCTTTCCCCGCAACGACCGATCTGCTGCACGATATTCGTTTCAGTGATGACACCCACCATCGCCCCATCGGAATCACAGACGACGACAAGAGCGATCTGGGTGTCCGAGAGCAGTTTCGCTACGTCCACGAGCAACGCATCGACGTTTATCGTCACCAGGCGCGAACGTGCTACAGCGTCTATGCTGCTGACAAGTTTCGTATTCATTCTTTGTTACTCCCCGTGCGGGTTCAAGCTAGGCAGCTCCAGAAACGCATCTAGCGGGCGGGTCGAATGGCTTATGGTCCAGACTGTCGAATCCATGGTTTTCGTCCTGTCGCCGCTCGCCCACGGTGAGCGCTACATTCCTCAATCGATCTTATGCAGCGCCGTGCCTTTGTGCGCGGCGATGTGCTCGGTCTTGTCGCTCTTGATCTCGTATTGCGGTTCGTCCTTGCTGGCGTGGTGCGTGTATCCCTTGTAGTCGAAATCTCTGGTGTGCACCTTGATGATCTTGCCGCTCACATGGCCAGTTTCCGAATTCCAGCGGACGTGATCGCCGACTTTGAATTTGCCCGTCATGATGATTCGCCTCCGGTCGCAGATTGCTCTACACGTTCGGCGATGGCCCTCTCGAATTCGACTTCGGCGCGCAGCCCCTCGAGATCCCGGTGGATCACGGCGACGGCCAGCTTCCTGCCGCCGCTTCGATAGGTGATGGTGCAGTCGCGAGCGTCAAGCTCGCCGTCGATGTCGGCTTTGTCGAAGCGTTCGGCGTGACCGACATAAGCGAGGCCGAAATCGTATTGCTCGGTCCAGAAGAACGGGACGGCGTCGAAGCGTTCTCGCCGACCCAGGATGTTGCGCGCCGCCGTTTGCCCCTGGCGCTCGGCCACCACCCAGTGTTCGATGCGGATGCGCTCGCCGCTTAGCCGATCCGGCCAGCGCGCGATGTCACCGGCCGCGAAGATTCCCGGGACGCTCGTTTCCAGGTACTCGTCCACCGTGATTCCTCGATCAATGGCGAGCCCGGCCTGTTCGGCGAGCGCGATCGCCGGCCGTACGCCGATGCCGATGACGACGAGATCGGCCGGAAGGTTTTCTCCGTTCTGCAATGTGACGCTACGCTTATCTATCGAAGTGGCCGTCGTGCCGAGATGGAAGGTCACACCGTGGTCTTCGTGAAGTTTGCGAATGAAATTCCCGACCTCCGCGCCGAGAACCTTCTCCATGGGACAGGTCTCTCGTCCGACCACGTGCACGTCGATATTGCGCGCGCGAAGTGATGCCGCCACCTCGAGGCCGATGAAACTCGCGCCGATCACCACGGCGCGCTTCGAATCCAGGGCCTTCGCGACCAGGGCGCGGCTGTCAGCGAGCGTGCGCAGATAATGTACGTGCGGCAGATCTCCGCCGGGCAGATCGAGTCGCACCGGCTCGGCGCCGGTGGCGAGCAGCAGCGCATCGTAGGCGTGACGGCTGCCGTCCGCCAGTTGCACATGCCGATTTCCCGTATCGATTGACGCGACGCGCACGCCCAGCTTCAAGTCGATGTCCTGCTTTTGGTAGAACTCGGCCGATCGAAGCGGAATCCACTCCTCGGGCGCGCTGCCGGCAAGATAGTTCTTGGAAAGATTGGGCCGGTCATAGGGCACCGACTCGTCGGCGCTCAGCATCGTGAGGCGACCCGCGTAGCCCTCCCGGCGCAGCATTTCGGCAGCAGCGTTACCTGACGCGCCACCACCGACGATAACCACCGATTTCGGCATGCTAGACGTTGCGGGAGACGGCTGCCGGCTGGCGCGCTTTACCTTTTCTCTAACGAAAGCCTTGCCGTCCCGCTGCTCGACCCGCCAACAGGAAACGGGGTTGAGCGCCGGCGCCCGCAGAGCCTCGCCGGTGCGCAGGCTGAAACAGGCGTGATGCCAAGGGCAGCGAACCGTATCGTCGACAAGAAGTCCCTCGGCCAGCGGGCCGTTATAGTGCGTGCAGACGGCGCCGATGGCGAATAGCTCCTCGCCGCGACGGACGAGGATGACCGGTTTGCCCTGCGTGTGGCCAAGCAGCATGGCGCCCTCGGCAACGGTCGAAATGGGCACACCCTGGGCGAAATCAGGCCCGTCGAGTTTTGTTTTTTCTTCGCTCATTTAGTCCTCGCTGACGGATCGGATGAATGGAATCGTCGCGTGATGCGCGCGAAGGCGGAATGGTTGTGGATTGATTCGAAGTTCTCCGCTTCGACCGCGTAAGCACCCACGCGCGGTTCTCGATTCAGCGCGAGCGCCACGTCACGCACCAAGTCCTCGACAAATTTGGGGTTGTCGTACGCGCGCTCCGTCACGTATTTTTCATCCTGACGCTTTAGTAAACCGTAGACCTCGCAGGAAGCGCTGCGTTCGGCGATGGCGATCAAGTCTTCGATCGTCATCTCTCCCGCAAGCTCGGCCTCGATGCTGATATGCGAGCGCTGGTTGTGGGCGCCGTAAGCGGAGATCTCTTTCGAGCAGGGACAGAGACTCGTCGCCGGCACTGTCACATGCATCCAGAACGAGTACCGTCCCTCGTCGGAGACGCACCCTCGCCAGCGGACCTCGTAATCGAGATGGCTTTGCGCACCTGAGACGGGTGCGATCTTTTTCACAAAGTAGGGAAATCGCATCTCGATCGCTCCGCTGCGCGCCTCCAGCCTTTCCAGCATATCGAGCACGATCGTCTTGAATCCCTGCTGGTCCAGCGCTTCCGTGCGCGCTTCCAACAATTCGATAAAGCGGGACATATGCGTGCCCTTCGTGACGGCGGGCAAGCCCACCGTCATCGATAACATTGCGATCGTCGGCACGAGCCGCTTGCCCGCCCGAATTGTTATTGGATATCGGACGCCCTTGATGCCGACAGCATCGATGCGCAGATCGCGGTTATCCACTCGTGACTGGATGTCGGGAAGGAGCGGAATTTTCTCTGGGGCATTCATGTTCGTCCTTTGCGCAGCAGACCCACGGCCCACCGCGCATCCTTAGTGTAATTAAGCAAACTTGGCCGGGAACTGCTTGGCCAGCGCCCCAGCCAGCGCATCGGCAATGACGTACATATGGTCCTTCATCGCTTCCCAGGTGTGCGCTTCTTGCTCGTAACGCTTGTCGTGGAGCTGCTGAATCTGTTGCACGTGATGACCGCCATGCGCCACGAACAATCCCCGCACGGTATCGCGAGGCAGATTAGGATTGGCGCCGCTCAAGAAGACAGCAATTTCCCCTGCGTTGTCAGTCAGACTCTTCATTGCCGCGTCCTGTTTTGCCTGGCTATCCGCCACGGTCGCTTCGAGGTACCCCTTGATTGCGCCGTAATGTCGGGCCAGCAGGTCAAACAGCTTGTCCGACGCCGCCTTGCCATAAAACGGTTCGATCGACGCGGCGATCTGCTTGGCGTTGGCGACGACTTCGTTCTCCGCGGCCGCGGCCGCTGCCTTGTTCCCGGCGAGCGTTTCCGCTGCTACGTTGCGGACCCAGAAGATGTGCCCTATCCACAAATCCCGTTGGGCGGCCTCGGTCTTGGGCACCTTGAGGGAGGCGGCCGCCGTCCTGGTTTCATGGTCGGCATGCTGTGCATACACGGGGATGGCGGCGCTCGAAAGAACAGCAACAATAGAAGCAGCCAGTGTGGTTCGTTTACTCAGTTCCATTTCGATCTCCTTAGAAAAGGTGGGCGTGGGGCATTCACGCTGTCGTGCGCGAGCCCCGCGCCGACTACAAGGCAAAATTGCCCGCTGCTTCGGGTTGAAACAAAATCTTGATCACCTTGATGCGTCCTGCCCTCTGGTAGGGCACCGGCAAATCCGCTTCGTCACCGACTCTCAAACCCAAGAGCGTCCTGCCCACGGGTGAGAAGACCGAGAGCTTGCCCCGCGCGGGATCGGCATCGATGGGATAGACGACAGTTACTTCTTTGCGCTTGCCGCTCGCCCGATCTTCCAGAATCACTGTCGAGTTCATCGTGACGACATCCGCGAGGATTGCGTCGGCAGCCACGACGCGGGCCGAATTGAGCACACTCATCATCGTGCGGCCTGCATCGGCAAGGACTTCGGCACGGCGAAACGACTCCTTCGCAAGCTCACCTAATCGGTTCGCGTCGAGGTGGCCCAGGCGAATTCCGCTGGCCAAGTTCATTTTCAAAACGTCCTTTCGCGGGCGGGGCGAGCCGCCGCCTGGTTGGCTAGTCGAGAGCGCATCGCTCGCGGGAAACGTCGTCGCGAGCGCGAAATCCAACGCGTCCTCGGTCGCATCGACTTGCTGATAAACGTCCGAGGCTCCGCTGAACGATTTGTCTCGCAAGCGAGGTTTGTGGATGGCTGGCACATGTCCTGGGATCCCGTACATATCGATCTCCTTTCAAAACTCGGGGACAATCCCCGGTGCATATCAATTACGAATAGATGCATAAAGCGCTGCCGTTTCGCTCGGCCGATATGGGCCATGGGCCGAACGTCCCATCCGCCTGTCCCATTCGGCATAGAAATGCTCCATGCCGGCGCGGTGCGCGACGCTTTCACCTCCTACTTGGAAACGATCGCCTCTCCAAGCGCCGTGTCCTTGGTCCGCTATCTCACGCAAGGCGGTGCGCGCGTTGGGACCCCAGACGCGGTTGTGAGACAGAATGCGAGCCGTGCGCTGCGCGGCAGCGTCGCTTTTCAGCGTGAGCTCGCGCACTTCCACCACCGCTTGGCCGGCTTTGACCGGCATCACCGTTTCCACTCGCAGAAACGAGCTGCGCAGGCTGTAGGTCACACCCGGGAACAGATCAACCAGTATCCAGGCGGCCGGGGCAAGACCAGGCCAAAACCTGCGCTTGAGACCCGGGGCAGCATGTTCCGTATGCGTCGAGCCGATCGACCCGTGTCCATTGGGATAGGCCGTGTAATGCAGGTTGCAATACGCGGGTTGGAACATCCTGCGAATCCGATCCGAATGATAGAGGTGGCCCAGATAGAATTCGCCGTTCTTCTCTCGCCACAGCCGGTAATCGGTATTCACGTTCATCCGCTCGTGCAGAAACACCTTGAGCGTCCGATTCAAGTAGGGGTCGAGCACGTGCATGGCGTCACCGATGAAGTCCTTTAACGAAGAGCCGTCGTAATCCAGGTTCACCCACGCGAAGCCGCCGTAGCCGACGCTCGTTCTCACTTCGCGCGGATCAATTTCCTCTGCTTCGCGCACTTCCGAGCGGCATCCAGCATGCGGGTAATGTCTACGCAATGGCGATTGCCGGCCTCGAGCAGTCCGCCGCAGGCGATGCGCCGCGCATTTCCCGAGGGCCCGGGAAGCAGCGAAACCCCGTGGTGCGGACACACGTTGTAGAAGCCGCGCAGACTCCGATCCTGGCCGCGGATCACGAAAAGGAAAGGTCCCGTCGGGTGGCTGAACGTGCAATAGTCGTATGCATTTGGCATCTCGCTCTCGTGGCACGCAACCAACCAGGACGGCCTGAACACATTTTCTTGCTCATCGCGAAACAGCCGGTCGTCGGCATAGACGTTCGGGTGTGCAGGATTGAGTGCTCCGCGCCAAGCCTGCTTCGGTTCGTAAAAAGCTAATGCGTTTCCCATGTCTACTCTCCTTCACATGCAACTTTGCTTGCTTTAAGTTTCCCGAACACGCCGCTCACTGCGGGCGTGCGCGTTTGTGCTTGTGGATGGCCTCCGGCTGGTACAAGATTTCAACGAAGGTTTTACCATCGCGTAAAGGCCAGTCGACGACAAAGCCGCTACCGATGCGATCAAGAATCTCTTCACGTTCTCGTACATGCGACAGGCGTCATAACCTGGCTTGCGAGCTAAAGTTTCCGAGTCGCGCCGCCGCGGACGCGCCGGTGATCGCGACGGGCCGTCAATCAATTTGCCAATACCCTGAGTCACTCTCGCCACAGTTCGACGGATCTCGCTCGCCGTACGAAGGATCAGGTCCGCAATGACTTCAACCCACATGAGGGCGGTCTCGGCCTCGCGGCGCTGAGTTTCGGTCACCCTTACCGAGCCCAACCGCTCATAAATGCTATTTAGAGATGCCATATTGTTCACCTATAGCCAACAAAAACTGGTTTAGCTGTAAGCTTGTCGGAAACGACAGAGAAGTACGCCAACGTCAACAAAAATTTAATAAACAGATCATTGGTAATAGCCAATGGCCTAGTTGCGACGATCATACGGTGAACCCGGATCCTCGATAAGCCATGTATGACGAATAACACTGTTTCGAAAAACGATACGAAGGCACGATGGAAGACCTGATGCGCATGGCGATCTTCGCGCGGGTGGTCGAGGCGAAAAGCTTTTCCGAGGCGGCGCGTCGCCTGGGGATGTCCAAATCCCAGGTGAGCAAGCACGTTGCCAAGCTGGAGCGTTCTCTCGCGACGAGGCTCTTGAACCGCACGACCCGCAGACTAAGCTTGACCGAGACCGGCGCTGCGCTTTATGAACATTGCGCCCGCATTGTCGAAGAGGCGGAGAAGGCCGAGCTCGCCGTCGGCCGTTTCGGTTCTGTGCCACGCGGTGTCATCAGAGTCAACGCTTCCGTGGAATTCGGCACGCTCCAGGTAGCTCCCGCTCTCCCCGCTTTCCTGACCCAATACCCCGAAGTGTCCGTTGAGATGACCTTAAGCGATCGTTTCATAGACTTGGCCGAGGAAGGCTATGACCTCGCCATCCGGGTTGCTTGGAAGGACGAGCCAGGCCTGACTGTGGTCGCGCGGGAGCTCGCGCGAAGCCAAAGAAAAGTTTGCGCGACACCAAACTATTTCGAGCGGCATGGGGTGCCTCAGGCGCCGAATGACCTCATTCACCACAACTGCCTTATCTATGCAGGCAGCGGCTCGAAAGGCGAGTGGTGGAGCTTTGTCGGGCCAGAAGGGGAGATCTCCGTTCCCATCTCGGGAAACTTGCGCATCAATGACAACGAGGCACTTTGGCAGGCGGCTCGGGGTGGTTTAGGCATAGCATTTCTGCCCACCTATATTGTTGGCCAAGACTTGCAGCAGGGCGTCCTGCAGGCTGTCTTGACGGAGTACATGCCGGTTGAACGCTCAATTTATGCGATTTATCTGCCCAATCGGCACCTGTCTCCCAAGGTTCGCGCCTTCATCGATTTCTTTCTGGCGCTTTATAGCCCATCACCCCGTTGGGACCAGCCGCAGTAGGCCAGCAGGCAGCTTTTGCCGACCGCACGTTCGTGAGCTTCGGGCGCGCATCCCGTTTTTCCGCCATAGCAGCTTTTGCAGCGTGCTAATATTTTCGCCGGATCATGCGCTCAAAAATCTTACTTAGCCTTCTCGTTATCACCTTGCTCACAGCGTGCGGCAACAAGGGAAGTTTGTACCTACCCGATGGGTCGCCCGACAAGGCGCGCCAAGACAAGCAAAAAAACTCTTGAACGCTTTTTCCTACCGCAACAATGAGCTGTGCGCGGAGGGAATTCCTCTCGCACGCATCGCGGCGCAATACGGCACGCCTTGCTATGTTTATTCGCGCGCCGCGCTTGAGCGGACTTACAGCGAATTCGCGGAGGCGCTTAAAGCCCGTGAGCACCTCATCTGTTACGCGGTCAAAGCCAATTCCAATCTCGCCGTCCTCAATCTTTTCGCGCGCTTGGGCGCCGGCTTCGACGTAGTTTCCGGCGGGGAATTACAGCGCGTGCTCGCCGCCGGAAGCACCGCAAGCAAAGTGGTGTTTTCCGGAGTCGGCAAAAGCGAAGCTGAAATCAAGCTCGCGCTCTCGTCCGGAATCTTGTGCTTCAACGTCGAATCGGAAAGCGAATTGAAAAGGCTTGATGCTATCGCGGGGGAAATGGGGCGCGAAGCGCCGGTCAGCTTGCGGGTCAATCCCGACGTCGATCCCAATACCCACCCTTACATCGCCACCGGATTGAAGCGCAACAAATTCGGCATTGCTTTCGCTGAAGCCGAAGAAGTGTACCTCCTCGCGAAAAGCCTCAAGAACATCCGCATCATCGGCATTGATTGCCACATCGGTTCCCAACTGACCGATCTCGCGCCGATCGCCGCCGCTCTGGAGAAAGTGATCGAGCTCGTCGAACGGCTGCGGAGCCATGAAATAGAGCTAAGCCACATCGATGTCGGCGGGGGCTTAGGAATTCGTTACGAAAATGAATCGCCGCCTTCGATCAACGAGTACGCGCAAGCAATTTTGCGTGCGCTAAAAGGGCGCCGGGAAACGCTGATCGTCGAGCCCGGGCGGGCGCTGGTCGGCAACGCCGGAGTGCTGCTCACCAAAGTCGAATATCTCAAGCACACCGAAGAGAAAAATTTCGCCATCGTCGACGCGGCTATGAATGATCTGCTGCGTCCGGCGCTATATAACGCGTATCACGAAATCGTGCCGGTCACAAAGCGCGACACTGGCGCGAAGCTTTATTCGATCGCGGGGCCGGTCTGCGAGAGCGCCGATTTTCTCGGCGAAGATCGTTTACTCGCGATCGAAGAGGGTAATTTGCTAGCGGTCCTCTCAGCCGGCGCGTATGGAATGAGCATGAGCTCCAACTACAACACGCGGCCACGCGTTGCCGAAGTCATGGCCGACGGAGACCGCGCGCATTTGATTCGCGGGCGGGAACAAGTCGCCGATCTTTTCGCTTTGGAAAGATTGCTGCCGGAAGACTAACGGCGTCAGCTCCGGTCAAAGACGCTGGGTTCCCGCTTGCGCGGGAACGACAGACCCAAAAATTACTCCGGTAATTATTCTGCTAGGGAACCTCATAACAAGTCGTCTTTGCGAGGAAGCTATCTCTCGACTCCCTGGATCCCAAAGTATGAGATTGCCGCCCCCGGATCGAGTCCGCGGTCGCAATGACGTGCTCTTTCTGACTTGCGCAGAGACCTCCTAGCGCGAGAAGTCGAGCGCGCAGCGAAAGCCGGTGTCGTCGAGCCGCTGTTCGGGTCCAGCATGCATTCGTTTCGTGGTGATAAGCCGCTCCGGGGGATCGTAAAAGCTTCCGCCGCGAATTACTTTGCTCTCTCCGCGTTCGGGGCCTTCTTGGTGGGGCGAAACTGTTTCCGAATACCAGTCGGCGACCCATTCGGCGCCGTTGCCGGCCATGTCGTCCATTCCGTACGGACTCTTCCCACCTTCGTGACTGCCGACCGGCGTCAAGCCGTTTGAGGCAAAAGTCGCAAGGTGCGCGGCGGGCGCGCCGTTTCCCCACGGGTATTGCCGCTCATCGGCGCCGCGCGCGGCTTTTTCCCATTCGGCGTTGGTCGGCAAACGTTTTCCCGCCCAGCGGCAGTAGGCATCGGCTTCATGCCAGGTGACCCCGACGATTGGGTGTTGGGGGGCAGAGTCGGCCGGCTTATTCGCATTCATCCCGGTGGCCCGCAGAAATTTTTCAAACTGCGATACGGTGATTTCGTGCTGGTCGAGGTAAAAGCCGTTTAGAAAGACTTCGTGTCTTGGAAAATTCTCATCGTCTCCCATCACAGACTTGCCTTCGGGCACCGGTAGCGCGATGGCGCCGTCCTCGCCAGTGATCGTCGCTGAAGGCCGCCAAAGCAGCGCCGCCGCGATTACGATCGCCGTCGCTGCTGCCGCACCGGCATAAATGGAAATCTTCCGCCTGCGCTTGTTGGCGATCCGCGCGACTTCATCGGCAACCGCGGCAGTGGCATTGCCCTGCGGGTTGAGCAAGGTCACCGCGGTCAAGTACGGCGGCATCTGGTCGAAAGCGGTGTCACGCAGCATGACCGGCAGCACTCGTCCCTTCGGATGCGGCCAGCTTTTCTCCGCGATTTCGAGCTCGGCGCGAGCGTAGCTTCCGTGCGCGAGTGAATTCGGACTGACCAGGAAAATAAACAGATGGGATGTATGAATCGCGCGCCGGATGCGCTGGTCGTATTCCTCGCCCGCGGGCAAATCTTCCTGATCGAAAAAGACGTCGTGTTCCTGCGCATTCAGCGCCAGCGCAACGGGCGCGACCAACTCCCGGTCTTTGGAGGAATAGCTTAGGAAAATCTTCATGGCGCGATGCGATCTGGCGGATGCATCGCGCCGAGAAACGACTACTTCAAAAGCTTCTGCAACTCGCCCGATTGATACATCTCGGTCACGATGTCCGACCCGCCGACGAATTCGCCGTTGACATAAAGCTGCGGGATCGTCGGCCAGTTCGAGTATTGCTTGATCCCCTGGCGAATCTCGGGTTCCTGCAAAACATCCACGGTGAAGGGGTCGCTGACGCCGCACGCTTCGAGGATGCGAACGGTATTTGCCGAAAACCCGCACTGCGGAAAGTCGGGCGAGCCTTTCATGTAGAGAACGACGGGGTGATCGCTCACCTGTTTCTTGATGAGTTCCTGTGTATCCATTGCGGCTCCTGATTGGTTTGGTGAGTCACGTTAGCTTTGTCTTAATCTCTGAGTCAACTCCTAGGCCTGAAGTTCGGCACGATCGCGAAAGTGTGTAAGGGCTTCAGGGTTGGCGAGCGCCTCGATGTTCTGCACCGGCTCGCCGTGGACAACGTTGCGCACCGCGAGCTCGACGATTTTGCCGCTTTTGGTGCGCGGAATATCGGCGACCTGCAAAACTTTCTCCGGAACGTGGCGCGGAGTGGTGTTCGCGCGGATCCTCTGCTTGATTCTCTTGACCAGAGCATCGTCGAGCGCGAGCCCGTCGCGAAGCTTGACGAAAAGCACGACCCGGACGTCGCCGCTCCCCGGAGGCCAGCTCTGGCCGATGACGATCGCTTCGGTCACTTCGGGAAGCGTCTCGACCTGCCGGTAGATTTCAGCGGTGCCAATGCGCACACCTCCGGGATTGAGCGTCGCATCGGAGCGCCCATAGATGACAATGCCGTCGTGCCCGGTGATTTCACAATAGTCGCCGTGATGCCACACACCGGGAAAGCGCTCGAAATACGCTGCGCGGTACTTTTTGCCATCCGAGTCGTTCCAGAAGCCGACCGGCATCGACGGAAAAGCCTGAGTGCAAACAAGCTCGCCTTTTTGTTCTTTCAGTGAGTTGCCGTTCTCATCGAAAACCGCGACCGCCATGCCGAGGCCTTTGCATTGAATCTCACCCCGCCATAAGGGAAGCGTGGGACTTCCCTGAACGAAGCACGCGACGATATCGGTGCCGCCGGCAATCGAGGCGAGTTGAACGTCGGGTTTGATATCGCGATAGACGTAGTCGAAGCTTTCGGCGACGAGCGGGCTGCCGGTGGACAGGATAGCGCGCATTTTTGAAAGATCATGCGTCTCCCGTGGCTTCAAACCTTTCTTGGCGAGCGCGTCGATGTACTTGGCCGATGTGCCGAAGTGGGTGATGCCCTCGGCTTCGGCGTAATCCCAGAGAATTCGTCCGTCGTTGACGAACGGACTGCCGTCGTAGAGCAGAAGCGTCGCTTCGGCAGCGAGCCCCGAGACCATCCAGTTCCACATCATCCATCCGCACGTCGTGAAGTAGAAAAACCGATCGCCCGCTTTCACGTCGGTGTGGAGAACCAGCTCCTTGAGATGCTCGATGAGGGTTCCGCCGGCGCCGTGGACGATGCATTTTGGAACGCCCGTCGTTCCCGACGAATACAGGATGTAAAGCGGATGGTTGAAAGGTAATTGCGCGAAGTTCAGGTTGGAATCGCGATAGGCGGCGACGAAATCTTCGTACTCAACCGCGTTGGGAAATCGCGAGAGATCGCTTGAATGGGGAAGGTAAGGAACGACGACGATGCGACTCAGCGTCGGAAGCTTCGGCGCGATTTCAGCGAGCTTGGCGACAACATCAATTCGCTTGCCGTTGTAGTAGTAGCTGTCGGTCGCGACGAGAACCTTGGGCTGCGTTTGGCCGAAACGATCGAGCACGCCCTGAACGCCGAAGTCGGGCGAGGCCGAAGTGAATGTCGCGCCAATGCTCGCCGCGCCGAGCATGGCGATGATCGTCTCGGGTATGTTCGGCATGTACGCCGCGACCCGATCGCCCGGCGCTACGCCCAACTCTAAGAGCGCGGCCGCGAATCCCGCGACTTCGCGGCGAAGTTCTTTGTGCGAAATTCGCCGCTTGACCTTGTCCTCTCCCCAGAAAACGAGCGCGTCGCCATCACCGTCTTTACGCAGAAGGTTTTGCGCGAAGTTGAGCGTCGCGTCGGGAAAAAACCGGGCGCCCGGCATTTTCTCGGGATCGAGGAGCACACGAGAGCCAGGGTCCCCTTGCACGCCGCAGAAATCCCAAACTTCTTTCCAGAATTTTTCCGGCTCGGCGACTGACCAGCGGTGGAGGGCGTCGTGGTCGGCAAAGGTCATGCCATGACGCTCTTGAATCCGGCGCGCAAAACGAGTGACGTTTGCCGATTCGATCTGCTCGGGCTTCGGACGCCAAAGCGGGTTCATTTCACCCTTCTTTTCGCCGCGAGCGCGCGCGCGACGCGCGATGCCGGCGCGCGGCCGATTCGCGAGCAGATGTATTCGCCCGCTTCGGCGAGTTTCCCAAGATCGATTCCGGTCTCGATGTTAAGACCATCGAGCAAATATACGACGTCTTCGGTCGCGACGTTACCCGCCGCCCCCGGTGCGTAAGGACATCCGCCCAGGCCCGCGACCGAGCTGTCGAAAACGCCGACGCCCAGTTCGAGCGAGGCGTAGATATTGGCGATGGCCATGCCATACGTGTCGTGATAATGGCCCGCGAGTCTCTCGACCGGAATCCTCTTGCCGCACGCCTCAATCATCGCTTTTGTTTTTCCCGGCGTTCCGACTCCAATCGTGTCGCCGAGGGAAATTTCGTGGCAGCCCAAGTCTTCGAGCATTGTAACGATGTCGGCGACTTTGCCGGGAGCGACCTCGCCTTCATACGGGCAACCTACGGCGCACGACACATAGCCTCGAACCCGCACGCCATGGTTCTTCGCCGCCTCCGCGACAGGATGAAAACGCTCTATGCTTTCGCGAACGCCGCAGTTGATATTTTTTAGCGAGAACGTTTCCGACGCGGCGGCGAAGACCGCGACTTCATCACAGCCAGCCTCGATCGCGGCTTCGAAACCTTTCATGTTCGGA
This sequence comes from Burkholderiales bacterium, assembly GCA_050741875.1. Taxonomy (GTDB): domain Bacteria; phylum Pseudomonadota; class Gammaproteobacteria; order Burkholderiales; family JBOIGA01; genus JBOIGA01. The sequence continues at coordinate 15,428 of JBOIGA010000030.1, forward strand.
ACGAGCGCGGAGTAAATAACGCCGGGGCGCCTCGCGACTCGGCGCATGACTTCGGCGCCGTCGCTCATTTGCGGCACCCACTTGGGCGATACGAAAGCGGCGGCTTCGATGAACTTGACACCGGCATCGATGAGCCGCTCGATGAGTTCGACCTTGATTTCGGTCGGGACGTGTTGCGACTCGTTCTGCAGACCATCGCGTGGGCCGACTTCAACGACCTTTACGTGTTGCGGAAAGGGCATGACCTCGCTCAAACGGTAGCACCGCGGCGTGAAAAGCGCCATTGGCCGCCAGAGACTCGCGGGATTCCAGCAAGATCGTCGGCCGAAAAAACGCCGGCAAATTCATTTTCTTCGAGCAGCTTTCGGCAAGCCTCGGCCTGATCATAGCCGTGTTCGAAAATGAGCCATCCATCTTTCGCGAGGTGTTTAGGCGCCTCAACGATCTTACGGATGGAGCCCAGGCCATCGACGCCGCCGAGCAGCGCGAGCTTCGGCTCAAAGCGAAGGTCGCCTTGTTCCAAATGCGGATCGTGCTCGGCGACGTAAGGCGGGTTGGCGACAATGACATCGAATACTTTATTTGCCAGCCCGGTGAACCAGTCGCTTTGCAACCAACGCAGATTGCTCGCGCCAAGCTGGTTCGCGTTTTCGCGCGCAACCGCTAACGCCCCGGCGGAAACATCAACGCCAATGACCTGCACGCGCGGCCTCGCCAGCGCGATCGAAATCGCAACGTTGCCACAGCCAGTGCCGAGATCCAGAATGCGGCCTCGCCGCTGAACTTTTTCGAGCGCGATCTCAATGAGCGACTCAGTCTCCGGTCTTGGGATCAAGACGGCGGGGCTGACTACAAACTCTAGACCAAAAAATTCACGTTTGCCGGTGAGGTAAGCGAGCGGCATTCCTCGACGCCGACGCTCGATGAATTCGTTCAGTGCTTCCTGTTCTTCCGAATTCAATTCTCGTCCAGGATGGGCGACGAGCACCGCCGGAGAAACTTCGAGGACGCGGCACAAAAGCGCGCGTGCTTCGAAAAAAGGCAAGGCGTATTTTGCCTGTTGAAACGCTGTCTGAACGTTCATCATTGTCCGCTGGAACGGTGCGAGACGCAGACTCAATCGCGGCTCTCGCTCAAAGCCGCCAATTCTTCCGCCTGGTGCTCGGCCATCAGCGCCGCGCACAGCTCGTCCAAATCGCCGTCCATCACCTGCTCGATCTTGTAGAGCGTCAAATTGATGCGGTGGTCGGTCACCCGTCCCTGGGGAAAGTTGTAAGTGCGAATTCGCTCCGAGCGATCGCCGCTGCCGATCAATGACTTTCGCGTTGCCGCTTCCTTCGCCCGCTGTTCGCGGATCTGCTTGTCCTTGATGCGCGCGCGCAGTACGGACAATGCCTGCGCTTTGTTCTTGTGTTGCGAGCGATCGTCCTGGCATTCGACCACGATTCCGCTGGGCAGGTGCGTCACTCGCACGGCCGAATCAGTCTTGTTGACATGCTGTCCTCCCGCACCCGAGGCGCGATAAGTGTCAATTCGCAAATCCTGCGGATTGAGCACGACGTCTGAAACCTCGTCGGCCTCCGGCATGACCGCCGTGGTGCACGCCGAGGTGTGAATGCGTCCCTGCGTTTCGGTGACCGGGACCCGCTGCACGCGATGCCCTCCCGATTCGAACTTGAGTTTTGAGTAGGCGCCGTCGCCGAGGATTTTGGCGATGATTTCCTTGTAGCCGCCCATGTCCCCCGGACTCTGCGAGACGATTTCCACTTTCCAGCCCTGGCGCTCGGCGAAGCGCGAATACATGCGGATCAGGTCGCCGGCGAATAAGGCTGATTCGTCGCCTCCCGTGCCGGCGCGGATTTCGAGAAAAATGTTGCGCTCGTCATTGGGGTCTTGCGGCAAGAGTTTTTTTTGCAGCTCGGCTTCGATCCGGGCAAGCTCGGCGCGCCCATCACGCATTTCGGTTTCGGCGAGTTCGCGCATCTCGGGGTCGGAAAGCATCTCCTGCGCGCTTTCGACATCGGCCGCGGTTTTCTGGTGGGCGTTGTAAAGCTCGACGACCGGAGCGATTTCGGCGTGCTCGCGAGTGAGTTTGCGGTATTGATCGAGGTTATCGGTCACGCCTTCCGAGCTCAACAAAGCGTTAAGCTCGTGCAGGCGGGTGGAAAGCTGATTGAGCTTCGCGGCGATGCTGTCCTTCATTTGGTCGAGTCGATCAGCCGCGCGAGCAGCGCGAGCATTTCCTCGCGTTCGCGTGAGTTCGCTTCGAGACCTTGCGTCGGCAGATGCAGGAACTTGCTGACGAGCGAGCGGCTCAGGGCTTCGACCACCGCACGCGGGTCTTCGCCGTTTTCGAGCCTGCGCATCGCCTCATTCAACTCGGCCCGCCGCGAATTTTCCACCGATTCGCGCAGTGCGCGGATAGCGGGGACCGCCTTGCGCGATTCCACCCAACGCAAAAAATCTTCGACTCCGCTAGCGATGATCGCTTCGGCTTCGCGCACCGAAGTTTCGCGGTTGTGCAATCCTTGCCGCACGATGCCGCCCAAGTCGTCCACGGTATAGAGAAATACGTCGTCGAGCGCCGTGACCTCGGGCTCGACGTCACGGGGCACCGCGAGGTCGACGATAAACAGGGGCCGGTGCTTGCGAGCTTTGAGCGCGCGCTCGATGAGCCCCTTGCCGATGATCGGCAGGGAGCTTGAAGTACAGGTCACCACGATATCGTGCCGCGCCAAGTGCGCGGAAAGATCGCTCAACACAATCGCTTCGCCTTTAAACCGCTCCGCGAGTTCGCGTCCGCGTTCGAGCGTTCGATTGGCGACCGTGATCGCTTTCGGTTTTTTCGCCGCGAAGTGAGCCGCGGCGGCCTCGATCATTTCTCCTGCGCCGATCAACAGCACGCTTTGCGCGGAGATGCTCGGATAGATGCGTTCGGCAAGTTTGACTGCCGCCGCGGCCATCGAAACGGTGCGGGCGCCGACTTCGGTTTGTGTTCGCACGGCTTTAGCGATTGAAAACGAGCGTTGAAAAAGCTTGTGCAGCAGCACGCCCAGAGTGCCCGCGGCTTCCGCGCAGCGTACCGCTTGCTTGAACTGCCCGAGAATTTGCGGTTCGCCCAGCACCATCGAATCGAGGCCGGAGGCGACGCGAAAAGCGTGGCGCACCGCGAGTTCGTCGGACCATGTCTCCAGATACGACTTGTAGTGACCATCATTGACGTTGCGATAATCCGCGAGCCAGGCAATCGCGCGCTCGGGGTCATAGGTGTGGCAGTAAACCTCGGTGCGATTACAGGTAGAGAGTATCGCGGCCTCCTCGATCCCCGGGCGAGCCTTGAGATCGCGCAACGCTTCGCTCAACGATTCGGGCGCGAAAACGAAGTGCTCGCGCACGGCGAGCGGCGCGTTGTGATGGTTGAGACCGAAAGCGAAAAGCTGCATGAGAAAAGCTGCATGACTTTGAATGACTTGGCCGCAATTATAATGCGCCGCGCCAAGTCCCGCCCGCGACTCGGTGGCTGCGCTGGAAACTAGCGGCCAGACTGCAAGCGGCGTGCGAACACGCTCATTTCCTTCGCCGCTTGCTTATCGCCTTTTTTTTCGGCGACGGCGATGCCTTCACGATAGGCTTCGAGCGCATCCTGGCTCTTTCCCGCGGCTTGCAGCGCCCGGCCCAAAAGTTTCCACGCCGCCGAATAGTTTCGATCGTGCTCTACGGCGCGTTTGAGATGCTCGACCGCGGCGTCAGCATCGCCCAACTTCAGATATTCGCTGCCCAGCGAGAAGCGCAAAATCGCGCTGTCCTTTCCGCTCGCCAGCAGCTTCTCCAGGTTGGTGATGATCGCCGTCATTTACGCTATGCTGCTTTGATGGAGACACATTTTAATCCACGAAGGTTTGCGAGATGAGCAGAAAAACAATCTCTACTGCCGACGCGCCGCAAGCGATCGGCACCTATTCACAAGCAGTTGCCGCGGGCGGCGCCGTCTATCTCTCAGGGCAGATCGGCCTCGACCCGAAGACAATGCAACTTGTCGAAGGAATTGACCCGCAGATCGAGCGAGTTTTTCAGAATCTCTCCGCGGTCGCGCGAGCCGCGGGGGGAAATTTGAATGACGTCGTCAAGCTCAACGTCTATCTCACCGATCTCGCGCACTTCCCCAAAGTGAACGAGATCATGGCGAGGCATTTCAAGGAACCTTACCCCGCTCGCGCCGCGGTCGGCGTCGCCGCGCTTCCCAAAGGCGCGCTTGTTGAGATGGACGCCATTTTAGTACTCCACGACTAAGCGCCCGGGGTCCCGGACTAAGTGCAAACCCGCGCGAAATCACAAACTCAGTCCTCAGTCCTCAGTCCTCAGTCCTCGCTTTCCAAGTCCTCAGTCCTAAATCCTAAGTCCTCGCCTTCCAGTCCTCAGTCCTCGTCTCTCGACAAACTCGGAATTCAACGCGAGTTCGATTTCGTTTTACATCTTCCGATTCGCTACGAGGATGAAACCAAAATCACTCGCATCGCCGATCTTGCGCCGGGTACCGCCGCGCAGATCGAGGGCATAGTCCTCAAGTCGTCGATTCAATACCGGCCGCGTCGCCAGCTCGTTTGCCAGATCGCCGATGATTCCGGCGAGCTTTTTTTGCGCTTTTTCACTTTCTATCCGAGCCAAGCGAAAGCCTTGGCAAAAGGCGAACGCATTCGCGCGTTTGGCGAAGTGCGAGGCGGATTTTTTGGCGCCGAAATGGTGCATCCGCGCTACAAAGTTTTGCGCGAGCATAGCGCGCTCCCGGAGTCATTGACTCCCATCTATCCCGCCGCCGCGGGAATCTCGCAAGCAAATTTGCGAAAGCAGATTGCCGCGGCGCTCGATCGGCTCGATCTTTCCGATACCTTGCCGAAGAAACTGCTCTGCGCACTGGGTTTGCCCGAATTCGAAACGAGCGTTCGGTTACTGCATCATCCGCCTCCCGATATTGATCCCGACGCGCTCGAGAGCCGCTCGCACCCGGCGTGGCAGCGAATAAAATTCGATGAGCTTTTGGCGCAGCAATTATCGCTGCGGCTGGCGCGCCGCAAAACGCGCGAACGCGGTGCGCCCTTGCTGAAACCCCGGGGCCGGCTCACGCGCGACCTCGTATCATCGCTCCCTTTCAAGCTCACTCGCGCGCAGGGAGCTGCGTGGACC
>JBOIGA010000031.1:0-20203 GCA_050741875.1 Burkholderiales bacterium
TGGCGTTGGTGCGAACCCGGCTTTTGTCGTTCGGCATGGTGCTCGGAATAGGCTTCGTATTACTGGTGTCGTTGGTATTGAGCGCGGCGATTTCGGCGCTGGGTCAATGGTGGGGCCCGGTTTTCGGTGGGTGGGAAGCGCTGCTGCAAGTGGTCAATCTCGTGGTGAGCCTCGCCATTATCACCGGCCTATTCGCAATGATCTACAAGATCCTCCCGAGCGTGAAAATCAGTTGGCATGACGTGTGGATTGGCGCGACGGTGACGGCGATTTTGTTTACGATCGGCAAGTTTCTCATCGGTCTATATCTGGGAAAAAGCGGCGTGACTTCCGGATTCGGCGCCGCTGGCTCGCTGGTGGTGCTGCTGGTGTGGGTCTACTACTCTTCCCAGATCTTCCTGCTTGGCGCTGAATTCACCCGGGCGTACGCGCACCAGTGCGGTTCGCTGGCGGGTGAACCCAAACCGCAATCGGTTCCTGGCTCGCCCCATAGGTCGGCAGACCTTTTCGAAGCCAGGGAAAAGGCGTCGCTTGAAGCTTCAACGACTTTGCCCGAATCGCGGCTTCGTCCATTGCGCACGACAGAAACTTACGAAATTCCCGCGCTAGCCCAAAAAACCTCCGCACCGCACCCGCTCAAGCAGTTGGCGCTGATCGCAACAACGGGCTTGGTCATAGGCGGTCTATTGCGGCAGATCGCGCCGCCAGGAAGGTTTGTCCGGAAGCGCCGCGCGGCGCCCTTGCTGATGCGAGATAGGCTCGAGTCGGTAGCGAAACGCTTGGCGGCGCATATCGAATCCGCGAAGTCGCACTTCCCGCGCGACTTCGGCACGAAGTTGCGGAGGAAAAGGCGCCGTTGGCTATTTTTTTGAGCGTTGCGGACTGACTAACACAGTTTCGTCGTCCCGGCGCAAGCCGGGACCCAGTGGTATTTCTGCTGGCGCTGGATCCCAGCTTTCGCCGGAATGACGTGTCCCTCACTACCGAGCCGTTAGCCATTTACGTGAGTCAATAGCCGGGGTCCAGTTCCCGGCGTTTGAGTGGGTCTCCGCAGGCAGGTAGTGAGGGCGGGGTGCTTTTCCCCTCCTTTCAAGGAGGGGTGCCCGAAAGAGCGGGGTGGTTGACCCGGTTACTGCCGTAGTCTCTTCCAAACACGCGCAAGCAGATTCTCGGGCTCTCCCTTCGACAACATTGTTCTGAGCGGAGTGAATCGCCATGCCGCCGCGAGACCGGCGGTCAACGCGGTGGCAAGCCCGATCTTTGCGAACACGCGCGGCGTCCGGTGAAATTCCGCCCCGAACGAGAATTGCGCCATCAGTTGATCGAGACCGACCGCGCGCTCGGGATCGGTCATTTCCGCCAAGCCGATCGCAACGTCGGAGTACTCCTCCAGATTGGTCAGCGGCAGCAACGTCCGCCCTTCGCTTTGCAGCGCCTCTATCGCGCGCTGGATCGAGCCTTTGCTTTCTATTTCGCGCGCGACTTCGCCCGCCTCCACACCGAGGTGCTCGGCCAGTAAACGGTTGCGAAAATCGCGGATCGCGCGCGCAATTTTCTCATCGCCGCGCGCCTCGATCGCGAGGTCGCATTCGGTGTCCAGTCCCATCGAACGATTGGCGAAGTTGGCCGAGCCGATACGTAAAAATTCGTCGTCAACCGCCATCATTTTTGAATGCACGTCAATACAGGTTCCTTCCGCGAGCTTGGGCATGTGCGGGTAGTAGACATGAAAGCGCCCTTCGTTGTCGGCCGCGCGCAGGCGTTTGATCATGTTGTTGCGCAGGACACCCATGGTGGTTTCCTCCAACCATCCATGGCTGAGCAGCCTGGTTACAACGACGATTTCGGGTCCCCCGTTTTCGGTGAGCCGCGCGGCCAAGGCTTCGCCAAGCTTGTGCGCGGTGAAATACTGGTTCTCGATATACATCGTGCGTTTGGCGCGCGCGATCATGTCGAGATAGAGCGCCTCGATCTCGCGTGCTTCCGCGTGCGGCTCGCATTCCGGCGCAGTGCAGGAGATCGCGACCGGAATGTCCCTGAGCTCGGGATCAAGCTCGGCCGGCCAGGGATCGCGCTGGCCGCGGACCGCCGGAATTTCCTTCTTTGTGGCACAAGCCCAGCGCTCGCGGACGATGACGCCAAGTTCGCGGGCCGCGTCACCGTCTACGGCGATCATGAGGTCGTGAAAAGGCGGATAGGGTTTGTCTTCGGTCACGCGGCGCGCATCGTTCGCGGTATGGCCCGTCGTGTCCCAGCGCTGACAGGTAAGATCGAGGCCGCCGGAGAAAGCGATGGCGTCGTCAATGACGACGATTTTCTGGTGGTGTGATCCGCCGGGCGGGTGCGTGTTGTCGAATTTCAAATGTACCCTGCGGTGCGGCTTCCATCCCCACCCGAGCCTGACCAGCGCCGGGACTTCGCGATCGGTCGCATAGATCATCGGAAAATCCCAATCGAGAATGTAGATCCGAAGTTTGCGGTTGCGCTTGGCCAGCCAGTTCAAAAAATCGCCCAACATGTCCGGCGCACCGTCATCATGCGCATCGAAGCGCAGGCGGGCGCGGCTGTTGAAATCCCAGGCGAGCAGAATGATGGATTCATGCGCTCGCTCCGCCGCGCGCATGAAAGTCCTGAAATAATCCTCGCCGTCGGTCACGAAGGCGACACGGTTTGCCTGGGCGATCCGCCGGCAGTTACGGCCTTCGTGAAAGATGCTGTTCACCGATACCCTCAACTCAGAGGAAATGGACTTGGTTACGAATGCAAATCAGTTGCTGGTCACAAGCGGTCTTTAGCCGGGTACTACCTCGGGAAAATCACGCAGCTCCGCGATTCTACCGGGCTGCGGTTGCGACTTGATTTGTCTATCTCTACTGTGTTAACAATCATGATAGTGTGTCTTTCGACTTCTGCGTGAGGCTGGATGACTGAAGATATCGAAACGCGGTTCGAGCGGTACAGCGCGGCGAAGCGCTGGGTCACGCGGACCGGCGCCAACCAGCCAGTTGGTAATTTTTAACACAACTATCCACCAACCAGTGGACCTCTGCAGGACTGAGCGAAACCAAGAGCCAACAAAAAGGGGGGCGTAATGAGGGTCGGGATCATTTCGGTGTTCGTCGACTATCACCGGCGTGGAAGGAAGAATTCTCATTCGGTTCAGCCCCAGATCGGACCACTGCTCGCGGCGCTTCTTCCACGCGACATCGAGATCGAGGTCATCAACGAAACCTCTCAAGATCTCGATTGGAAGCGCGATTACGATCTGCTATTCATTTCGTCAATGCACTCCGATATGGATCGGGCGCGGCAGATTTCTCACTTTTGGCGTTGCCGGGGAGCCAAGACCGTCATCGGAGGATCGTTCGCGTCCAGCTTCCCGCAACTCTGCGAACCGTGGTTCGACGCCGTGGTTGTCGGCGATCCGGAAGATTTGGTCCCGCAAGTCTATTCGGATTTCTGCGCCAATTCCCTCAGGAAGCGGTATGTATCTTCAGCGTATGCGCCCGAATTGGTGAAGACGCCGCGCTTCGATCTGTTTCCAGGAAAGAAACACCATGCCCTGTTTTTCGAGGCGACACGCGGCTGCCCGTTTTCCTGCGAGTTCTGTGTGCTGACAGGACTAGGCACGCGACATCAAACTCGTCCGATCCAAGCGGTCGTGCGGGACATCGTCGTTGCTCAGCACATGCTCGCGGACACGGTACCGGCATACAAGCGACGAATCGTCGGCTTCTGCGACAATAACATCGGAGGCAACCTGCCATACCTGCGAGCGCTTTGCGACGCCCTCAAGCCCTTGCGGATCCAGTGGTACAGCGCAGTCACTTTCAACGTCATTGCAAACCCGGAGCTTGTCCGCACGATGGCGCGGTCCGGATGTCGCGCCTTGTTTGTCGGGTTGGAAAGCTTCAACCCCGGCACGCTTGCCGACATGCGCAAATACCAGAACGTGATTCATAAAATGCGCTTCGCGCTGGACTTTTGCCGCAAACACGGGATTCTGATCATTTCGGGACTCCTGGTTAGTCCGTTGTCCGACACACCGGAGGACATTCGACGCATTCCGGAAAATCTGACCCGATGCGGTCTTCATGTCCCAACATTTATTTCCTTTGAGTCTCCGATACCCGGTACGCCCCATTTCCACACACTTGGGCGTCAAACGCGTCCCCCCGCATTCATGCCCAATGTTTTATTGCGGGATTTGGCGGGATACACACTGGCGGTAAGGCCTCGGAAATCGTCGGTCGATGAATTCATTGCCGCGTATCGCGAGGTGACGCGCGAGGTGTTCTCGGCAAGGCGGCGGCTGGTCAAGATTGCCAATGACGTGCCGCGTCTCCTGGCGGGAGGCCATTGGCTTCCCGCGCTAATTGACATCCTGGAAATGGCTACGCCGCAGCCAACCGCGTCTGGCTTCCCTGGGAGAACTTACATTGCGGGCACGGATGCCGCCCCTCCGGAGTCAGTGCCCTTGACCGATGCCGACTTCAAGTCACAGGCGCAGCGTCGCGAACTTCTTGAACCATGGCGAGTGACCGACGAAGTTGGTGCGTTGCTGCCTCAGTGGCGAAATTCGCGGGTGGTGTTCGGACCGCGTCTTCCTCGAATGAGCCCGGACGTGGCCGAATCGGTCGCTACCTGAAACAGGCTGCCGGAATGAAACAAGCAGACATGAGTCCGGAAACGACGAAGCTGGAGACCGCACACTCGGACCTCGGGGAACGTGTTCGGGCGGAGCAGATACGCATGGTGTATCTGCACTCGCCGACTACGTCGGGCGGCTCCCTGTTTGCCGGCGCGTTCCTGATCACGGTGATGTGGGATGCCGTACCACACGCAATTTTGTTGATATGGGGCGGCGTGCTGGTTGTTCATCAGGCTTTTCGCATCTACACCTATCGGCGGTACCTGGCGGCCAATCCAGATGTCTCACAGTCGCGACGCTGGGGACATCTGTACATTCTCGCCACGACAATTGCCGGCTGCATCTGGGGAAGCGCCGGTCTGCTGTTTTATGTGCCCGAATCCACGGTCGCCCAGGTTTACCTGTGCCTCATTCTCTTTGGCGTCGTGTCGCTCACGATTCCCACGATTTCCCTGTTTGCCCCCGCCTTTTACCCGCTGGTCGTGCTGGTGCTTCTGCCATTCATCGTGCGTTCACTTGTAAGCGGACACAGCGAGCAGATTGCACTGGCCGTCCCGTTGATCATCGCCATGGTTATGGCGATGACCTTCGGGCGCAAGATCAATCGTTTGATCGACGAGTCCATTCGTCGCCGCTTCGAGAACCAGTTGCTCATCGAGATCGCCGAGCGCGCTCGCCTGGAAGCGGAGCGAGCCAGCCGTGCGAAATCCCAATTCCTCGCAACGATGAGCCACGAGCTGCGCACCCCGCTTAATGCGATCATCGGATATTCCGAACTAATGACACAGCGCCCCGAGCGTTTCGCGACGCAATCCGCAAAGGAGCCGCTGGAGCGCATCTTGCGGGCAGGCCGCCACCTGCTCAATCTGATCAACGATCTTCTGGACTTGGCGAAAATCGAGGCGGGGAAAACAAGTTTCCTGTATGAGGACGTCGATGTGGCAGCGCTGGTGCGCGACGTCGTGGAAACCACGCGGTCACTTGCCGAGCAAAACGGGAATGCCGTCAGCGTTGTCTGTCCCGCCGCTCTCACTCCTCTTCGTACCGATCCCAAGCGGCTGACACAGGTCGTCTTAAACCTCCTCTCCAATGCCTGCAAGTTCACCGAACGTGGGCGGGTGGAAGTATCGATCGTGCAAGTGCAGGCAGAGGGACGGAAGTGGATAGACGTGGCCGTGACGGACACGGGCATCGGCATCGCGCCGGAGCAGCAGGAAAAACTGTTCGAGGAATTTTCCCAGGGAGATGCGGCAACGCAACGGAAGTTCGGTGGGACTGGGCTCGGCCTCGCGATCAGTCGCCGCATCTGCCGGGCCATGGGCGGTGACTTGACCGTCGAGAGTCAATTGGGAAAGGGGTCCACGTTCACCGCGCGGTTTCCCGAGAGTCCGGCGCCGGAACTGGATGGTGCAACGCCGGAGCCGAAACAGGCAATGCCCGCGGCCGGAATGAAGTTGCCGGCGCCCAAGGCAGGGGCCGTTCTCATCATCGACGACGATCCGATGTCACGTGAACTCCTGGTCGATCGTCTCACCCGTCACGGGTTTGCCACGGCGACTGCGGCCGATGGCCTGGAAGGGTTGCGGCGTGCGCGAGAGCTCAATCCCGCGGCGATTACCCTTGACATCGTAATGCCGGGTTTAAATGGATGGTCGGTACTTGCGGCGCTGAAAAGCGATCCCGAACTGTGCGTCGTTCCGGTGATCATCATTGCGGCGGTCGGTAGCGAGCTTAAGAAGGGCTTCTCTCTTGGAGCGGCTGCATGCCTGACCAAGCCCGTAGACCACAATCTCCTGGTCGACACGCTCAATCACCTCACCGGGCGCGGCCAAGCAAAGGCTTAACTCGATTCTTTCGAACCGGGCGCGGAAATGTTCAAGATTCTTTATGTCGAGGACAATGAGGACAACGTCGCATTGCTCAAGACTTGGTTGGAGCTGGAGAGCGACCTCGAGACCATCGTCGCCACCGATGGCGCGCAGGGTGTGCAGCTCGCGGTACGGGAAGCACCCGATCTGGTGTTGATGGACTTGTATCTGCCCGTCATGGATGGCTTCGAGGCGATACGTCTCATCAAGGCGAATTCCGCTACTCGTCGCATTCCGATCGTCGCGCTGTCCGCGCACACGATGGCGGAGGACCGGGCCAAGGCATACGCGGCGGGCTGTGACGACTTCGAAACGAAGCCCATCGTTTTCACTCGATTGCTCGACAAAATCAGGCGGCTTCTGGCGGGTGAGCGGTCATGACTGTCCGGCCACGGCTGACGACAGCATCACCTCAACGCGCTGCGGACAGCCGAAACGCGTGCACCGGATCGCGAAAACCTTTGAGCGTCAGCGGTCCAACCGGTTCCTTGCGGAACGATTCCGACAGTGCCGCGGCAGCGCGAGCACTCGCAATGATTTCCCCACCACGAGCTTCGGCGCATAACCTCGCGGCCAGGTTGGTAACCGTACCCACTACACCGTAATCATAGCGATCGCTGAACCCGATCGGGCCAAGCGTCGCGTACCCATACGCCAAGCCCGATCCTACGTGAAGTTCGAACCCTTCGCGGCGCCAGCGCTCCAACGGCAGCTGACACGCTTCAAATACGGCGAGCGCAAACTTGGCTGCCTCAACGCAAGGATCGGAGATGGGCTCCGGGTCGTTGAAGAAAACCATGGCGCCATCACCGACAAAACGTTCTATCGTGCCGGCAAATCGCTGGGACTGCGTCCCGATCGCGTGGTGGAACTCACGCAATACACGCATGATATCTTCGGGCTCACTACGCTCGGAGAATGCAGTGAAACCGCGCAAATCGAAAAACACCACGGCGATGTCCGTTCGGTGCGACGCGAGCACCGATTCCAAGTCATCACCGGCAACACGCGCGGCCACCTGAGGCGCGAGGAAGCGCTTCAGCTTGGAAAGACGCTCCACTTCGGCAACCTTGGCAGCGACGCGCCGTTCCAGCTCGCCATTCAGTTGCTTCAGCTCCGCAGACGTCGCTTCAACCCGGTCGAACAGATGCTTGACTCGCACTAACGAGCGTACACGAGCAAGGAGTTCGTGGCTGTTGATGGGCTTGGTCACGAAGTCGTCGGCGCCGGCTTCCAGACCCCTGATGCGCTCGACCTCGGGATCAAGCGCCGTCACAAGCACGATTGGCAGCATCGCGAATCGATGGTCGGCGCGGAGTCGGCGAAGAACCTGCAAACCGGATAAACCGGGCATCATCACGTCAAGCAGAATCAGATCCGGTGCGGATCGATCCACGGCATTCAGGGCGTCCTGCCCGCTGAGCGCTGTCTCGACCGAGTATTCATGACAAACCAATAGATCGGCGAGAAGCCGGACATTGTCCTCTTGATCATCGACCACCAGGATGCGCGCATCGCTTCCGGCGATCTTGGCTTTGGCCAGCAACTGCAAGTCAGTTTGATCGGCGTTTATCACGATGGTCCCAACTGCCGCAGTACGCGAGACTCGTCCCACCGAGTGAGACTCGAACCGGAGTGATGAGAAGCGGGGGCAGGCATTGGAGTTTCAGGGAGCAAAGCGCATCCATGCGCCCGGCGCCGGCAGCTTGAAGACGGCATCTTCTGGAAGTTTCGTTTTGAGCCGCGCGAGGAAGCGCTCCGCGTCCTGCGCCGGTACGACACGCAAGTCTCGCGGATCATCCGGCAGTCGGTCAAAGAAATTCTCCCAGTGGATGATGACCACGAAACGCGGCTGCAACCGATCGACGATCTCCTCGGGATACTTTTCGACCTCATCGAAGCCGGGCATGCAGACGATGGCGAGGTCGATACGTTCTTTAGGATCGTTGGACGGCGGCGGAAAGCCGAGCGGGGCATTGCTCGCCGCGTCTTGGTAGTGAACGCGGAACTCGACCGTCTTGCCATCAGCGCTCAAGAATTCGATGAGGTAGGCCAGCGTCTGGCCTTCGCGCCAACCCCAGGCACGGGTAGGGAGTTCTTGCAGGGGTTCGGGGTATTTTCCCTTGAAGAACTTCAAGCCCGCAATATGGGGGGCATGCTCGGACGTCAGGGCCATGAAGCGTAACCGCTGGCTGGCATCCCACCATCTTCCGGGTTGCTTGGCATTGCCGACGACGTCTCTTTCTACGGACACGACATCGTCGGGCATCAGGGTGTGATCTCCCGCTAGTATGTTTTTCATCGTTTCGCTGCCGTAGATTTTCGCGTTCGGCAAGTACTTTTTCTTGATGTAAGGCATATCCATCAGGTGGTCGTAGTGGGCGTGCCCTACCAAGACGGCGGTCGCGGGCGCGAGGTCATCGCCCGTCGAACCCAGGAAACGATTTACCTGTTCGGGGAGCGATTTGATCTCGCCGAAAACCATACGCAGCAAGGAGGGATTGGAGAAGAAGGGGGCGGTGAGCAGAACATCCTCCCCTCGTTTTATGAGCACTCCACCGGCGCCCAGGTATTTGATCTGGACCTCCGTACGGTACGCAGGATCGCCAGGTGGTATCTGCGAAGCACCGAAGTCCACCGGAAGTCCATCGCTAGAGCCGGCGCAGCCAGGCAGACAAATCAAGGCGAAGGAAAAGAGACATGCCAGAGAGAAGTGCATTCGCGCATCACGCCGGAGGAAACGCCGAGCGTTGCGATCGACTTCGTTGAAGTTATGGCGGAGCACGGAGGCGTTCTCCCCGCGCGAAAAGTCCGGTTCATCACGTGCTGTCATTGTGACCACCATAGCCTGCGATATCTCATCGCTGACAATCGGCGCAGAAACCTATTCGCGATGAAGATCAGCAAATCGAATGGTACGACTTTCCCGCCCGCAATTCATGCGCCCGCGGTCGGATGCGTCGCGCCTTGACCCGCCACTTAACGCAGAGTTCCGTCTGACGCGGGTCCGCGTGGTGTTTAGCGGCCAGCTCTTGCTCGAGTTACGCGTGCTGCGCCAACAAAGACCACGTCCACGTAGGATTGAGCGCGGTAGTTGTGTCCGGCCGCAACATGGTTACCGCTTCATCGTGCAATGTCGCTCATCGCGTTACCGTCCTCGTCGCGTGCCTGCATCAACATCGAAAGCAGATCATCACGCTGCCCGACTATGGCTTCGCCGGACGCGGCCTTCGCAGGGGCGATGACTGCTCGTCAGCGCTGTGAAGTCAAAACCGAGGGCAGCGAAGCGAGCGCCTGATTGAAAATGCGGTCGGTGTCGGCGGGATCGCTGATGGAGAAATTAAGGTCGCGCAAAAGCCCGTCGGCGACGCTATAGACCCAGGCGTGTACGGTCACCTTTTGGCCGCGCCTCCAGGCGTCCTCCACGACTGTCGTGCGGCACACATTTAGGGCCTGCTCGATGACGTTCAACTCACATAGGCAATCGATTGCTTCAGCGTGCGAACTTGCGGTCCAAAGCAGCGCGCGATGACGGTCGCGCAAGTCTTGAATATGGCGCAGCCAGTTGTCTATCAGGCCATGCGACGAATCGCGCCATGCCGCGGCTATACCGCCGCAACCGTAGTGGCCAGTAACGATGACATGCTCGACCTTGAGGACATCGAGTGCGTACTGAAGAACCGACAAACAATTCAAATCGGTGTGGATGACCAGGTTCGCAACGTTGCGATGAACGAACAATTCTCCCGGCGGGAGCCCGACGATTTGATTCGCGGGCACGCGGCTGTCCGAGCATCCTATCCACAAATATTTCGGCGTTTGCTGCTTGGTGAGTTCGGAAAAAAAATCGGGCTGGGCTTTGGTCATTGCCTGCGCCCAGCGCCGGTTGTTCTCGAATAGATTAGAGAGAGCTGTCATCCGGGCACGAAGGAAGAATGACTATTCGCTCTATGGATTACTTCTTTTCGGCAATCTTCTTCAGATTCTAACCCGGCTTTGTAGACGCTCGTAATCGTGTCTACCGCGGTCTTGTCGTCCTGCCCTTCCGCAGGCTTGTCGCCCGTATCTTTGCGTTTGAACTTACCCTGCCACTGGACCAGCGAACCGCCGCCGTTTCCGGGTTTGACTTTCACCGTCGAAACATAATCGCTCACGGGCAGAACGCCTTCGATAATGCTGTACTTGAAGCTCTTGCCTTTATCGTTGTGAGTGTGAAGCTTTTCCTTGATCGTTCCGCCGTCTCCGAGCGTCAACACACGCACCGCGCCTTTCTTGTTGTTTTCGCCTTCGACGATCTCGGCTTTCTTCACTGCGGGGTGCCAGGTGTGCAGCCCGTTGAAGTCTTTGACCTTGGCCCAGACGGCATCGGGCGGCGCCGCGATTTCGGCCGTCTCGGTCACTTTCAAAGTTTTCGCGGCGGCCCAGAGAACGATGGGGAAGAACAGCAGCACGGTGAGTGCGATCAATCTTTTCATGGCTTTTCCTTTTGTGGTTGCCAAAAATGCCAACGAACTATACGGGGACTAAGCAAGCCGTTCAAGGAGAGGGGTTTCTTGCTTCGCCAGATTGGTGATGTATTCGGCAAAGTCCTTGTCTTCACCTTGCAGCAACTCGGGAAGCTGGGCGCGGAAGTCGGCGCGGCGGCACCACTCGCGCATGAAGTCCTCCCATGAATGCCAGCGGCGAAGCTGTTTCTCCGACATGTCGTCCTCGTAGGTGAGCAGGTACGCGCGTTCGAAGAGCGAAATCAGCATGTCGAAAATGATGAGCATGCGCTCGCGCTGCTCGTCTGTGAGGTCGGGATGCGCGGCCTGCGAGCGCAGCTTCAAATCGGGATTGGCGATCACGAGCTTGAGAAAATCGTTGTACGAGTCGGACAAAAGCTGGTGCACTTCCTCTTCCTCGTTGTTGCGCTCCTTGCGCTGCTCGTAAACAAAAATAAAAATAAGCAGAGGTAGGCCAAGAACCGTGACGATGTAGCTCAAGAGTTCCCACGTTTCCAGCGAGCTCATTGCTCTCCGAGCGGTTCCATGAGCGCGTAAAGATCGGACTTGCTTTCAAAGCCGATTCCCGGAGTGTCATGCCTGCGCACGTACCCGTCTTCCACTCCAACGCCATCGGAGAATCCGCCGAAAGGCTGAAACAAATCCGGATACGACTCGTTGCCGCCAAGCTTCAATCCTGCCGCCATATTGAGCGACAACTGATGTCCTCCGTGGGGAATGCAGCGCCGCGACGACCAGCCGTGTTCTTTTAGCATCGCAAGCGTCCGCAGATATTCGACAAGCCCATACGACAACGCGCAATCGAACTGCAACCAGTCGCGATCCGGACGCATTCCACCGTGGCGAATCAGATTGCGCGCATCCTGCATCGAGAAAAGGTTTTCTCCGGTCGCCATGCTGTTTCGGTAATGCTGCGCAAGCTTCGCCTGCAATTCGAAATCGAGCGGGTCGCCCGCTTCCTCGTACCAGAAAAGATTGAAAGGTTGGAGCGCTTGCGCGTACTCAATTGCCGTTTCGAGATCGAAGCGTCCGTTTGCGTCCACTGCGAGCCGATCGGGTGAGGGCACGACCTCCAGGACTGCCTCAATCCGGCGCAAATCCTCGTCAAGCGTCGCGCCACCAATTTTCATTTTGACGTGAGTGTAGCCGCCATCAATATAGCTGCGCATTTCGTCTTGCAGCGCAGTCAGATCCTTTCCAGGGAAATAGTAGCCACCTGCCGCATAGACGAATACACGCTCGTCGGATGCGCCGTCGCCATATTTTTCAGCGAGTAGGCGATAGAGCGGAACGCCGGCGATCTTCGCAACCGCGTCCCAGACCGCCATGTCGAGCGTGCCAACGGCAACAGAGCGCTCGCCGTGCCCGCCGGGCTTTTCGTTCTGCATCAGGCATGCCCAGATTTTGTTCGGATCGAAGTTGTCGCCCTCGCCGTTCAGCAGCGATTCCGGTTTCGCTTCGAGCAATCGCGGAATGAAGCGCTCGCGGATCAGCGCGCCCTGTCCATAACGGCCGTTGGAATTGAATCCGTATCCGACGACTGGTCTTCCATCGCGCACCACATCAGTGACGACCGCGACCAGCGACAAGGTCATGCGGCTGAAATCAATGTAGGCGTTGCGAATTGGAGAGCTGATGGGGAAAGTCTGTTCGCGGACGGCGATGATTTTCATGGGCGCGCCGGGTACATGGGCTTGCTCGGATTCAGCCCGATTTTCCTCTCAACTCGATGCCGGCGCGAGCGTTAAGGCTCGTGGGCAAGAAAGAAAGTTACAAACCGGCAGTCTCTATCGCCGGTGAGACGGATGAAATCTAGTAAAGCTTAACCGCCGTGAAATCCGCGCAGCGGTGCATCCTTCTCGATTCGTTCTTGCGCGCTATCCGGCTGAGGGGCCGCAGGGGAAGGGTGCTGGTATTCCCGTTCGGGGTAGTTGTGTCTCAAATATTCGATGTTCTCTTCCCGGTCGAAAGCACGATTTTCGGGAAGCGGTGCAATCTCCAGCGGAGACGTTCGCGAACTCTTACGTTTCCCGAGCACCCATGCGATTCCGGCGGATGCGAGCGCTACCGCAGCCGACGAGATTAGAGCGACGTTTCTCTTTCTCATATTTATCCTCGGTGTCTGCTTATTTCTTAACGACGTTCCTGTTTACGACTTAGTTCCCTCAAAACAGGTTGATGCGACGCTTGTTGTGAGTGGGCCGAGCCTATCGCCGGCCTCCCAAGATCGAGCCAAGCACTCCCCTCATCACACGCCTTCCGACTTCCGTGCCCACCGTGCGCGCCGCGCTTTTCGCCATCGCTTCAATGACTCCTTGCCGGCGCGACGAACCGCCAGTGCCAAGCACGTTGCCCAACAATTCTCCCCAGCCGCCTTGTGTCTCGGCGGTTCCCGTGGCAGGAGCTGATTCTTGTTTGAGGATTGTTTTGCCTTGCTGGGGCGCTTGCTGCGCGGGCTGCTGCGCCTGCTTGGCTTCGGTCGCCTGCTTCAACTTCTCGTAAGCCGATTCGCGATCAACCGTCTGCTCATAAGTGCCAAACAGACCCGACTGCTTGGTGATGCTCTCGCGCTCGGCAGGAGTGATCGGCCCGAGCTTCGAGCCGGGCGGAATGATGAAAGCGCGCTCAACCACTCCCGGCCGGCCTTTTTCATCGAGCAACGACACCAGCGCTTCGCCGACGCCTAACTCGGTGATCGCTTTCTCGACGTCCAGTTTCGGATTCGCCCGCATCGTCGTCGCGGCTGATTTGACCGCCTTCTGATCGCGCGGAGTGAAAGCACGCAACGCGTGCTGAACGCGGTTGCCGAGTTGTGCCGCGACCTTGTCGGGAATGTCGATCGGATTTTGCGTGACGAAATAAACGCCGACGCCTTTCGAGCGAATAAGGCGGACGACCTGTTCGATTTTTTCCAAAAGCGCGTCGGGAGCATCGCTGAAGAGTAAATGCGCTTCGTCGAAAAAGAAAACAAGCTTGGGTTTCTGCGGGTCGCCGACTTCGGGTAGATTTTCAAACAGCTCGGAAACGAGCCACAACAGAAACGTCGCGTAGACCTTCGGTTTCTCGAAAAGCTTGTCGGCGGCGAGGATATTGACGACGCCTTGGCCCTTCGAATCGGTCTGCATCAAGTCTTCGATATTGAGCGCGGGCTCGCCGAAGAACTGATCGCCGCCGTCCTCTTCGAGGGCGAGCAGTCCGCGCTGAATCGTGCCGATACTCGCGGCTGAGATGTTGCCGTAATCGGTCGTGAAGTTCTTGGCGTTGTCGCCGACAAACTTGAGCAGGCTGCGCAGATCTTTCAAGTCAAGCAACAGTAACCCGTTGTCGTCGGCGATCTTGAACACGAGCGTCAGCACTCCTGACTGTACTTCGTTCAGGTTGAGCATGCGCGAGATGAGAAGCGGTCCCATATCGGAAATGGTGGCGCGAACGGGATGGCCCTGTTTGCCGAATACGTCCCAGAACACGACAGGGCAAGGAGCGTATTGAAAATCGGCGAGCTTGAGCGATTCAACGCGCTCCTTGACTTTGGCGTGGTCGCCGCCCGCCTTGCTGATTCCGGAGAGGTCGCCTTTGACATCGGCAAGAAAGCACGGCACGCCGATCTTGCTGAAGCTTTGCGCGAGCGACTGCAGGCTGACGGTCTTTCCGGTTCCGGTCGCGCCGGCGATGAGTCCGTGGCGATTGGCAAGCGCGGGGAGCAGGAAAATCTCTTGATCCGATTTAGCGATGAGAAGAGGCTCGCTCATAAGAATCCTCCAATTTGGTTTTTTCGCGGAAAGGGGCAGTGCTAATATTAACAAGATTTTGGAAGAGCGAATCGCAAATGGCGGGTCACAGCAAGTGGGCGAACATTCAGCACCGCAAAGGTCGCCAGGACGCGAAACGCGGAAAAATTTTCACTCGCCTCATCAAGGAAATCACTGTCGCGGCACGTTTGGCTGGCGGCGATCCAGCGAGCAATGCCAGGCTGCGTCTCGCGATCGAAAAAGCCAACGAACAGAACATGCCGAAGGACAACATCGAGCGCGCGATCAAGCGCGGAACCGGCGATCTCGAAGGCGTGAATTACGAAGAGGTGCGCTACGAAGGGTACGGCGTGCAGGGAGCCGCGGTGCTGGTCGAATGTCTGACCGACAACAAGACGCGTACGGTCGCGGAGGTGCGCCATGCTTTTTCCAAAAACGGCGGCCATCTCGGCACCGACGGGTCGGTTGCTTATCTGTTCAAGCATTGCGGCCAACTGGTTTTTCCTCCCGGCAGCGACGAAAACAAAGTGATGGAGGCGGCGCTCGACGCCGGAGCCGACGATGTGGTGACCGAGGATGACGGCAGCATCGAGGTACTGACGACTCCGCACGATTTCGTTCCAGTGCGAGAGTCGCTGGCGAAGAAAGGTTTGCGATCCGAGATCGCCGAAATCACGATGAAGCCTGCTAACGAAATCTTCATCACCGGCGACGATGCGGTGAAAATGCGCCGGCTCCTCGACGCACTCGAAAATCTCGACGATGTACAGGGTGTTTACACGACGGCAGTGATCGAAGAGTGACCATCGAGACGCATCTTGCCCTAGGTTTGGATTTTCATCCCCTTCTGTGCTGCCGACCTTTGTTCGAGTCCCGCAGCAGTCCGCGGCGTGTGCGGACTGCCAGGTCGAGTTGGCTCGCCCCGGGTTTTTTGACTGGAGGAAGGGAAGTTCTTGGCGAAGCGAAGAACCGGCGCAGCGGGGCGGCATTTTCTTTCGTTGGGCTTTTAGTTTCGGCATAACATGCTTCGCATATTAGCCTCCACTGAGACCTTCGGTTTTGGCGCGCAAAACGAAGTTTCGGCGAAGGGTAACCTTTAGGTTGGCCGGAGCCAAAAGGCCCAAACCAGCCGCCGGGCTGCCCCTGGCGTGCTTCAATGAGCGATTCCTTTTTGACACGCACTGCACCTAACGAAGCGAATACGCCTCTGCGTATTCTAGGCATTGATCCCGGTCTCAATGTCACTGGCTTCGGCGTAATCGAATCCGATTCGCGGCGGTTAAACTACATCGCTAGCGGATCGGTCAAAACGAGCCAAGGTGAGTTGGCTTCGCGCCTGAGAACGATTCTCGACGGCGTGCGCGAAATCATCGCTAGCCATCAACCTGATCTCATCGCGGTCGAGCAAGTGTTCGTCAACGTCAATCCGAAGGCGACCCTTGCATTGGGGCAGGCGCGCGGTGCGGCGATCTGCGCGGCGGTGCTGCGCGACTTGCCCGTGTACGAATACACCGCGCTGCAAGTCAAGCAGGCGGTCGTCGGCAACGGCCACGCGAGCAAAGAACAGGTACAGGAGATGGTGCGCCGGCTGCTCAATTTGAACGGCAAACCGTCGGCCGACGGCGCCGATGCGCTCGCCTGCGCCATCTGTCACGCGCACTCGAAGTCGAATGCGTTCGTCTCGGGGCGGGTCCGAAAAGGCCGCGTGATTTGATCGGCAGAATCCAGGGCGCCCTCATCGCCAAACGTCCGCCGCAAATCGTACTCGATGTGCACGGCATCGGTTACGAGATTGACGTACCGATGAGCACGTTTTACACGCTTCCCAACACCGGGGAACAAGTCGCACTGTTGACGCACCTCGTCGTGCGCGAGGACGCGCATCTGCTCTTCGGTTTTGCCACCGAAGACGAACGCGCGGCATTTCGACAGCTGCTGAAAATCAGCGGCATTGGCGCGCGTACCGCGCTTGCCGTGCTATCCGGCATGAGCGTTAACGATCTTCGGCAAAGCATCGTTGCGCAGGAAGCGAGAATTCTCACGAGTATCCCCGGAATCGGCAAGAAAACCGCTGACCGGTTGCTGCTCGAGCTGCGCGACAAGTTACCTGCCACGCAAGAGACCGCGCAGAGCGCTCATGACGACGACGTGGAGAACGCGCTGATCGCGCTGGGCTATAATGCCCGCGAAGCCGCGTGGGCGACACAGCAATTGCCGCCCAATTCAGCCACCGCCGATGGAATTCGCCAGGCGCTCAAGCTTTTATCTAAATCGTGAGGAGAGAGGAGTGAGGAGTGTCGAGAGCGGAAGATTTTGATTTTTACTCCTCACCCCTCACGCCTCACTCCTCACTGAAACATGATTGAGTCCGATCGAATCATCACAGCAGCTCCGCTTTCCGCGCAGGAGCAGGCGTTCGAACACGCACTCCGGCCGCGCGTGCTGGCGGAGTACGTTGGCCAGGAAACGATCCGCGAACAGCTCTCGATTTTCATCGAGGCGGCGAAGAAGCGCAAAGAGGCGCTCGATCACGTGCTGCTTTTCGGCCCTCCGGGCTTGGGCAAGACCACGCTCGCGCACATCATCGCACGTGAGCTCAATGTCAATCTGAAGCACACCTCCGGTCCAGTCCTGGAGCGCGCGGGGGATTTGGCCGCGATGCTCACCAACCTCGAACCGAAAGATGTGTTGTTCATCGATGAAATTCATCGCTTGAGTCCGATCGTCGAGGAAATTCTCTACCCGGCTCTCGAAGACTTTCAGATCGACATCATGATCGGCGAAGGTCCTGGAGCGCGCTCGGTGAAGCTCGATCTGCCGCCTTTCACATTGGTCGGCGCGACGACTCGCGCCGGAATGCTGACGAATCCCTTGCGCGACCGTTTCGGCATCACTTTACGCCTCGAATTCTATTCGGCCGACGAGCTCAAGAAAATTGTCGCACGCTCGGCAGAGTTGCTCAACGTCGCCATCGCGCCCGAAGGCGCGCTGGAAATCGCCGCACGTTCGCGCGGCACTCCGCGTGTGGCCAACCGGCTCCTAAAACGCGTGCGCGATTTCGCCGAAGTCAGGGCGCAAGGCGAGATCACCAAGGACGTCGCGCATTCGGGATTGGCCTTGCTCGAAGTGGACGTTCTCGGGCTCGACGTCATGGACCGCAAGCTATTGCTCGCCGTGATCGAAAAATTCAGCGGCGGTCCGGTCGGGCTCGACAACATTGCCGCGGCGATCGGTGAAGAGGGCGAGACGATCGAGGACGTGCTCGAGCCTTATCTCATCCAGCAGGGGTATTTGAAGCGTACGCCACGCGGCCGCATGGCGACCGTCGCGGCCTATCGCCATTTCGGTCTAGCGACTCCGGCGGCCACTGGAACGGCGAGCTTGTTCGAGTGAAGCGGTTCCCTCCAGACATTCAACGCAGTACCATTTTCGCCCCATGAACGTTACGCAGGATCTGTCGCTCCTCAACCTCATCACCAACGCGAGTCTGCTCGTGCAGCTCGTCATGGGCCTTTTGCTCTTCGTGTCTTTCCTTT
Source organism: Burkholderiales bacterium (assembly GCA_050741875.1). Taxonomy (GTDB): domain Bacteria; phylum Pseudomonadota; class Gammaproteobacteria; order Burkholderiales; family JBOIGA01; genus JBOIGA01. The sequence continues at coordinate 18,310 of JBOIGA010000031.1, forward strand.
CGTGGTGGTACATTTTCTTGAAAATGTTCGTCATCGGCCGCGCGACAAAAAAGACCGACCAATTCGAGCGCGATTTCTGGAGCGGAACCGATCTCAACGTTTTGTATCAGAACGCGGCGAATACACGCCTCAGCTCGGGCTCGCTGGAGCGAATTTTCGAAGCGGGGTTTCGCGAGTTCGTAAAATTGAAACGGCAACCTAACGTTGACATCGCTGCTCTAATGGAGGGGACTCGGCGCGCGATGCGCGCGACGTACCAACGCGAAATGGACCGGCTCGAAGCGAATCTTTCCTTTCTCGCGACGGTCGGATCGGTAAGCCCATACGTGGGATTGTTTGGAACCGTGTGGGGAATCATGAATTCGTTTCGTGGATTGTCGAATGTCGTGCAGGCGACGCTTGCTCACGTAGCTCCCGGAATCGCCGAGGCGCTGATCGCAACCGCGATGGGCTTGTTCGCCGCGATTCCGGCGGTCGTTGCCTACAACCGCTATACGCACGACATTGACCGGCTGGCGATCCGCTTCGAGACTTTCATCGAGGAATTTTCCAACATCCTGCAAAGGAGGGCGCACGCATGATGGCCCGCCATTCGCGCCGGCAGATGAACGAGATCAACGTCGTTCCCTACATTGACGTTATGCTCGTGCTTCTCGTCATCTTCATGATCACGGCGCCGCTCATCAATCCGGGGCAAATCGAATTGCCGCAAGTCGGGCAATCCTTAACGGCTCCCTCGGCCCCGCTCGAAGTGACAGTGCGGGAAAATCAGACGCTGCTCCTCAAAGACCCGAACAAATCTCCGACCGCGAGGGAAATCACCAAAGCCGAGCTCGTTCTGGCGATCAAGGAAAAGCAAGCCACGAATCCCGATCAGCCCGTCGTCATCGCGGGCGACAAAAAAGTGCGTTACGAAGCCGTGGTCGAGATCATGGACCTCCTGCAAAAGGAGCAGGTGAAGCGCGTCGGACTTCTGGCTAAATCGCGAACGAACTAGTCTTGGGAACCTCTGATTAGGTCGCACGTGAACCGCGTTTCGACGAGAATGGGTTGGCTACCCGCGAAGATGGGCAAAGCCCGGCTTCGGCTGGTCTTTACCCGAAGGCGGGCTAAAGACCAGGCTTCGCTCGTCTTTGCGTGCGAGCGGCTGAGGATCAGTAGCCGGACTACGGACTCCTTACGCAGCGGCTTGGCCGCTGCGTTCGTCGAATGGCCTAGCACGCTGGCAGGCGCAAAGCGCCTGCCACGGGCTCGGCGACGTAGACGGCCCACCACGCGAAGGGGGCAAAGCCCAGCTTCGCTGTCTTTGCGTGTCGAAACCCTTCGGGACGGGGCCTATGCAGCGGCTGCTGCCGCTGCATCGTCCCTTGGGGCGCTCGCACGCGTGCAGTCGCCAGCGACTGCACCGCGGGCGATCTGTCTTGTCGCGCAGCTCATCCCGCAAAGCCGCCGTCGCGACCGTGCGGGACTTGATCAGAGGTTCCCCATCAGCCGCGCGGATTCTGCGCGCTCTTCCCGTTCTTTTTGTTCGCGTATCGCCTGGCTCAACTGATATACCGCTAGTGCGTATTTGGGGCTGCGGTTGTAGCGCGTGATCACGTAGAAATTGTTGAAGCCGAGCCAGTGCTCAAAACCGTTATCGACGTCAAGCGACACGAGGTACGCTTCCAGGTCGCAATCGAGCGCGGATTCGCCTGAAATCCCGAGCGCCTGCAACTCAGCGACCGTCTGTTGGGGAGCATTGCTCGCCGTTGGTAACGCTTCAACCCCGAAGATCTCCGCCCTTTCCACAACCGGGGCTCCCGGGCGCCAGCCGAAGCTATAGTAGTAATACGCGACGCTGCCGATCGCATCAGCCGCGCCGTTCCAGAAATCAATCCGCCCATCCTCGTCG